>JACSRU010000142.1 GCA_014879575.1 Chthoniobacterales bacterium | reverse complement strand
TCTCGCCCTCAAATCCTTGTCCATAAAGAGAAAAATCAACTCTCACGCCCTCTCTTTCGGAATCGCTGCCCCCCCGGAGACTTGTTTGCAGTCCGCAACAAATCGGCCTATTCTCGTCGCGATGTCGAATATTCCAGCCCGTTCTGAAGTTGCCATTGCCGATACCTGGGATCTGACTCCGCTTTATCCAAACGACGAAGCGTGGGAGGCGGATTTCAAAGTTCTCCAAAACGAATTTCCCGGCATCGCCCGATTTCGTGATCGTCTCGCGGAATCCGCCGGGATACTGGCAGAGTGCCTGGAGTTTGAAAAATCCGTTGGCCTGCGGGTGGAGCGGCTGAACCAATTTGCGGCCTTGCGGGTGACCGAGGACAGTTCGGATCCGGCGTCGTTGGATCGGGAGGCCCGGCTGGCAAGCCTGCTTGTGAGGGTGGGTGAGGCGTTTGCGTTCCTTGCTCCCGATATCCAGGCGATTCCGGATGAGACATTCGAAAAATTTCTTGCCGCGGAGATTCTGGCCGATTGGACAATCCCGCTTCGCAAGGTGCGGAGGTTGCGTCAGCACACCCTCAGCGTTGCGGAAGAACGGCTTCTCGCGCTGGGCTCTGGTGCGATCAACGGCCACAGCGAGACCTTTTCCCAGCTCACCAATGTGGACATGAAATTCGGGAGTGTGCGCGACGGAGACGGACACGAACGCGAACTGACACAAAGC
The DNA here is from genome assembly GCA_014879575.1 of Chthoniobacterales bacterium. Lineage (GTDB taxonomy): Bacteria > Verrucomicrobiota > Verrucomicrobiia > Chthoniobacterales > Terrimicrobiaceae > QYQL01. The sequence goes on along the minus strand of JACSRU010000142.1, from coordinate 24,923 downwards.
TCGTTTTCCTCCTTTCTCCAGCAACAGAATCCCGAAGTTCGAAAAGCCGCCTTTCACCAGTTCTACGGGGAATTTTCCGATCACAAGTTCACCCTGGCCGCCAGTCTGGCAAATTCCGTGCGGGCCGATGTTTTTCATGCCCGTGCCAGAAACTATCCCTCCGCGCGGGAGGCCGCCTTGTTCGGGGACGATGTGCCAGTGGCTGTTTACGATGGTTTGATTTCCACCGTGCGGAAGAATCTGGATGCCCTGTTCGAATATTTCGAATTGCGTCGCCGGGTGCTCGGGCTTGAGGAAATCCACCACTACGACACGTATGTTCCGATGGTGGACAACGTGCAGGCCAACGTGTCGTGGGATCAGGCGGTGGAGCGCGTGTTGGAGGCGGTGGCTCCGCTGGGAGCGGAGTATGTGGAAACCCTGCGCCACGGGCTGCGGGAGGGGCGGTGGTGCGACCGCTATGAGAACAAGGGGAAGCGCAGCGGCGCCTTTTCCTATGGCACCTATACGAGTCCGCCCTACATCATGATGAATTACAAGGCGGACGTTTTTTCCGATGTTTATACGCTCGCCCACGAAGCCGGACACTCGATGCACACCTGGTATTCCCGGCGCACGCAGCTTTACCAGAACTACCACTATCCGATTTTTCTGGCCGAGGTGGCTTCGACATTCAACGAAATCCTCCTCACGGAACACCTGCTCAAAACCACCGGGGATCTCCGCACCCGCGCCTACATCCTCAACCGTCAGATTGACGACATGCGGGGAACGCTTTACCGGCAGACAATGTTCGCGGAGTTCGAGCGGGACATCCATGCCGCCGAGGAGGCTGGCGAGGCCTTGACGCTGGATGCGTTCCGTCGGATTTATCGGAAACTTCTCGCCGACTACTTCGGACCACGGTTTACCCTGGATCCCGCACTGGAACTCGAATGCCTCCGGATTCCCCATTTCTACGGCGCCTTCTACGTTTACAAATATGCCACGGGCCTTTCGGCGGCGGCCGCCCTGGCGGCCCGGGTTCTGGAATCCGGCGACGCCACGGGATACCGGACGTTTTTGGAGAGTGGGGGAAGCCGGTATCCGATCGAAACCCTCGCATCGGCCGGTGTCGATATGAGCCAACCGGCTCCCGTTCAAGCGGCCCTGGATCTTTTCGCTCGAAGAGTCCGGGAATTAAAGGACCTCCTGGAATGAGTTTTTTCCTTTTGATTTTGCAAAATTGTGACGATACTTGCGGGCATGACCGCACACGTTGCCGCCAAATGTCCGATCATGGTGGATTTGGAAGCTGGTAAGGATTACTGGTATTGCACCTGTGGGCTTTCCCTCGCGCAGCCGTTTTGCGATGGACATCACAAGGGGACCGGGTTTTCCCCCTTGAAATTTTCCGTGGAAAAAACCGGTCCGGCCTGGCTCTGCCAGTGCAAACAGACCGCCAACCAACCCTTTTGCGATGGGACACACAAAACACTCGGGTGAACCATCCGGAGGGAGGAAGTATGCCTCCCTGTTGTCCACGATTGCCATTCTGGCGCTGCTTGCGCTTGGGTTGGGCTATCCCCTTTTTCAATCCGGCCTGCTCCAGCGGGTCGTCCGTGGAGAGTGGCGGCAAGCCTGGGGTCGGGAAGCGGTCACGGTGATCAAACCCAACGGGACGAGTGTCGAATTGCTGCCGGACTCCCCGTCCAAGGAGGTTCCCAATCCGGAAAAAATCCGGCTGGCACAGGAACTCGCGGATCGTCTGGATCGCAATGCCCTGTTGCCGGAGCGGTCGTTGCTTCGCGAGGATCGCCTCTCGAATGAAAATTCCATTGCCCAGATGCTCGAAGCTTTGGCTGTGGAGTTGGGGAGCACGGAACTTTATTCCCTGATCAAGACCTATCGCGAAAATGACGAAATGATCGCGGCCGCCCGCAAGCGGATTGCCAGCAACGAGGAACTCGGGAAAATTTCCGAGGCGGATGTCCTGGCAATCAAGCGGAGCAACCCGGCCGCCGCCGAGACGATCGAGCGTTCCAAGGACGACAGTCGCGCCACGAGGGAAAAGGCCGACAAGGAAATCCAGAACTATACATCACAGAACAATGAACTGGCCGGAAGGATCGCCAAGGCACTCCAGAGCCAGGGCTTCCCGATTGACGTCCAGGGCGTGAAGAATCTCTGCGTCGCACCGGATCGAAACGACATTATCGGCCTGGCCCAGAGCTTTCGGTCCATCCAAGTTATCGCCAAGGAGCTGGAACTGATGGTGCTTGCCCAGCCGGACAAAGATCTGGCTCGAAAATACTACGCGACCTACACCGTCCTGCTCATGGCGCTCGACAAAATTCAACGGAACTACATGGACAAGATCGAGGCGGTCCACATTCCGTACGCCAAAGCGATCATCGCGGAAGCCAACAAGACGATTTTCGAAGCCCAGGAGGCCCTGCTGACGAAAGAGGCGCTTGAAAACCCGCAGGGTGCCGCCGCGCTCGGCCTGAACATCCAGACCTGCCGTCTCACCATTGATGGTGCGAATTGGACGCTTCACAACCTTGAGGCCCAGAGGAAAAAACTCATCTCAGCGAACCGGCGCATCGGATTTTCCATTGTGGCCGCCAGGAATACCCACAAAACCATGAGTCTCCAAACCGAGCTTGCGGCCTTCATGAAGAGCAGTGCCGACGAACTCAAGGAAGTCGAGTCGCTTGCCCTGCCCGAAATGCTGGTTCTGAATTTTGATTCGGGGCAGAAGGCAACGGGTTCCTTGAAGGAATCACTCGACTAGCGGATTTTATTCGGCGGCTCCCCGTGGGTCGCTGAAAGGATGAGGAAGCCATCCTGTTGCCCGGGGATTGCCCCTGGGCCGTCACGCGGCGATTTTTGTCGGAGGTCCGACGGGCCGGAATCGGAAGCGTTCCAGGTAGGCGCCACCGTTGTGCTTTTGGCAGCATTTCACGCAGGCCACCTTTCGTCGGAGGGGACGCACGCGCGCCAGCACGGTTGTGCATTCCGGGCATTCGTAGAAAAATTTGCGTTCGATTTTGCGGCGTTTGAAGGGGAGGTCATGGCACCGGGGTTCGTTGGGGATTCCAAGTTCCGCACAGGCGGCCTGCCACTCGGGTCCATGGCCCGCAATACGCCGGCGTCCGGCACGGTGCTGTGCGAGCAGGTGGGCAAGCTCATGGCGCAGGGTGCGCTGCACCTCGCCGGCCGAAAATTCCAGGAGTTTCGGATTGAGAATGATTCGACGATCCTGCCAGACCGCGAGACCGGCGGTGGTCCGAAGTCCGGGATTCCAATACACCGTGACGTGCAGACCCCGGCAGTGGGCGGCAATCAAAAGTTGGTTCGCAAAATCCTCCAGCAGGGGATCCTGACGCATCCGCGAACGCTTGCGCGGTTTTTTGAGGGCATCGGGCGGGGCTTTGACCCGCCGCATGACCGCCCGCCCAAAGTTCAATAGCAACTGGTGGTATTTCATTGTGCGCTGAGAGGTTGAAGTTCAAGAACCCGCTCCACGGCCCGGACGGCTCGCCGGATATCCGCCGCCGTCGTCTCCTTGCCGAAGGAAAATCGCACGCTGGCCATTGCGATCGGAGCGGGGATTCCCATGGCCACAAGGACATGAGAAGCCTGGATGGAGCCCACCAGGCAGGCCGATCCACTGGAAACACAAAGCCCTTCCAGATCGAGGCCCATGAGCAGGGATTCCCCATCGGCTCCCGGGAAGCTGACATTCAGGGTGTTGGACAAACAGCGATCCGGATCTCCGTTGCGGATGGCTTCCGGGCAGACGGCGGATATCCCGTTCCAAAGAAGTTCCCGGAGCGGACGGAGGGCTTCATAGGCTTCCGGTTCCGCCGCCGCTGCGGCCGCGGCCATGCCGACAATCCCCGCGACATTTTCCGTGCCCGGGCGTCTCGTGTTCTCATGGGCACCCCCATGCGAGATCCGGGATATGGCAACACCCGCCGAAAGATAAAGCGCACCCACGCCTTTCGGGCCGTAAAATTTGTGGGCGGCGATCGAAACGGCGGAAAGTCCCATTTCGTGAGGATTCACCGGAAGCTTGCCAAATGTCTGTACGGCATCCGTGTGGAAAAGAACCCCCTGCTCCCGGCAGGTGGCGGCCAGCTCCCCGAGCGGCTGGATCGCCCCGGTCTCGTTGTTCGCATGCATGATGGACACGAGAGTTGTGTCCGGACGGATCGCCGCCTTGAGAACGTCCGGATCAACGATCCCGTACCTGTCCACCGGGAGGACGGTGACGTCAAAATCCTCAAAATGCCTGAGGTATTCGAAGGCGTGCAACACGGCATGGTGTTCGATCGGGGAGGTGATGAGGTGTTTGCCCCGCATGGCATGGGCCCGGGCGAGACCGATCACCCCCAGATTGCAGGACTCGGTCCCCCCCCCGGTGAAAATGATCTCATGGGGCCTGCTTCCAAACACCCCGGCCAAACAGTCGCGGGCATCGTCCACGGCCGCTCTCGCCTGGCGCCCCAGGGCATGGATCGAGGAAGGATTTCCAAAGCCCTCATCGAGCAGGGGCTGCATCGCTTCCCGCGCCTCCCGGCCAAGCGGAGTCGTGGCATTGTAATCTAAATAGACCATTCGAGTTCCCGCGGAGCTCCGATTTTGTCCGCGATACGGAGTTGTTTTTCCTCGTAGTAAACAAGAGAGTTCGCCGCAACGCTCTGCATAAGAAAGACATTCGCCCCAATCGTCGAACCGGCACCGATCACCGTTTCCCCCCCCAGAATCGTGGAGTTCGGATAGATCGTCACCCGGTCTTCCACGTTCGGATGTCTTTTCCCTCCCTTCACGAGCTTGCCGGCTTCATTTTTGGCAAAACTCCGCGCACCGAGCGTGACCCCGTGGTAGAGCTTCACGTGCGAACCGATCCGGCAGGTCTCCCCGATCACCACCCCGGTGCCGTGATCAATAAAAAAATGCGAACCGATCCGGGCTCCCGGATGGATGTCAATCCCCGTGCTCGCGTGCGCCCACTCGGTCATCATCCGGGGCAACAACGGAACGCAGGCAACATACAGGATATGCGCCATCCGCTGGATCGCGATCGCCTCGATGCAGGGATACGACAAAATGATCTCTTCATTGCTCAATGCGGCCGGATCCCCTTCATAGGCGGCTGCGATGTCTGTCGCGAGAAGCTGTCGCACCTCCGGCAGGGACTGCAAAAATCGCATCAACACATCCTTCGCCTTCGCCTTCGGACACGCCGGATCCGCCACCTGAAGGCTCTTCGCAATCTGATCTGCGAGCCCTTCCGACAACTTCACCAGACGCTTCTCCGTCAAATCCCCCAACTCCCGCTTGTGAATCGGCTGCTCATCATGAAAACCAGGAAACAACACCTGAAGCAACTGACCGCAAATCTGCCCCATCGTCCGCTTGGACGGAAGATTGTGACCGTCCGTATGATTCATCCCGCCAACCGCTTCATACGAAACCAATGTGTCATCAATAACCTGCCGAAGTGCGCTGTCCATCTTGCCGCCCAATATGCCCCTCTTTCTCCTCATGTCGAGAAACAGGTTTTCATGGCCGCTCAAATATTACGCAACTCACTGAATATCAAAAGGAGTTAAAAATTACTGCGTAATACGCGGAAAATGCGATGTTATTTCAAGGGATCATCCTGTTCGAGTGGCTCCTCATCAGGCTAACCGCGGGGATCAAAGGCATCCCGCAGGGCGTCGCCGAGGAAGTTGAGTGCGAGGAGGGTGAGTGACATGGCGGCAGCGGGGAAGACGAGGAGCCACCAGAAGCTTTTGAGCGGATTGATCGCACCGGCACCATCGGCGAGCAGGGATCCCCAACTGGCTTGGGGAGACTGGATGCCCAGACCCAGAAAGCTCAGAAACGATTCATCAATAATCACGGTGGGGATGGTGAGCGTGAGATAAATCAGGATCACCCCGCTCAGGTTCGGCAGGAGGTGTCGCACCAGGATTTTGAAATGCGATTGCCCGAGCACGCGGGCCGCTGAAACAAACTGTCGCGATTTGAGCGAGAGAACCTGACCTCGGACGATCCGCGCCATGGTAAGCCACTCGATCACTCCAAGGGTGAGGATCAGGATTGCGATTCGCGAGGATTGCATGAGCCACTCCCATCCCAGCGAGGAGGCGAGATCCTGCAGGCGCGCGTTGAATGCGTTGATGGCGATCAGTATGAAAATCAGCCGGGGCACGGAATACAGCACGTCCACAACGCGCATCATCACGGCATCGAGCTTGCCACCGGCGTAACCGGCCACAAGTCCCCAGGAGGTGCCGATAAAGAGACTCACCAGGGCTCCGCAGGCTCCGACAAGCAACGAAACCCGTCCGCCCATCAACACCCGGTAGAATTGGTCGCGTCCGTTAAGGTCCGTGCCGAACGGGTGCTCACGGGAGGGCGGGGCATACTGGTCGGGGCTGGGTTCCGCAAGGCTGGCGGGCAGGAACGCCGGACCGAGCAGGCAGGCCAGCACGACGATGAGGAGGATCGCGGCGGAGACCCAGGCAGCGGGTTGACGGAGCAGCCGACGGATGGCCCGCGGATCAGCCACGGATCCTCCTGTCCAGGAGTCCGTAGGCGAAATCCACAAAAAGATTAAAGAGCACCAGCAGCACGCAATACACGATCACCATTCCCCCGAGCAAAAATCCGTCCCGGTTCAATATGGAATTCACAAAAAAGCCGCCGGCACCGGGAATGTGAAAGATCGTTTCGACAATGATGGATCCCGTGAGCAGGTGGGCTGCCAGGGGACCGAGATACGACACGACCGGCAACACCGCAATGCGGAGGGCATGGCGATAGACCACGGCGGACTCCCGCAAGCCCTTCGCCCGTGCGGTTCGGATAAAATCCTGTTGGAGGGTTTCCACCATGCTGCCGCGCATCAACCGCGCGATGGCTGCCATCGCAGGCGCGGCGAGTGTGATCGTCGGAAGCACCATTTCCCTCCAACCTCCCCACCCGCCAACCGGGAGCCATCGGAGATCGAGTCCGAATACGAGAATCAGGAGAGGCCCAACGATATAGGCCGGCAGGGAAATGGCAGCCAGCGCCAGGAACATGGCGCCAAAATCCCGCCAGGTATGCTGGTGCATGGCCGCCAGGGTTCCCAACCAAATGCCTCCAACTGCGGCCAGCAGAAAGGCAACGCCCCCCAGGCAGAGCGTGACCGGCAGCGTCTGTGCAAGAATTTCGTTCACTGACCGATTCCGGTATTTGGTTGAGAGACGCAAATCCCCGTGCATCAGATCTCCCAGATACCCCGAGTATTGCTCCCAGAGCGTGCCATCCAGCTTGTATTTGGCCAGGAGCTGCTGCTCGATGGCTGGCGGGATTTTTCGCTCTCCGTCAAATGGCCCGCCGGGAGAAAGACGAATGAGAAAAAAGGTGATCGAAACCACGCTGAACAGCACCAAGGCCAACGATGCCAGACGTCGCAAGAGCGAGGAGTTCATGGGCAGTGATTTTTTTCCGGCATCCTCGAAGGCTTATAGGATACCACACGGCCCGCTGGCCAGCGTCCAGTTTTGGTTGGCCCGGGGGAATAATGTGCGCTAAATCTTCCTTCACGTGAAAATTGCCCTCGAAGACACGGCCGGGGACATCCTTGGCAAAGCGCAACGCGGCCTCCGACTTTCCGATGCCGAACTGGCCGCCCGCGCGGGCGTTTCGGAATCCCACCTCGGCATGCTGAAGACGGAAGGATTTGATCTCCCGGCAATCCGTCCCGTGGCAGGTGCCCTGGCGTTGAACGCCGAGGCTCTCCTGGCGGTCGCGAATGGCACCTACCAACCGGCGGACATCTCGTTGCGCGGACTCGCAAGCTTCTCGACGTGCTTCGAAGACCTGTTGGTCAACAGCTATCTCGTCTGGGATGAGGACACAAAAGAAGCGGCCGCATTTGATACCGGAACGGATGCCGCACAGATGCTGGAATTCCTTGCGGTGAAAGGTCTGACGTTGGGGAAAATTTTCCTCACCCACACGCATGCGGATCATATTCTGGCGATGGGTCGTTTGATGGAAAAAACCGGCGCGGTCGCCTGGGTTGGCGACCGCGAGCCCGTGATCGAGGGGGCCGTGGCTTTTTCGGCGGGGAAGACATTTTCGATTGGAAATTTTCCGGTGGAAACCCGTCTGACCTGGGGACACGCCCAGGGAGGGATCACGTATGTCGTGCAGGGTCTCGACAAGCCGCTTGCGATCGTGGGAGACGCGGTCTTCGCGGGCTCGATGGGGGGCGGTGTCGTCTCCTACGCCGAGGCTTTGCGCACGAATCGCGAGGAAATCATGACCCTCCCGGATGCGACCATCCTCGCCTGTGGCCATGGCCCCCTTACAACCGTCGGGGAACAAAAAACATTCAATCCCTTCCTCGCGCAGACATCTCGCACGAGCCAACACCTTTTTTTCATGAAAAAATCCCTGGCATTTGTTGGCGTCGGACGCATGGGAGGCAACATGGCTCGCAGACTGAGTTCCCAAGGCTTCCCGGTTGTCGCCGTGTTGGATTCCCATCGCCAGTCGGCGGAGGAACTTGCCTCCGAAATTGGTGCCCGGGCCGTCACCACGCTCGCCGGGGTCACGGCCTCGGCGGATGTGATTCTGACGGTCGTCACCGATGATGCCACGCAATTGGCACTCTATGGGGAAACCGGCGACTCGCTTCTCGTGGGAGCCCGGGAGAAAACCTTTCTCAACTGTGCCACCGTCTCGCCTGCGACCCACTGCGAGATCGAGAGGCGCGTTGAAAATGCCGGCGCCCACTCCCTCGAAGTCTGCATGGCCTCCAGCATCCCCCAGGCACTCAGCGGCTCGCTCTATCTCATGTGCGCCGGCAAACGCGAGGTCTTCGACAGCGTGCAGGACGTGCTCATTCCGCTCTCCGAGGGGGGGCGACTCCTTCGTTTCATCGGAAAAGCCGGCCAGGCCGCACAAGTCAAGGCTCTGGTCAACATGGTCATGAATATCAACACCGCCGGCCTCGCGGAGGGACTCGGCCTTGCCGCCGCCCTCGGCCTCGACCTCAAGACCGTCCTGGAAGTTTTTTCGCAAACCGGCGCAAACTCCCGCGTCCTGGCAACGGATGGTGAGGATATGCTCCAGCGGGAACACTCCTGTTTTTTCTCGGCCGCCCATGCGGCAAAGGACAGCGGGATCGCGCTATCGCTTGCCGCCGAACAGGGACTGAACCTGCCGCTCGCGGTCGCCACCAAAGCCCAATACGACCGCCTGGTCGCCGCCGGCCTTGGCGACCTCGACAAAAGCGGCGTCGCCGAACTGACCTTCCCCGGCAGGACGCGGCTGTGAGGGCTTGTCAGGAAATCCGCAGATTTCTTCGTGGGGGCGAAGCATGACATTGCGCAAAGTTTTGCTTTCTGGCATCAAGCTCTCCTGATGTTGAAATGGCTGGGCAGGCAGACTCTGCAGATGACTTCGGCACTGGGGGACTTCGCCCTGTTTACCGGAAAGTCGTTTTATTCCTCCGTGAAGTCCCGAAGGCTGACGCGGCGGATTGTCCGCGCGTTTTACGAACAGGGGGCGCTTTGCCTGCCGGTGATTCTGATTGTTGGGATTTTTACCGGACTCGTGCTGGGGCTGCAGGGCTACTATGTCCTGAACCGCTTTGGCTCGGACGGCTTGCTGGGGACGCTGGTTTCGCTCAGTCTGGTGCGGGAAATGGCGCCGGTGCTGGCGGCATTGATGCTTGTGGGCCAGGCGGGCTCCGCGCTCGCGGCGGAACTCGGCATCCAACGCAACTCCGAGCAGATTGCTGCCCTGGAAACAATGGGCGTGAGCAGTCACGGTTACCTCGTCGCTCCGCGTCTGCTGGCCGCCCTGCTGGTTTTTCCGCTGCAGACCGCCCTCTTCGTTGTGGTGGGGTTGTGGGGTGGCAGCCTCTCCGGTTCTTTGCTGCTCGGCGTGGACTCCGGGATTTACTGGTCGGCTGTGGAGCGAGCCGTGGAAGCGCAGGACGTGCGGGAATGCTTCATCAAGGCGGCCACCTTTGGACTTTTGACCATGAGCATATGCGCGTATCAGGGGTTCAATGCCCACCTGTGCCACTCGGCATCGGGTGCCCGGGCGGTCAGCGCGTCCACCACCCGGGCGGTGGTGCTCTCGAGCATTGTTGTTCTCGCCGCCGACTACGTCATCACGTCCTTTCTTGTCTGAGCATGAGCGCCGCCGCACCAGATCTCCTGCTTCATGTCGAAGGCCTGCACAAACAGTTCGGTGACCGGACGGTCCTGGCAGACGTCCACCTCGACATCCCACGCGGCAGCATTTTTTCCGTGCTGGGGCCCAGCGGGGCCGGCAAGTCGGTCTTCCTGAAATGTCTGGCGGACATCCTGCGCCCGGACGCGGGAAAAATCTCATTCGACGGGCAGCTCCTCGGTACCGGGGCCACCCCGGCGCGCGCGGAGTTTCGGCGACGCTGCAGTTTCCTCTTTCAAAGCAACGCCCTCTTCGATTCATTGACGGCCTTGGAAAATGTGGCGCTCCCACTCGAACAGACAACCGACCTCCCCCTCCCTCAAATCCGTGAACGCAGCCTTGGAGCCCTTCGCGAACTGGAACTGGAGGATTGCCGCAGCCACTATCCCAGCCAACTCTCCGGCGGCATGCAAAAACGCCTGGCGCTGGCCCGGGCGATCGTCACCCGGCCGGAACTCGTTTTTTTTGATGAACCCACCGCAGGCCTTGATCCGTTGCGCCGCAACGCCGTTTTTACCATGATCGCACAATACCAGCGCCAGTTCGGTTTCACCGCGCTGATTGTGACGCACGATGTGACCGAGGCCATCATTGCGAGCGACCGGGTCGCGCTTCTCAATCAGGGACGGATTGGCTTCGTGGGTGCCCCGTCCGAATTCTCCTCCTCGCAGCTCCCCGTTGTGCGGGATTTCCGTGACAGCACCGCTGCCCTGGAAAACTCGCTCACAGTAATCCGCCGGGGGGAACCCCTTCCATCCGTTCACTCATGAAACAGACCACACTTGAGCTTTTTGCCGGGATCTTTGTCCTGCTGGGCATCGCGGCCGTCGCCTACCTGACCGTCCAACTGGGCTCCGGCTCCAAGCTCGGAGGCGACACCTATCTGGTTGAGGCCCGCTTCACCAATGCCGGGGGTCTGCACAAAGGCAGCGGAGTGCATGTCGCGGGCGTCAGCATCGGGCGCGTGGAAGCCGTGCGCCTGGATCCGGCGGACTTCTGTGCCATCGCGCTCCTCCGCCTCCCCTCCGGCCTCCGCCTCCCAACCGATTCCATGGCCGCCATCAAGACCACCGGACTCATCGGCGACAAATATGTCTCGCTTTCTCCCGGAGCGGACGAAACCTACCTGGAGCCCGGCACACGAATCACCCTGACCGAATCAGCCGTTGATCTAGAATCCTTGATCGGCAAGATGGCTTTTGGCAGTCTCAAGGAGGAAACAGAACAGGAACAACCCGCCCCATGAATCTCCGTCAACTCCTCCTCCTTTCCTTGATCCTGCTTCACGGAACAGTTTTTGCCTCCACCGCCGACGCGGAAAAACGCCTGCAAACCGCCGTGAACGAGGTCCTCACGGTGGCCGAGTCCGCCCCCAGCAATGAGAGCCTGATCGAAAGTCTGCGCCCGATCTTAAAAAAATACCTCAACTTCGATGCCATGACCCGCCGCGCGATTGGGCCGGGATGGCGTCAGTTCACGGCGGACCAGCAAGAGGAAGCCATCAAACTTTTCACCACTCTGGTCATCCGCACGTATGCCGGGAAGTTCACCATTGGCGAGCATCCGGTCATCCAGTTCAAGCCGGCCTCGACTCCCTCGCCCGGCCGGGTCGAGGTGCCCACCACAAACCTTTACAAAGGCAATCGCTACAATGTCACTTACCGCCTGGAGGACGACAAGGGGTGGTTTGTGACTGACGTGGTGATCGAGGGAGTCAGCCTGGTGGCGAACTACAGAGCCCAGTTTGAAACTCCCTTTCAAAAAGGGGGCGCAAAGGCGATCCTTTCCGCCCTGACCCGATCTGTGTCCAACCCCGATTAACCCCCCCTCCACCCTTCGAGGCATTTTATGATAAGAACCGCCTTAACTTGCGCAGGAAGAACGCCACTTTTTGCCCTCCTTTCCCTTGCGGTAATCGCTCCGCTTCTGACCAGTTGCTCCACTCCGCCACGAAAGCCGGCGCACGCGGCTTCCGCTGTTGGGACAACCAAATCGGACGGCAAATCCGTCCGGCAGCCGGAATCCGAATGGGATGAATACAGCGGCCTCGCGATCGCGGATCCCCTGGAACCACTCAACAGGGTGACTTTCACCGTCAATCACGGTCTCTATACCTTCCTCCTTCGGCCCATCTCCAGCGCTTATCGGACGGTCTTCCCAAAAGTCGTCCGCACCGGGATTTCAAACGCTTTCGAGAATGTGAAATTTCCGATCCGCCTAGTGAACGACACCCTGCAGGGAAATTTCAAGCGCGCCGGACAGGAAACCGGCCGATTCCTTGTAAACTCCACGCTCGGCATCGGAGGACTTGGGCGACCGGCCGATCACATGCCTGCGCTGGCCGATGTGCCACCCGCGGACACCGGCCAGACATTTGCCAAGTGGGGGATCGGTCATGGCCCCTACCTTGTCCTCCCCCTGCTCGGCCCCAGCAGCCTGCGCGACACGGTTGGTCTCGCGGGAGATTATGCGCTTAACCCCGTCAGTTGGGTCACCATCGTGTATGGCGGCTATGCGTGGACCCTTGCGATTCCCTGCTCGAATACCGTGCGAGCCATGCCGGACCAGTTCGACATCTACGATGCCGCAACAAAAAACTCCCTGGACCGATACGTCGCGGCCCGCAGTTCCTACATCCAGTTCCGGGACGAAGTCGCCAAGAAATAGCGCGGGGGGCATTCAACAAAAGCGTTTTTTTGCCGCCGAAAAGCGCATATTCGCATCGAGAAAGACTCGCGGAGACAGCCACTTTCCGCTCCTGCGGGCCAGCACTTCCGCCAGTTCGGCCTCGGCTGCGTCAAATTCCGCCACTCGCTCTGGCGTGGAGATTTCCACCGGCAGCGTTACCGCCGGGCGCAGGAGGATGCCCTCCGGCGTGGCCTCGGCAATGAGGGTGTCTTGCGGGCGGATTCCAGCCGCCTTTTTTATCCCTTATCCTTATCGCAAAACGGATTGATGACGCGGATTCCGCCATAGTCCTGCCCGTGGCTAAGGTCTTCGGAGTAGAGAGTGTCGCAGCCGAGTTCCAAGGCGGAGGCCAGGATGGCGGCGTCCCAGTATTTGATCTGGAATCGGCGTTGGATGGTCAGCGCATCAAGAACGAGCTTCTGGGAGGGGATGGCGCAGGGAAACTGAAAGAGGAATTTTGCGGTATCCGCAATGGCCTTCGGGGTCTGTTCAAGCCGCGCCTTGCGAAGGCAGGTATTGATGAACTCCTGGATCACTTGGACGGAGAGTGAGAAATCGCCTTGGGCGATGAGTCGGGAGGCGATGGCCCGTTTGGCCGCGTCCCCGGCGGATTTGGATACTGAATAGACGAAGATATTGGTGTCGAGGAATACGCTCATTCCCATTTGCCCTTGTGGCGATCATAGATTTCATCCCTGTCGAACTTGCCAATAGGCTCGGTGATTTGAATGCGGGACATCAGCTCAAGCAGTTTTTTTCCACGTTTTTTCCGCTCCTCAAGGGGATCGGGCATCTCGTGGCTGGTAATGTATTCCAGACCTTGGAGGACGAGTTTCTTGAGTGTGGTTTTTCTGTGAACCGCGGCGAGTTTGGCACGCTGGAACAGTTCATCAGGAAAATCAATGGTCGTCTTCATAAAGCAGTAAATACAGGAATATTGGAATACGGTCAAGAACTCAGGTTTTGAAGTTGTGTGTTCACTGCACGCAGCGCGGCGTTGAATTCCACTTTGCGGTTGAATTGTTTTTCCCGTTCGATCCGGCGTCCGCTGCACGAACACTACGGCATCCTTGCCGGTCCCCTCGACGGTGTGGAGCGATTTAGAAAAGTTCCTGTTGGGCGGAGCTTGTTGCTCGGGCGGCTTCGGACTCGATGTCTCGGACGAGGCCTTTGAATTCCCACCGGCGGAGGGCTTGGAGCAGATCGGGATATTTTGGATGGATCTGGAAGGTGGCCCAGGGAGAGGGCAGGGGCAGATCTTCGTCGAGGCGAACCATTTCGCGGTTGGCGATGAGGAGTTCCCGCGAAGCGAGAATTTTCTCCCGAAGTTTGAGATTCGGGATGTCCCCGGCACGGGCGAGGAGGTTTTCGACGGATCCGAAGGCGGTGATCAGGGAGACGGCGGTTTTCGGGCCGACGCCCGGGACGCCCGGGATGTTGTCCGAGCTATCCCCTGTCAGGGCGAGGACATCCGCAATCTGGGAAGGTGCCACGCTCCATTTTTTGTGGACTTCCCCAGGGCCGAGGAGGCGGAATCCCTCCGGGCCCGCATCGGGTTTGGCGGTGGAGTAGATTCGAATGTTTTCGCAGGTGAGTTGGAGGATGTCCTTGTCGTTGGTGGCAATGACGACCTCGACCCCTTCCGAGGCGGCGGACCGCGCGTAGGAGGCAATCAGATCATCGGCCTCAGTGTCCTGCGCGCTCACACTGGCCGGTCCAAAGAGGGAAATATTTTCCTGCAGCCATTCCTCCTGGGGCCGGAGGTCATCGGGCATCGCGGTTCTGTTTTGTTTGTAGCCCGGTTGGAGGGAGGTGCGTCGGGCAGGCAATCCGCAATCCCAGACGACCGCCGCGAGATCCGGCTGGAGATCGGCCAGCATTTTCCGGAGTGCCTTGGCATAGCCATAGATCGCGTTGGTCGGCTCACCGCGGGAATTCCGCAGTCCCTGGATGGCGTAGAACGAGCGGTAGAGATAGTAGTGTCCGTCAACCAAAAGCAGGCGCATGGGGAAAAACATGCCTGCTTGCGGGGGGTGAACCAAGCGGAATCCTTCCGAGGCACTTGACGCAGGGGAGGGAACTCTCTTAATTGTCACGCTTTCCGATGAGAGTCTGTTCCACGATCTGCTGCGTTGCCGTCCTGCTGTCTGCCGGTGCGTCGTCCTTTGGCCAAAATCGGGACCAGCAGGGCGGGATGCCCGCAGCCGCGTCCGTCAAGCCGTCTCCCACTGAGCAGCAAAGTTTTGACCTCGCCAAAAGTTACGACGACTCGGGAGCCGCCCAGCAGGCGATCGCGGCCTACAAGCAGTTCATCAAAAATGCCCCGACCTCCCCGCTGGCCTCCAAGGCCCAATTCCGGATTGCGGAACTTCTGGAGGTCAAGGGGGACTACAGCAAGGCGTTCGATGCCTACCAAACCCTCATTACGAAGTATCCCGACACCCCGGAGTTTGAAAAAGCCGTCGCGAGGCAGGTTCTCATTGCGAACGCCTTTCTCGCCGGGCGCAAGTTGAAGATTTTTGGCATGGAGATCGTGCCCTCGACCGACCGGGCGGAACAAATGTTCGCCTCCATTATCAAGAACGCCCCCTTCAGCAAAAACGCGCCGGTCGCACAGTTTAATCTTGGCCTCACCTACGAGCGGCAGGGACGGCTGAAGGAAGCCTCCAGCGCCTACCAGACGGTCCTCGACAAATACCCTTCGAGTTCCATCGCCGACGACGCCCTTTATCAGATCGGCTATATCTACATGCAGGTCGGAAAAACCGGGAAAACCCAGGATCTCTCCGCGCTCATCATGGCAAAGAACACGTTTGAGGATTTCCTGCTCCAGTATCCGAACAGCGAGAAGGCGGCGCAGGCGAGGGACAACCTCGCCTCGATCGGCGGGAAGGAATCCGGCGACCTGCTCGCGATCGCCCAATTTTATGACCGGTATCGGAATTACCGCGCCGCCGCGATTTACTACAACGACGTGATCCGCCGCCAGCCCGGGACGAAGGATGCGGAGATTGCCCGGACCCGGATTGAGGTCCTGCGCAGCGATGTGGGGGATGACGCGCTGCGAACCGGACCGGAACGCGCGGAGACCGGCGAGAAGATCGCCCTGCGCCGTCGCTTGCAGGCACAGGTCGAGACCTCATCCCTGGCGGATTTCAACGGGCCCTCCCGCCGGGATGTGGTTCCCGACGAACTCCCCGTCGTGAGCAAACCGAGACTGCGCACCGACTCCCGGGATGTGCGTCCGCTTCCCACGATTGAACCCGCCCTTCCCACACAATGAAGTTTGCTCTTTTTTTCTGCGCCGCCGTCCTGCTGACGGGCTGCGGGTATAAACTTGGGGAGATCCGCCCCACGCCCATGCGATCCGTGCGGACGCTGGCCGTTCCGACCTTTAAAAACAAGTCCTACGAACCCCGGTTGGAGGTCCTGTTTGCGGACACGCTGGTGAAGCGGTTGCAGTTGGACGGGACGTATGAAATTCTCAACGAGGAAAAGGCGGATGCGATCCTGTATTGCACGATTGACAAAATCGAGCGGCGGGCTCTCCGGTCGGTTCAGAACAATGTCCTGGCCACAAGCGAGTTTGGGCTCAGGGTTTTCGCCACTTACGAGGTTCAGGACCGCGTCACGGGGGCGATCCTCATCACCAGCAAGGTGCAGGGAAACACGACATTCTTCAGCGGAAACGATCTCCAGACGATCGAGCGGCAGGCCTTTTCCAACGTGGCGGCCGATCTTGCCGACATCATCACCGGCGAAGTCGCCGAAGGGTGGTAACGGGCGCTTCCCGTGCTGAGCGTCGTCCCCACACCGATTGGCAACCGGCAGGATATCACGCTCCGGGCCGTTGAAGTCCTGCAGTCGGCGGACCTTGTGGCGGCCGAGGATACGAGGCACAGCGGACTCCTCCTCCAACATCTGGGCATCCGAAAACCTTTCCTGAGCCTCCATGAACACAACGAATCGCAGCGTTCCGCTGAATTGGTGGACCGGATGGCCGGGGGGGAACACGTCGCGCTGATCACCGATGCCGGCATGCCGGGAATCTCGGATCCCGGGCACCGACTCATCCGCATGTGCATCGAGCGCGGAATCCCACTCACCGTCCTGCCCGGACCCTCGGCGGTTCTCACGGCTCTGGTCGGCTCCGGGTTTCCCGCCGATCGTTTTTTTTACGGGGGATTTCTTCCCGTGAAGAGCGGACGCCGGGGGGCGGAGATTGCCCGGGCTGCCGCTCGCAAGGAAACCAGCATTTACTTCGAGTCGCCGCACCGAATCCTCCGGACCCTGGAAGCCTTGAAGGAGGCCTGTCCTGGCAGGCTGCTGTGTGTGGCGCGCGAGCTGACCAAGGCCTTTGAAGATTATCAGCGGGGAACGGCGGAGGCGTTGCTGGCCCATTTTGAGAGGCATCCTCCCAAGGGCGAAATCACTCTGGTGATTGCCGCGCTGGAAAAGGGGGAGATGCCGCCCTCAGTTTGTGATGCGTAGGCTTGGCGCAGAGAGCCGATGGCTGCGCCTTGCGGTGGCCCTTGGGTTGCTTGGCATCGCCGTTTTGTCTGCCCTTTTGTCGCCGGATTTCCGGATGCCCTTCCCAAAGCTGCCCTGTGCCTTCCACGAGATCAGCGGACTGCCCTGTCTGTTCTGCGGGGGCACGCGGGCGGTGTGTGCAATCATGGAGGGGAACCCCCGGGCGGCACTTTATCTGAATGCCCTGGCCTTCCCCGTGCTGGCTCTGGCGGGCAGCGGGGTCTGTGTGCTCCTTGTTGAGGCGGCCGTCGGGCGCGGGCTTGGGCCATGGGAAAAAATCTTTCGCGGGATGAACCGCCTGGCACCGGTTCTGATCATTGCGGCATTGGCATGGTGGGCGGTCCATGTGTATTTCGCTCTGAAAGCTCCGAAGCCGGAACTCGTGGATTTGCGGAATCCGATCGCCTCGAAAGTCAGACAGTTTGTGTGTCCGTCGGAGCGTTCCGATCTCCAGTAGGGCGCGCTTCGTGATTCCGGAAGGTCGTCAGGACTTTCTCAGACGCGCGAAATCCGCCTTTGAGGGTTCATCGGCGCCGGAGCTTGGCGGCGGTCTCCACTTCGGCGGTCTGGGGGAAAAGGTCCACGGGTTGAACCCGCTCCAGCGAATACCATCCGCCCAGCCTCTTCAGATCCCGGGCAAGGGTTGAGGGATCGCACGAGACATAAACAATTTCCGCCGGGAGCCTGTCGCCGATGATCCTGATGACCTCGGAAGAAAGCCCCTCGGCAGGGGGATCGAGGAGGAGGGAAATGGTTTCCGGCAGAGAGGACTCCAGAGCCTGCGCCAGATGCGTTTCCACCGAACCGGCAAGATAGGATTCCTTTTCTGAAGCCGTCGCCTTTGCGGCCCGAACCGCTCCCGCACTCCACTCGATGCCGAGAATTCGCTCAAAATGGGGCGCCAGTTTTTTGGCAAAAAATCCCGCGCCGCAATACGCATCGACGAGAAGTCCGTTGCCCTCGGCGAGCATCTCCGTGACGACATGGGCCAGAACCTCTGCCGCCCCCGGATTGACCTGGCTGAATCCGTGATAATCGCTTCTCTCCCGCAACGTGATCCGCTGGTCCTGACGCGGGGGAGTTTTGGATAGCGTCGCGAGCTGGTCATTAACTACGGGAGCCGCGATCGGGCAGTTCGAGGCGGGGACGATGCGATGGGTTTTTCGCCCATGAAATCCGACCTGTCCGTTTTGAACATGGACGGAGATCCTGTTGCGATAGCTCCACTCGGACGGGGAGGGGAGGGTGGCCCGGACATCGGGATCGGAAAATCCGCCGACCCGTCGCAAAAGCTCCCGGATCTGCTCCCGCTTGATTTCCAACTGGCGCGGATACGGCACATGTTGGTAGGCGCAGCCGCCGCATTTGCCGAAAATTGGACAGCGGGGGACAATCCGCTCCACGGAGACCTCGAGGAGCCGGATCAGTTCCGCCTCGAGAAAGGATTTTTTCTCGCGCGCCACGCGGACCAACGCCCGCTCGCCGGGCAGCGTGAAGGGAACAAAGCAAACCCGTCCATCCGGCAGCCTTCCGACCCCGGCCCCCCCAAACGCCATCCCCTCGATGTTTAACGAAAGTTCCAAGAGCCACAGACTACCCGGAGGTCCGTCCGGCTCAATGACGGATTGTCCCAACGACAGGAAATTTTTCTCCGCCTCCCCCTCCGCTCAAATTTCTTCGACTCCGAGTTTTTGCTGTGCGATGTTCAGGGCAATATGAAAACCATCCGCATCGTCGAACAGATTGCCATATTCATTGCCAACAAACCCGGAACGCTTGCCGCGGTCTGCGATGCGCTCGCCGAGGACAAGATCAACATCTATGGACTCACGGTTTCGGATACGGTGGATCATGCGGTGGTTCGCATGGTCGTCAGCGACACGAGGCGCGCGATTGCGCTCCTGGAGTCCCGCGGAATTTTGGTCATCGAGAATGATGTCATCATGGTGGAGAACGACAACCGCCCGGGAAGCCTTTCGAAAATTGCCAAAGCCCTTTCCGCCACCAAGGTGAATATCGAATACGCCTATCTGGCTTCCATGCCCACGGCCAGGAAGGGACTCTTGATCCTGAGGGTTGGCGATGTGAAAAAAGCCCTCAAGATTCTCTCCAATCCGGCTCTTGGGCTCTGAGCGGTCTTGCCCTCGCCGGAGACTCTCGAAATAATCCGGAACACGCGAAGATGGCCACCAAGCTTGAACTCATTCTAAATCAACTCGCTCTGAAGGGCCTGTATCCGCTCTTCCGGAGGGAAAAGATTGATGATTCCCTGTTGAATGGCCTGACGGATGCCGACCTTCGGGAGATCGGGATCGCGAAGCTGGGGGATCGGAAGCGTTTGCTCGCGGCCTTTTCCAATTCCTCCCAGATAAAGGAGGTCCCCGAAAAGTCCGCCCAGCAGGAGACATCTCCCCGCTCGCCGGTTCTGCCTCCACCGCCCGAGCCCACGGCGGAGGACCACCCTTCCCGGGCGACAATGGCCCGCCCGTTTCTGAACAGTCTGGGGATGTCGTTCGTGCCAACCACCCGCAGCAAAACGCTCTTTTGCATCTGGCCGCTTCGTATTCGAGACTACGAGCAGTATTGTCAGGAAGCCGGAGTCGAACGACCCGCAGTGGATTTTTTGCAGACGGCTGACCATCCGGTGGTCAATGTTTCCTGGGCGGATGCGCATTTGTTCTGCGAATGGCTCACGAAGCGGGAAATCTGGCTTGGTTTGATTGATCCAAGATACCAATACCGCCTCCCGAAGGATGAGGAATGGAGCGCGGCAGCCGGTCTGCCTTACGAACATATCACGACTCCCAAAGCCCGGAGCGGAATCGTCGAGGGCTTCCCCTGGGGACCGGATTTTCCGCCGCCGCCCGGCGCCGGAAACTACCATCCGAGACTGCATGTGGATGACTACACGGAAACCTCGCCGGTGGGCTCCTTTGCGCCGAACAAATACGGGCTTTACGATATGGGCGGGAATGTCTGGGAGTGGTGCATGGACGAGTTTGAAAAAGGGAGCAACTTTCGCGTGTTGCGGGGCGCATCCTGTTTCAACGACGATCCGGAACTCCTGAGATCCTCCTACCGGGACAAGGCGTTGCCGGACAAGGGGCGCAACAATGCCGGAATCCGGCTCGTGCTGGCCACGCACAGCGAACGCGATCCCTGGTATAAAGCCTGAAACCCACCGGGTGCAGGACAGGGCTTACGCGCCCTCTCGTCCCAAACTCTCCACCCTTTCTCCGGGGCGACCCGTTGGGCGTGACCCCCATTCGGATAAAGGCTTTACTGGATTTTCCTTTGTGCGCATCCTTGCAGGAGAAAGAAGGCTCTTGGATATCAAAGAAAATATTCGAAGCGGCGGGGGTGTCCTGGGGATTGAGCTGGGCTCGACCAGGATCAAGGCGGTTTTCATCGGGCCTGACCATATGCCCGTCGCGTCCGGCGGACACGAATGGGAGAACACGCTAAAAGACGGCTTTTGGACGTATTCGCTTGAGGAAATCTGGGCGGGGATTCGTTCGAGTTTTTCCGCGCTACAGGCCGATGTTGAGGCGAAGCATGGTGTGCGGATTGAGCGTGTGCGAGCGATGGGGGTCAGCGGGATGATGCACGGCTACATGGTGTTTGACGCTGGGGGCAACCAATTGGTGCCCTTTCGGACGTGGCGTAACAACCTTCAGGCGGAGGCTTCGGAAAAGCTCGCCCAGGTGTTCGACTATCCGATTCCCCAGCGGTGGAGCATTGCCCATCTTTACCAGGCCATTCTCAACGGAGAGGATCACGTGCGGAAAATCGCCCACATGACAACGCTGGCCGGCTATGTCCACTGGAAACTGACCGGGCAGAGGGTGCTGGGGATCGGTGAAGCCTCGGGAATGTTTCCGATGGATATCGGGAAAGGGGATTTCCACGCCGCGTTGATGAGCCGGTTCGATGACCTTGTGCGGGACGCGGAACCGGGATGGCAGCTTGAGGAGATTCTCCCGCGCATTTTGACGGCCGGGGAGCGGGCAGGTGAGCTGACCGGGGAGGGGGCGGGGTTGTTGGATCCCACGGGTTGCCTGAAGGCGGGCATTCCGCTTTGTCCGCCGGAAGGCGATGCGGGAACCGGCATGGTGGCAACCAACAGTGTGGAGGTCAGCACGGGCAATGTCTCGGCGGGAACATCCGTTTTTGCGATGCTCGTGCTGAACAAGGAACTCTCCAGAGTTTATCATGTGATTGATCTGGTTACGACGCCGGACGGAAAGCTGGTGGGCATGGTTCACTCCAACAACTGCACGTCGGACTCCAATGCCTGGATCCAACTTTTTGGCCAGGCGGCGGAGGCGTTCGGGCTGAAGCTTTCCGCGCCGGTGCTCTACGACACACTTTTGGAGCTGGCCTTGCAGGGCGATCCGGACTGCGGAGGGTTGCTTTCCTATGGGTACATTTCCGGCGAACATATCACCGGATTTTCCGAGGGACGTCCGCTCTTTGTCCGTTCGTCGCAAAGCCGTTTCACGCTGGCCAATTTCATGCGCGCACATTTGTTCTCGGCGCTGTGCGCCCTGCGAACCGGGTTGAATATTCTCATGCGCGAAGAAGGCATTCGCGTGGACGAGCTCCGGGGGCACGGCGGCTTCTTTAAGACGCCGGAAGTCGGTCGGCGCATCATGGCCGCCGCGACAGGAATTCCCGTCGCGATTCTCGAGACGTCCGGTGAAGGTGGCGCCTGGGGAATTGCCCTGCTGGCTTCCTACATGGTTCGCGAAAACGCAGGAACCTCCCTGCCCGGGTTTCTGAAGCCGATCTTTGCAAAAAGTCTGGGAGCCGCCCTTGCGCCTGATCCGGCGGATGCGGCCGGATTTGAGCGGTTCTTCGAGCGTTATCACAAGGGGCTTGCCGTCGAGCGGGCAGCCGTTGCGTCCCTGCCGTGATATCGACGGACGTCCTTCCGGAACGCGACGGTGCGCTGATTTTTCCATCCTTCAAAATTCCCACACCATGAAAAAAAAACCTTCGCTTGAAATTTGGTTCGTCACCGGCTCGCAACATCTCTACGGGGAGACGGCTCTCCGGCAGGTTGCCGCCAATTCCGAGGCGATTGTCCGGGAATTGAATGGTGGAGGGGGCCTTCCGGTAAACCTTGTTTTCAAGCCGATCCTCACCCGGCCCGAAGAAATTCGCAGTCTGTGTCTTGAAGCCAACGCCGCCCCGCAATGTGCCGGTCTCGTGCTCTGGTGCCACACTTTTTCCCCTTCAAAGATGTGGATTGGCGGCCTCACCCAGATCCGCAAGCCGATGCTCCACCTCCACACGCAATTCAACCGCGATCTGCCCTGGGCGGAGATTGACATGGATTTCATGAATCTCAACCAGGCGGCCCACGGAGATCGCGAACATGGATTCCTCCACGCCCGTCTGCGCACGCAGCGCAAGGTGGTTGTCGGACACTGGAGCGACCCCGAAACGCGGGAGCAGATTGCTTCCTGGATGCGGGTCGCCCGCGCCTGGCAGGATTGGCAGGGAGGACGGTTTGTGCGCTTCGGCGACAATATGCGGTTTGTGGCGGTTACCGAGGGGGACAAGGTCGCGGCCGAAGCGAAATTCGGCTTCTCCGTGAACACACACGGCATTGGCGATCTGGTCGCCGTCATGGATCAGGTCAGCGATGGGGCCATCTCCAAGCTCTGTGCGGAATACGAGGCGTTATATGCCGTCGCGCCCGCGCTGCGCAAGGGTGGAGCCCGTCACGAAGCCCTGCGCTACAACGCCCGACAGGAGATCGGGCTTCGAACGTTTCTCGATGACGGTGGCTACCTTGGCTTTACCGACACCTTCGAGGATCTGCATGGGCTCACCCAACTCCCCGGGCTCGCCACGCAACGTCTCATGGCCGACGGCTACGGCTTCGGCGGGGAGGGGGACTGGAAAACTTGCGCGCTGGTCCGCGCGATGAAGGTCATGGCCTCCGATCTGCCCGGCGGCACCTCGTTCATGGAGGATTACACCTACGATCTCAATCCGTCGGGTCACCTCGTGCTCGGTGCGCACATGCTCGAAATTTGCCCGTCCATCGCCGCCGACAAACCGACTGTGGAGATCCATCCGCTGGGCATTGGTGGCAAGGAGGATCCTGTGCGCCTTGTCTTCAATGCCCACGCCGGCCCTGCGATCAATGTCGCCCTCATGGACATGGGAAACCGCTTCCGTTTTCTGGTGAACGAAGTGGAAGCCATCGTCCCGCCACACTCCCTGCCGAAGCTGCCGGTGGCCCGCGCGGTCTGGAAATGTCAGCCTGATTTCAAGACCGCCTGTGCCGCCTGGATCTCCGCGGGCGGAGCGCATCATACGGGATTCAGCTATGCCGTGAGGACCGGACACATCGAGGACTTGGCCGAGATGGCCGGAGTGGAGGTGGCGGTGATTGACGCCGAAACGACACTCCGGGACTTTAAACAGCAACTGCGCAACAATGAAATCTACTATCATCTCGCGCCGGGCCTTGGGAGACTTTGAGCCATGAGCACCTACACAGACATTAAAGAGGAATGTTGCCAGGCCAATCTGTTGCTGCCTGTTTACAAACTGGTGGACCTGACCTTTGGCAATGTCAGTGTGGCGGACCGCAACAAGGGAGTGTTCGCCATCAAACCCAGTGGTGTGGATTATCCGGCCTTGCGCGCGAAGGACATGGTCGTTGTGGATTTTGAAGGCCGCGTCGTCGAGGGGCGCCTGCGTTCTTCATCGGACACCCCGACGCATCGCCGGCTTTTCCTCGCCTTTCCCGACATCCGCGCCGTCGTCCATACCCATTCCCGAAATGCCGTGGCCTTTGCGCAGGCGGGGCGGCCGATTCCGTGCCTCGGCACCACGCATGCGGACTATTTTTATGGCGAAGTGCCTGTCACGCGCACGATGACGCCGGAAGAGGTCCGGGGCGACTACGAATGGGAAACGGGCAACGTGATTGTGGAGCGGTTTCGGGACAGAGATCCGCAGGAAATGGCGGCGGTGCTCGTCAGAAATCATGGGCCCTTCGTCTGGGGGCCGGGAGGTGCCCAGGCCGTGGAGCGCGCGCTGGCCCTCGAAATTGTCGCCGAGATGGCGATGAAGACACTCCAACTCGCGCCCGAAACCCCCTCGATTCCCCAAGCTCTCCTCGACAAACACTACAAGAGAAAGCACGGGGCAACAGCCTATTATGGTCAGAAGGACATCCCTTGATGCGCTTTCTTCCCCATTCATCCCTCCAAAAGAGACGCCCCGCCCTGGAGGGACCAGCTCCGTCTGGTCCGTGGGCGGTTGGTGAGGATGGCACGTAGCGAGGCGGACGACACGGAGGTCATCCCTCCAAAAAAGACGCCCTGCCCTGGAGGGACCAGCTCCGTCTGGTCCGCAGCGGTTGGTGAGGATGGCGCGGAGCGAGGCGGACGACACAGCCGAGCGAAGCGAGACAGCTTGTTCGAAAGAACAACCCGAAGGGTGGC
>JACSRU010000029.1 GCA_014879575.1 Chthoniobacterales bacterium | reverse complement strand
CCCACCCCCTCCCCGACGCCAAAACCCACACCAAAACCCAGTCCGAAGCCCACACCGAAACCCACTCCAAAAGTCACGCCGAAGCCGAGTCCCAAACCCTCCGCCTCTCCAAAATCTTCCCCGAAGGCTTCCTCGTCGCCCCAGTCTTCCCCGAAGGCTTCCCCGAAGGGCTCTCCGGGAGGATCGCCCAAAGCGTCCGCCTCTCCGGGAAGTTCACCGGGAGCCGGGAACACCTCGGCATCCGCCTCGGGCAAAGGAACTGCCGAACAAGGGACCGGAAAATCCTCAAAGCCCGGCGCGGGCGGCGATTCGTCTCAGTTTGCCTGGTATCACGAGCTCATCCACGACCGGTTCTTCAGTCAGTGGGACCAGCCGACTTCCATTTTCGATCAGGAAAAAACGTTCGTCTGCACGGTAAAAATCCGGATCAACAAGGATGGGACGATCTCGCATGCGGAAATCGTAAAATCCAGCGGCAATCCGCTGATGGACGAATCCGTTTTGGCGGCGGCCAGGCGGGTCCAGCAAATTGACCCGCCGCCGGCCGCCCTGGCCTCCGACGGTTCCTACACTGTCAACATCAACTTCGAACTTGAGTAGTTTCCGGACCGGGATTCGTCGGGACTTCCCCTCAGAAACCATTTGGGCCTATGCCTTCCATCCGTTTCAGGATTTGAAGTCCCGCTGTTGAAAAACCGCGCGGGCAATGACGAGGAGGGTGGCATTGATCGCAAAGAGCCAGGCATAATCCTCGAGCATTTTTTCCCAAGGAATCCGGTATTCGAACACATGCACCCAAGTCGCCATGTGCGAGGTGATGAACCAGGGCTTCAGGGACTCAAAGAACGGGATGTTTTTCAGGATCGAATCCAAAAAGAATATCGAGAGCGTGCCGATCGTGGCCGCAGCGGGCTTCATGTCCAGGCAGGAGAGAAGGAACCCCACGGAGGGAATGGTCAGGAGCGAGAAGGAGAGGAGGACAATCGCCAGCGCGTAGCGGACCAGGCCGGGCTCGAAAGCATGCAACGCAAAAATCCTTTCCATCGGAGCGAAGACGAACAACCCACCGGCCCCGCTGTGCAGCAAGCCGACAAGCAACGCGGTGGTCCCGACAAATCCTGTCAGCGAGAACGAATACACGGCAACCGCACAGGCTTTCAGGGTCAGGATGCGTCCGCGTGACACCGGACGACAAAGCATCATCCGCAGAGTGCCATCCTCGACTTCCTTGCCCACCACATCGCCGGCAACCAACGCAAGGTAGAGGGCGCCGAGCAAAAAGACGGACCAGAGCAGGACGAAGAAGCCGAGGGTGAGCCCGGAGAGGTATTCCCCCGCCGGGTATCCGGATTCCTCGATCACGCGGACAAGCCCGCCCCGGACCTTCGGGAGATTCAGGAGGAGGAGGATGAGAAGCTCGACGCCAAGGAACGCCCCAAAGCCCATATACGTCCGCTTGCGGGCGAAGAGCTTCACCAGTTCCCCGCAGAATTGTTCCAGGAAGCCGCTCATCAGCCGGTTCTTTCCAGGTAAAAATCCTCGAGCGTCCGGACGATCCTTCGGAACTCGCTCACCCGGACGCCGGCGGAGACCAGGGCGGAAACAACCGCTGCGGAGTCGAGGGTGTCGGGAAGACTCAGGACACCGTTCTCTGCAACTTGCACATTCCATCTGGAAAAAATCTCGGCACATTTTTCGCTGTCCGGCGTTTCAATTTTCCAGCGCGATCTCTCGGGGGAAACGTCCTGCCACCGTCCGCAAAAAGCCAGAGACCCCCGGTGGAGGATCGCCACGCGGTCGCAGAGTTGTTCCACCTCATGGAGAATGTGCGAGGATAGGATCACCGTGATCCCATGATCCGCCCGCAGCTTTTGGATCATCGTGCGCATTTCATGGATACCGGCGGGATCGAGCCCTTCGGTGGGCTCGTCCAGCAGGATCAATTCGGGATCTGGCAGGAGGGCCTGCGCGAGTGCCAGCCGCTGGCGCATGCCGTGGCTGTAGGTGCGGACAGGATCATCGATCCGCTCTCCAAGCCCCACAAGCCGGACAACCTCATCCATCCGCGTCGGCGAAACCCTGCCGCCCAACGACACAAAGAAGCGGAGGTTCCTCCAACCACTGAGGTAGTCGTAGAATGCCGGTGTCTCAAAAATGGCCCCAACCCGCGCAAGGGCCTGTGAACGGGCTGTCGAGACATCGTGGCCGCGGATCATCACGCGCCCGGAATCCGCGTGCACGTGTCCCAGGGCAATTCCGAATGTCGTGCTCTTGCCGGCGCCATTGTGCCCGAGCAGACCAAAGATCTCGCCCTTTTCCACCTCGAAGGACACATCCCTCACCGCAGGACGTCCGCGAAATTTCTTGTTGAGAGACTCGAAGCGGATCATGGGTCCGTGAAGAGACGGAGTTGATTGGCGGCGTGTCCATCGGCGAACAGGTGATTCACTTTGTCCTCCGAGTGAACGTGCCAGCCTTCCTTGTCCACGATGACCGGGATTTTTGAGAGGTCGGTCGCGAGTGCCAGGAAATTGAGGTTCGCTGCCGACTGTCCGCTGAGCACGCTGTTCCAATAATAGCTGGTGCCCGAAGCGGCGGCGAGCACCCGGTCTGCCGGACAGGCCAAAACACGCGGATCGGAAAGGTAGGGAGCCAGCACGGTGTCGATCACCGGCAGATCCTCATCGCGGGTTTTTCTTCCGGCGGCCAGCGGCGGCATCATCAGATTGTTGTCGGACAACCACCCGTTGAGCGCGACCCCGAGCGCACGGAGGTTTCCGAGGCATTTTGCAGAGTCCGCGCGACCGATCCCGCTCCGGATTGTGGGAATCGCGAGGGCGGACAAAATCCCGATCACCACAACCGCCGCGAGCACCTCCAGCAACGTGAAACCCTTCATCGTTGCCTCTCGATGTTTTTTTGCAGCTCCTCGAGCACGGGTGCGAAATCCAGCTTCACCTCCGCGTTGGCCTCCTCGTAGAAACTGGAGACTCCCTGGGAGAGAATTTTTTTAACCTCTTCCTCGGGGATTCGTTCCGCCGACCGCGGGGAGTTTTTCCGGAGGTCATCCAGAGCGCGTTGCACCAGGCGCTGGCGTTTCTCCGGGGTCATCTTGTTGAGCCCCGTCATCATCTGGCGGAACCCTTCCGGCAGGGTCATTTCGAGGAATTTCCCGCGCTCCTCAGCCGTGAGATTCTCAAAAAACCGGCGGAGGGTGCCGCTTTCCTGAAGCTCCCGGCGTTGGTCGAAATTCAGCCGGTTGAGCTGGGCGGCGGTGGATTCCAGGATTTTTTGACGTTTTGTCCCGTCCAGTCCGATGATCGGATGCGCTTCCACGTAAGCCTGCAACTTTTGCGGCGTGGGCCTTGCCGAGCGCGAAATCCCGATCGCGACAACGGCTACAAGCCAGATCACCCCGAGGACTCCGGCGGTTCGCCAAAGATATTTCACCCGGTCGTTTTATCATACTCCCCCGCGCAACGGCAATGAACCGATTGCCGCGACATTTCCCCCGCGCGCGAACTGGGCGCCGTCCGATCCCGGCTTGTCATGGGTGGGGATCGTTGGTAGGGGTGGCGCGAAATCCGGTTCGGGCTTGCAGGATGTCCTGCGAGGCGGGAGGGGTTTCTCCTCACCATGCGTTCACTTGCCTGCATTACCTGCGGACCGGCCTACGAAAAGATTGATCAGGTCCGGCGGATCACGAATTTTTCGACAGGCGAGATTGGAGCCGTTCTTGCGGGGGCATTTGCGCGGGCGGGTTGCGAGGTGCTTTGCTTTCGCAGCGAGGCCGCGACTTATCCTGCGCCGGACGGGGTGGAGGTGAGGCCGTTTTCGACGAATGAATCCCTTGCGGCGGCTCTGCGAGCCTTGCCGCAGACACCGGATATTGTCCTCCATGCGGCCGCGCTTTGCGATTTTGTGCTCGAGAGCATCGAGGGCGCGGAACCCGCCGGGAAGCTCAGCAGCCGCGCCGGGGCGATCCGCCTGACCCTCAAGCCGGCGAAAAAAATCCTGCCGGAAATGCGCGGATGGTTTCCCCTGGCGAAAATTATCGGCTGGAAATACGAACTCGACGGCGTGCGCGCGCAGGCGATCACGCGTGCGGAAAATCAGATCCGCAGCAGCAAATCCGACGCGTGTGTTGTGAACGGAAGTGCCTACGGAACCGGCTTCGGTCTCCTCCTGGGCAGCGGCGTGATCGAGCACTTTCCCGACAAGGAAACGCTCGCCGCGCGCCTCGTAAACTTCCTTCCGTAGCTCCGCGAGAACCGTCCGCCGATCAGGAGAGGTGCGGAGCAGCCACGCAGGCGGCACCGATGATGCCGGCCTCGTTCCGCATCCGGGCAGCCTCCACGGGCACCGAGGTTCCCGCAGTCAGAAGGGAAAGAAATTTCTCCGCCTTGTTGCTGACACCTCCGCCGATAATGAAGAGATCCGGAGAAAAGAGTTTTTCGAGGGAAGCGAGATACTCGCTGACTCTCCCGGCCCACTGTTTCCAGCTCAGACCCTTTTCCTCGCGGACTTTTTCGGAGGAGCGTTTTTCCGCATCCTTTCCGCGAATTGTCAGGTGTCCGAATTCGGAATTGGGCAGGAGCCTGCCGTCGTAAAAAATGGCGGAGCCGATTCCCGTGCCGAAGGTGAGGAGGATGACGACGCCCTTTTGGCCGCGGCCTGCGCCGAAGCGCATTTCGGCAATCCCTGCGGCATCGGCATCGTTGACGACCGTCACCGGGCCACCCAGACGCCGGGTGAAGAGGGCCGCCGCATCGGTCCCGATCCAGGACGTGTCCACGTTAGAGGCGGAATAAACGCCGCCTTTTTTAATGATCGCCGGAAACGTGATGCCGGTGGGGCCGGCATGGTTGAAGTGCCGCGTGATTTCGGCCACGACATCCGCCACCGCATCGGGCCGGGCGGGATGAGGTGTCGGTATCCGAAAGCGTTCCGCCAGCAACTCGCCGGTTTCCACGTTTACAGGAGCCCCTTTGATGCCAGTGCCACCAATATCAATGCCAAGGACGTTCATAGGTTCATGCGGGGAGTTTCCTGGAGGTGCGTCTCCACCCACTCGCATCCCCTGTGGCGAATTTCAAATGTTTTTTAGGCACCCAACAAAAGGCGGGCCGGATTTTCGATGCATTCCTTCACCCGAATCAGGAACGTGACCGCTTCCTTGCCGTCCACGAGACGATGGTCGTAGCTCAGGGCGAGATACATCATCGGACGGGCGACGATCTCGCCGTTGACCACGACGGGGCGTTCCTGGATTTTGTGCATGCCCAGAATCCCGCTCTGCGGCGGATTCAGAATCGGTGTGCTCAGGAGTGAGCCGTAGATCCCGCCGTTGGAGATCGTGAAAACCCCGCCCTGGAGATCTTCGATCGAGACTTTGCCTTCGCGGGCCTTCACCGCGTAGTGGACGAGTTGATTTTCGATATCCGCAAAGGACAGGGTCTCGCAGGCGCGAAGCACCGGAACAATGAGGCCGCGCTCCGTGCCCACCGCGACGCCGATGTCGAACGAATTGTTCAGAATCAGATCATCCCCATCCATCTTCGAATTGATTGCGGGCACCGCCTGGAGCGAGTCCACAACCGCCTTGATGAAGAAGCTCATGAAGCCGAGCTTGACCCCGTGTTTTTTGACAAACTCCTCCTGGAGTTCCTTGCGCAGCCGCAGGACCGCGCTCATGTCGCATTCGTTGAACGTGGTGAGGATGGCCGCCGTGTGTTGGGCCATGACAAGCTGCGCGGCGATCTTGCGGCGCAGGGGCGAAAGCTTCTTCCGCACGGCCCGGGAGTTCGGGGCCGATGGGGCCGAGGCTGTCTCTTATACACATCTGACG
>JACSRU010000031.1 GCA_014879575.1 Chthoniobacterales bacterium | reverse complement strand
CGGACGACACGGAGGTCGTCCCTCCAGAAGAGACGCCCTGCCCTGGAGGGACCTGCTCCGTCTGGTCCGCGGGCGGGTGGCGCGGATGAGCACCGGGCGAGACGGACGACACGGAGGTCGTCCCTCCAGAAGTGGTCGGTGGGATGGGGAAATTTTGCGTACGCACAGACGCGTCGGAATCGGTTGGGTTGTCGGGATGTTTTGTGGTAGGTATCCCGCCCATGAAATCTATTCATCCGGATCGGAGGGAACGGTGAGGATCACGAGCGCGGTCTTTCATTCGAGCGCGCCGAACCTGGCCGCGTGCCCGGAGTCGGACCTTCCGGAGTTTGCATTCATCGGACGCTCGAATGTCGGAAAATCGTCGCTTCTCAACATGGTGACCCGCAAGGAGGGCCTGGCAAAGGTTTCACAGGTTCCCGGGAAGACCCAGTTGATCAATTTTTTCACGATCAACAATGCCTGGAGCCTTGTGGATCTGCCGGGCTACGGATACGCGAAGGTTGGCCAGGAACAAAGGACCGGGTTCAGCGTGGCTGTCGCGGAATATCTCCGCCGCCGTCCGAACCTTCTGGGAACTTTCGTGCTGATTGATTGCCGGATCAGTCCGCAGAAGCTGGATTTGGAATTTTTGGGGTGGATGGTCAGTTGCCAGTTGCCCTTTGTGCTCGTGTTCACCAAGGCCGACAAACTTTCGTCGAAAGCCGTGCAAGCGCATTGCGCAGCCTTCCTCCACGCCATGCGCCCGATCAGCGAGGAGCCGCCGGACCATGTGGTGAGCTCCTCGAAGTCCGGCGCCGGACGTCTGGAGATCCTCCGGTTGATTGCCACGGCACTCGGGCACGGAGGGTAATCGCCTCCCGAGCCCGGCGTGCCTGCCGCGTCCGGTGTTGTGTGAGGGCTTGTCAGAAAATAAGTGTCGCGAGATGGCACGGGAGTTTTGGCCGATGGCAGGGCGCGTGCGAGGCGCAGACCCTCAGCGGTCTGGAACGAGCGGAGAACGCCGCCAGCGGTCAAAAAACCAGCCAGATGTGACAGGGATTTCCCGACAGGCCCTTATTCCTGGGCTGCGCCCAGTTTGGCGAGGACGCTGAAGTCCTCGAGTGTGGTCGTGTCTCCGGTGATCGCCTTGCCGGCGGCAACCTGCTTGAGAAGCCGGCGCATGATTTTTCCGCTCCGGGTCTTTGGAAGGACATCCGTGAAGCGGATGTCATCCGGCTTGGCAATGGCGCCGATGGATTGTGCCACATGCTTTCGGATTGCCTCCGAGAGATCCTTGCCGGCTTTGTGACCGGAGCGCAAGGTGACGAAGGCCACGACCGCCTGGCCCTTGATGTCATCCGGCCTGCCCACGACGGCGGCCTCGGCGACGCCCGGATGCGCCACGAGCGCACTCTCGACTTCGGCGGTCCCGAGGCGATGCCCCGCAACATTGAGAACGTCGTCAATGCGTCCGACGATCCAGAAATATCCGTCCTTGTCCCTGCGGGCACCGTCTCCGGTGAAATAAAATCCCTTCACCTCGCTCCAATACTGTTTGCGGAAGCGCGGAGTGTCCCCGTAGATGGTCCGGAGCATGGAGGGCCAGGGCTTGCGGACGACAAGCTTCCCGCCCTCCATCGGACCGACTTCCTTGCCGTTGTCATCCACGATCGCGGCATCAATCCCAAAGAACGGGAGGGTCGCCGTGCCGGGCTTGAGCGGAGTGGCTCCCGGCAGAGGCGCAATCATGATGGCACCCGTCTCGGTCTGCCACCAGGTATCCACGATCGGACACCGGCTTTTCCCGATGTTCTTGAAATACCACATCCAGGCTTCCGGATTGATCGGTTCGCCGACCGTCCCCAGCAAACGGAGGGAGGAGAGATCGTGTTTCCTGGGCCACTCGTCGCCCCATTTCATGAAGGCACGGATGGCTGTCGGCGCGGTGTAGAGGATGGTGACCCCATATTCCGCGATGAGTTTCCAGAAGCGATCGGGTTCGGGCCAGTTCGGAGCGCCTTCATACATCAGGCAGGTGGCGCCATTTGCGAGCGGCCCATAAACGAGATAGCTGTGCCCGGTGACCCACCCGATATCCGCCGTACACCAATACACATCGTCCTCGCGAAGATCGAAAACGTATTTTGTCGTTGCGGCGGTCTGTGTGAGATACCCGCCGGTGGTGTGCAGGATTCCCTTCGGCTTTCCGGTGGATCCACTGGTATAGAGAATAAAGAGCGGATGCTCGCTGTCCACCGCAAGCGGCGCGCAGTTGGCGGCCACATACTCGGCTTCGCGGTGCCACCAGACATCCCGTCCCTCTTCAATGTGGATGTCGAGGTGGGTGCGGCGAAAAACGATGACCCGGCGGACCTGCTTCACGCCGGCGAGCGCCTGATCAACATTTTGTTTCAGGGGGACGATCTGACCCCGGCGGTAGCCACCGTCGGCGGTGACGACGACGGATGCCCCGCTGTCCATGATCCGGTCCTTGATGCTCTCGCTGCTGAAGCCGCCGAAGACCACATTGTGAACCGCCCCAATGCGCGCACAGGCCAGCATGGCAATCGCCGCCTCCGGGACGAGCGGCATGTAGATCAACACCCGGTCGCCGGATTTTACCCCGTTGCGCTTGAGAATATTTGCAAAAAGGCAAACCTCTCGGTGGAGCTGGTGGTAGGTGAGCGTGCGCTTCTCGCCGGGCTCCCCCTCCCAGATGATGGCGGCTTTGTTGCGGTGGGGACCGGTGAGGTGCCGGTCCAGGCAGTTTTCACTGGCATTGAGACGACCGCCCACGAACCACTTTGCAAAAGGCGCCTTCCACTTCAGGACTTGCGTCCATTTCTTGCTCCAGAGCAACGAGGCCGCTTCCTTCGCCCAGAATTTCTCCGGGGACTTGATGGACTGGGCGAGCAGCTTCTTGTAGGCGGCAAGGTTGGAAAAGTGCGCGTTCTTGGAAAATTCCTTTGAAGGTTTGAAAACGCGATTTTCGGTCAGGTGGGATTCGATGACGGTGGATTCGGAGGTTTTAGCCATAGAGGGAGGAGGAAAATAATCAGGAAATGTCCCGGGATGCAACCAACGGTTTGTGATCTTTGTCAATGAAAGCCTCAACGGGGCCTATGACAACCCCCGCGCACGTCTCCCCCCAGAGGGAAGACCTCCGTGTCGTCCGCGCCATCCCACGCCACCCGTCCACGGACCAGACGGAGCTGGTCCCTCCAGCGACCCGGTATCACTCCTGAAATCCGAAGCCGACCGCATGGCCGCCCTCAGCGCAAACGAAGGCACCGCGTCCGCTGGCCAGGACTACCGGGAGCGGGTGTCAGCGACGGGGATCGTCCTTGGGCCAGTTGATTCCCAGCCAGACCAAAAAAACGAAAAGCCCGAATGTCGGGAAGAGAATGGTGATGACCGCAAGGAGGAAAAACCAAATCACAGGGACACCGTAGCAGGAATCCGGTCGGGATCAAAATCCAATCGCACTCCTGGAAAAGGCGAGAATTTCCTTACCCCGCACCCAAAATTTCGCATAGACTGCCCGGCTCGCATGGAAGAAAACATTCTTACTGTCGGGCTTCCTTCGGGGAGTTTGATGGAGCCCACTATTGCACTTTTTGCCAAGGCCGGTTTTTCAATCTCCGGCTCAAACCGTTCGTATCGTCCGGCGGTGGACGATCCGGAGATGCGCATCCGACTGCTTCGCGCGCAGGAAATCAGCCGCTACATCGAGCATGGATACCTCGACTGCGGGATTACCGGACGGGATTGGGTCGAGGAAAATGAATCCCAACTCGAAGAGGTCGCCAGCCTCGCCTACAGCAAGGTGAGCGCAAGCCCGACCCGTTGGGTTCTGGTGGTCCCGGAGGATTCCCCAATCCGCACGGTCAAAGATCTCGAAGGCCGCCGCGTGGCCACCGAGGCAGTCGGCATCACCCGCCGGTTCTTCGAACGCGCCGGCGTCAGGGCCGAGGTGGAATTTTCCTGGGGTGCCACCGAAGTGAAGGTGCCCGATCTCGTGGACGCCATCGTGGACATCACCGAGACCGGTTCCTCGCTCCGCGCCAACAAACTCCGGATCGTGGACACCCTCATGGAATCGTATCCGGCGCTCTTTGCCTCCCGGCAGGCTTTTGCGGATCCCTGGAAGCGCCAGAAGATCGAAACCCTCGCACTCCTCCTCCGCGGCGCCCTGGCTGCCCGGGACCTCGTCGGCCTCAAAATGAATCTCCCCGAAAAAAGCCTGAAAAATTTGCTTGAGGCACTCCCGGCATTGAGGAATCCTACGGTTTCACCCTTGGCGCAACCCGGATGGGTTGCCATCGAGACGGTGATTGGAGAAAAAATCGTCCGCGAAATTGTTCCGAAACTTAAAACACTCGGGGCAGAGGGGATCATCGAGTATCCGCTCAACAAAGTTGTCTATTAGCATCCCCGAAATTCCATGGGTTCATTAAAGAAGAAAAGAAAGTCGAAGATCGCGAAGCACAAGCGCCGCAAGCGCATGAAGGAAAACCGCCACAAGAAGCGGTTGCGCTACAAGTCCTAACCGGCTTGTGATCACGACAGCCCGGAGGCCGTGCGGCCTCCGGAGGAATTCGCTCGACCCGCTCACAGGGGAATGCGTTTCTTCGTGTCTTGAAAACAACGGAAAATAATACCGCTTTGTTGTTTGCTCCGGCCCTGCAAAATGGTATCCGCAGGAAATGACCGACGACATTCAATCTTTGGACACCTCTGCCATCTCGGCCCGTCTGGCCGCGTTGCGGAGGTTTCTTTGACTTACCGGAACTGATCCGCAAACTCGCCGAAATCGAGGCCCGCATGAACGAGCCCGATTTTTGGAACAACCGGGAAAAGGCCCAGCGGGATGTCGCTGAGGTCTCCTCGCTGAAGGGAAAAATCCTTCCCCTCCAGAGCTTGGAATCCCGTGCGGCGGACCTCGAAGTTCTCCGCGAGCTGGCTGCCGGGGAGTTGCCGGAGAATCAGGCTTCGGCGGTTGCCGAAGTCCTCGCGGAATTTGAATCCCTCCGACAGGATCTCGACAGGTTCGAGATTGCCTCGCTGCTTTCCGGCGAGTTCGATGCCAATCCGGCCTTTCTCACCATCCACGCCGGCGCGGGAGGAACGGAATCCTGCGACTGGGCGGACATGCTTTTGCGAATGTATCAGCGTTGGATGGAACGCCGGGGGTTGGCTTCCGATATTGTGGACATCCAACTGGGTGACGAAGCCGGGATCAAGTCCGCCACGCTGCGGGTAAGCGGCGAGAAGGCGTTCGGCTACCTGCAGACGGAAATCGGAGTCCACCGGCTCGTGCGCATTTCCCCTTTCGATTCCAACAAGCGCCGCCACACATCCTTTGCGAGCGTGGACGCCGTGCCGGAAATCGAAAATGCCCCGATCGAAATCAATCCGGCGGATATCGAGCGCGACACCTTCCGATCAGGCGGCAAGGGGGGACAAAACGTCAACAAGGTGGAGACGGCCGTCCGCCTGCGCCACATCCCAACCGGACTCGTCGTCGCCTGCCAGGCGGAGCGCAGCCAGGGACGAAACGCGGAACTGGCCATGCAATTGCTCAAGGCCAAACTTTATCAGCTCGAACTGGATAAAAAGCGCGCCGAAGTGGACCGCCACTACGGAGAAAAAGGCGATATCGCCTGGGGAAACCAAATCCGTTCCTACGTCTTCCAACCCTATCAAATGGTGAAGGATCTCCGCACGGGGGTTCAGTCGAGCGACATTCAAGCCGTGATGGATGGAGAAATTGACGCCTTCATCGAGGGAAAACTCCGGGGACTGACCTACAAAAAGGGCGCCGGGGAAGAGGAAGACTGAGGGTTTGCCAGCTTCGGGTCGTCCTCCGTGAAGTCAGGCAATCCCTGCGAAATGACACAACCTGTCGGGCGCTCAAATGGCTCTGGACACGCCTCCCGAATGCAAAGTGGCGCAGTTGGTGCGGGAAGAATTTTCCCCTACACCTTTTTCCGCGGGCGCATCTCCGATCCGTGCAGGTTCCAAGGCCAAAGGCCGGCGATTCTCAAGCCCAGGCTGCAAGG
>JACSRU010000141.1 GCA_014879575.1 Chthoniobacterales bacterium | reverse complement strand
TCGATACGCCGTCCGCTCCCTCTCCGCCGCCAAACCCTCCTTCTCCTCCGCTTCGTGAATTGGCCGTGTCCACATCACTGCCGAGATTGTAAATGATTCCCAATGTGGCAATGATCACCTCGCGGGCCGGGAAGCTGGAGAGCACACCGACAGTGATCTTCCAGTCGAAACCGGCAGGATCAAAAACCGGCTGCACAAATTTTCCGAAGGTGCCGAGGTAGCTTTGTTCGATATAGGCGGCGCTGATCCGGTGGTCCAATCGGAGGGAGAGTTCGGACTCGGGATTTTCCAACTCTGCGGCGATCACATCCGGTGTCTGGGTGGCGGCGGCCTCCGCGACAAAGGCTTCGCGTGTTTGCGCGGCCACATCCTCCGAGCGGGGAAAATAGAGCAGGGCCCAGACAATGACGGAAATGGCGAGGATCACGGTGCCGGCCTGGACAAGAAATGCGCGCCCGCGCTCCCACATGCGCATCAGCACATTCCTGAAGGTTGGAACACGATAATCCGGCATTTCGAGGATGAAGGGCTGGGCCTTGATTTTCAGAATGAAGCGATTCATGAACCAGGCCAGAGGCATGGCGACCGCCGCGCCGACGAAATGCATGAGGAAAAGCGTCCACCCGGCCACGAGGGGGCCATACACGGGTTCAATAAAAGCCCCGATGAGCAGCACATAGACCGGCAGCCGCGCGGAGCAACTCATAAACGGCGTCATGAGGATGGTCGTCAACCGCGCCTTCGGATCTTCCAGCGTCCTGGCAGCCATCACTCCGGGAATCGCGCAGGCGTATCCCGAGAGCAGGGGAACAAAACTTTTCCCGTTGAGGCCGCACCATCCGAAGAGCTTGTCCATGAGGAACGCGGCGCGTGCCAGGTAACCGGTGTCCTCAAGAATCGCAATGAAAAGGAACAGGAGCAGAATTTGCGGGAGAAAAATAACGACTCCGCCCACGCCGGCAACGATGCCATCGGACACCAGGCTCTGCAGGACGGGAGTGTTGGCGAGCAGGGGGGAGAGGAACTCCTGAAGGCTGCCGGTTGCGGCTTCGATCAAATCCATCACGGGTCCGGCCCAGGCATAGAGGCTCTGGAACACCACATACATGACCGCGAAGAAGATCAGGGTGCCCCAGAATCTGTTGAGCAAAAGGGCATCCACCGAGTCCCGCGTCCGGGCGACCATTTGGTCCCCGCTCAAAACGCCATCAAGGAGCGCCTCGATATGACGGTAATGGAGGACCGGTTCCGCAGACGACGGATTCATCCCATGCGAGCGGATGTTGTCCCGCGCGGTCTTCAAGAGGGGAGCCATCCTCTCGGGGTGTCCGACTTTGTCCGCAAAGGCACTCTCCGTATCAAAGATCATCCGGAGGGCTTCGGCGGCGGTCACCTGCACGCCGACTTGTTCGAGTCCGTTTCGAACAATGTCCCGGGATTCATTGATAAAATCCGGCCAAAGAATCCGGGGGGCCATTCGGGGGTCGGTGAGGGAGTTTTCGATCGCTTTCTTCAGTTCGGCGATTCC
Organism: Chthoniobacterales bacterium; assembly: GCA_014879575.1. Taxonomy (GTDB): domain Bacteria; phylum Verrucomicrobiota; class Verrucomicrobiia; order Chthoniobacterales; family Terrimicrobiaceae; genus QYQL01. The sequence goes on along the minus strand of JACSRU010000141.1, from coordinate 25,125 downwards.
CTCGCCACGTTTGGCCACCGTGGGCACCACGGGAATTCCCAACCGGTCGGCGAGCAGGTCCGCATCAATCCGGATTCCGTTGCGCTTGGCCGCATCCCATTGGTTCAGGGCGATCACCATGGGAATCTGTAGTTCGGCCACTTCCGAAATGAGCAGGAGATTGCGTTTGAGATTTGTCGCGTCGAGAACGCAGACAATGAGATCCGGTGCCTGATGGCGCTCGCGGCCTCCCAGGGCATCCATCACCACGCGCTCATCGGGTGACGCCGAAACCAGGCTGTAGGCACCGGGGAGATCCAGGACTTCCAGCTTCTGCCCGCCGAGCACGAGCGTCCCCGTCTTTTTTTCGACAGTGATTCCCGGATAGTTGGCGATGCGTTGCCGTAATCCGGTGAGGATGTTGAATAACGTGGACTTTCCTGTGTTCGGATTCCCCAGCAAGGCAATCCGTCTCGGACGAACTGGTTCGCTCATCTTAGGAAATTTCCCTCACCTCGATCAAATTCGCCTCCGTCCGGCGCAGACTGATTTCCTGACCTTCCATAAGGATCGAGATGGGATCTCCCAAAGGCGCGATCCGACTGACTCTCACATGGCGTCCTGGAAGAAATCCCAGGGAAGCCAGTCTCCCTGCCCGTCCGCAATCGCTGAGGAGCTTCATTATCTCCACTGTTTTTCCACGGGCAATTTTTCCCAGTTTCATGAGCGACACTTGCTTCATTGGCCGACTATATGAGAAAGCGTCTCAATAGCGAAGGGAATTTAGAAAATGCGGAAGAAAATTGACTGTCGTCAAAAAAAGATTCTCCCGAAGGAGTCATCCCAGAGACACACGCAGAGCCCGAAGCGAGAAGTCCGTGAGACTTCAAGCGTCCACGGGAGGGATTTCCGCTCGGGTGGTGGGAGGGGATTACAGCGGGACGCCGACGGATTCCTTGAGGGAAGCGAAGGAAAACTCGCGATTCATGCGGGCGATGAACGAAGCCGGGATGCCGGCCGGGCAGACCGCCTCGCAGGCATAGTAGTTCGAGCAATTTCCGAAGCCTTCCTGGTCCATCTGGCGCACCATGTTCAGGACGCGGCGATGATTTTCCGGCTTGCCCTGGGGCAGGAGACCGAGGTGGGTGACCTTTGCACTGACAAAGAGCATGGCCGAGCCGTTCGGGCAGGCGGCGGCACAGGCGCCGCATCCGATGCAGGCGGCGGCGTCCATGGCCACATCGGCGACGACTTTCGGGATCGGCACGGAGTTTGCGTCGGGTGCGGAACCCGCGCGTTCGGTGATGAATCCGCCCGCCTGCATGATCCGGTCGTAGGCCTCGCGATTGACAACCAGATCGCGTTCGACCGGGAAGGAATCCGCGCGGAAGGGTTCGATCGTGATGATCTGGCCGTCGCGGAATTTTCGCATGTAGAGCTGACAGGTTGTGCCGCGCCCCGGGCCGTGGGGGATGCCGTTGATTGTCAGCGAGCAGTTGCCGCAGATGCCCTCGCGACAATCGGAGTCGAACTGGATGGGTTCGATGCCTTTTGCCGTCAGGTCTTCATTGACGATGTCGAGCATTTCGAGGAACGAAGCCTCGGCGGGAATGTCGTTTGCCTCGTATTGTTCGAGTTTCCCACCGGACTCCGGACCTTTTTGACGCCAAACTTCCAAATAGAATTTCATATTAGTAGATCGTTGAGAGTTGATTTGAGGATACCGAAACCGCAGCGCGTCGCATCTGAACCGTCAGGCCGAAGCGTTCACCCTCCGGAAAATTCCCGGTGACGCGGTAAACGATGTCCGCCAGCACCAAGGCTTCGCTCCAGACATCAAGCTTTTCAAAATTAAACATGGGAATCGCGATTTCTATCAACAATCATCCATCAACCTACTTGTAGCTTCTGGTGGCCAGTTTCACTTCTTCGTAGGCCAGGGGTTCCTTGAGGAGAGTGGGCGGGGTGTTGTCGCCCTCATATTTCCATGCGGCCACGTAGCCGTAATTTTCATCGTCCCGCAGAGCTTCGCCCTCGGGGGTTTGGTATTCCGTGCGGAAATGTCCCCCACAGGATTCGTTGCGATTGAGGGCGTCGAGGCACATTAGCTCGCCGAACTCCAGGAAATCCGCCACGCGACCGGCGCGTTCAAGTTCCATGTTGAGCCCTTCGGCCGATCCGAGAAGTTTGAGGTTGGTCCAGAATTCCTCGCGGAGTTTTGGGATTCTTCGGAGAGCCTCCTCGAGGCCCTTCTTGTCGCGGGCCATGCCGCATTTCTCCCAGAGGAGCTTGCCGAGTTCGCGATGGAAGCTGTCCACGCTGCGGGTGCCCTTGATGCTCATGAGTTTCTGGACACGGGCCTTGACGGCGTCCACCGCCTCCTGGAAGGCCGGAGCCTTTGCATCCACCTTCTTTCCGAACTGCGTGGCCATGTAGATGCTGATGGTGTTGGGAATGACGAAGTAGCCGTCGGCCAGCCCCTGCATGAGGGCGCTCGCGCCGAGGCGGTTTGCGCCATGGTCCGAGAAGTTGGCTTCGCCCAGCACGTGAAGACCGGGGACGTTGCTCATGAGGTTGTAATCCACCCAGAGCCCCCCCATCGTGTAGTGGACGGCCGGGTAAATCCGCATCGGGCGTTCGTAGGCACTTTCGCCCGTGATGTTGAGATACATCTCGAAGAGGTTGCCGTAGCGTTCCTCGATGACGTGTTTTCCGAGGCGCTTGATGGCATCCGCAAAGTCCAGATAGACGCCCAATCCGCCCGGGCCGACACCCCGGCCGTCGTCGCACACTTCCTTGGCGGAGCGTGAGGAAATGTCGCGGGGTGCCAGGTTGCCGTAGCTCGGGTATTTGCGTTCGAGGTAGTAATCGCGGGCCTCCTCGGGAATATCCTTCGGATCCTTCGAGCAGTCCTCCTTGCGTTTCGGGACCCAGACGCGTCCGTCGTTGCGGAGCGATTCGCTCATGAGCGTGAGCTTCGACTGGTATTCGCCACTCACGGGGATGCAGGTGGGGTGGATCTGCGTGTAGCAGGGGTTGGCAAAAAGCGCGCCGCGCTTGTAGGCCCGGTAGGTGGCGGTGACATTGCATCCGCGCGCATTGGTGGAGAGATAGAACACGTTGCCGTATCCGCCCGTGCAGAGCAGCACCGCATCGCCGGCATGCGAGGTGATTTCCCCGGTGGTCATGTCGCGCACAACAATGCCCTTGGCGTGACCGTCCACGATCACAAGATCCATCATTTCGGTCTTGGAATACATCTGGACGTTTCCGAGGGCGATCTGGTGGCTCAGAGCCGAGTAGGCGCCGAGAAGGAGCTGCTGACCGGTCTGGCCCCGGGCGTAGAATGTCCGCGAAACCTGCGCCCCGCCGAAGGAGCGGTTGTCAAGGAGCCCGCCATACTCGCGGGCGAAGGGAACGCCCTGCGCGACGCACTGGTCGATGATCTGGTTGCTGACTTCGGCCAGGCGGTGAACATTGGCCTCCCGGGCGCGGAAGTCGCCCCCCTTGATCGTGTCGTAGAAAAGCCGGTAAACGCTGTCCCCGTCGTTCTGGTAGTTCTTGGCCGCATTGATTCCGCCCTGGGCGGCGATCGAGTGGGCGCGGCGCGGACTGTCCTGATAGCAGAAGCACTTTACCTTGTAGCCCTGTTCGGCCAGCGTGGCCGCCGCAGCGGCTCCCGCCAAACCGGAGCCCACGATGAGAATGTCGAACTTTCGCTTGTTGGCCGGGTTGACAAGTTTCGAGGTGTTTTTGAAGGACGTCCACTTTTTGTCAAGCGGACCAGCGGGGATTTGGGAGTCGAGTGTCATTTGACAATTCCGGTAAGCACGGAAATGGGGATGGAGATGTAGCCGAGGAAGAGGAGCCAGGCGTAGGCCTTTGTGACGAGTTCGATGGTCGGACGCGTGCTGCGGTTCGTGATGCCGAGCGTTTGGAAGAGGCTGCCAATGCCGTGGCTGAGGTGGAGCGTCAGCAGGAAGAGCCCGCCAATGTAGAGGAGGCTGACCGGGACATTGCTGAAGCCGAGGACCACCATCCGGTAAACATCGTGAACCGGCTGTCCGTCGAGCGTGGTGTGCAGATTTTTGAAGGAGGGATCCACGACACACAGGGTGAAGTGGGCCAGGTGGAACACGATAAACGCCAGCACGCAGAGTCCGCTCAGGCGCATTGTGCGGGCAAAAACCGTGGTCTGGATCGGATCCGAGGCAATGTATTTTTTCGGGCGCGCCGCCTGGTTTTCCTTCCAGAGGAGCATCGTAAAAAGGATGTGGAGTCCGACGACGCCCAGAAGGCCGAGGCGGATCACCCAAAGAAGCGGCCCAAGGCCCTGCAGGTGCAGTGCGTAGGAGTTCAACCAATCCGGTCCAAGGAACAGGGTGAAGTTGCCGAACAAATGCCCTGTGACGAACAGGACCAAGGCGATGCCGGTGAGGGCGACAATCGTTTTTTTACCAATCGAGGAGAGAAGCCAGAGGAGAAGGGGATGCGGCCCCCGGCGGGTGGTGGATGGTGCCGAAATCATGGTCGTGAAATGGCATATTAGCTCAACTAATGGCGGGCATGTCAAGAGTCGCTTCAAGAAATTTGGTGTGCAACTGGCGACCAGAGGAACGAGCCGCGAGGGATCCCGATGCGGATTCTTCGCGAGGCGCAAGGATCGGAAAAATCTGCTCTGTGCGCTGGGGAGGCTCCATGCTTGAATGGCAGGAAAGATGCGAGTCCATCCCCTCATTCATTTTTTGTGGAAGAATGCCATTCGGCTTGTGCTGGTTCTGGTATTCGTCGGAATTCCCGCAGGCGCGTTGTATTTGCGGGAGGTGGGGATCGGGTTTGGCGCGAAGGAGGCCCTGGCCCGTTCGCTCAGCAATCCGGCACTCGAAGTTTCCATCGGTCGGCTGGCCCTGGATCCCTTTTCCGGGCTGCTTGCGCGGGATATTGCCGTGCATGAGCGGGGTCCGGACGGACGTCTGCTGGCCAGGATCAGCAGCCTTGTGCTTTCGTTGAATCTGAGCGAACTCTCCCGGAGACGGATCGTTGTGGACAAGATTTCGCTTCGAAACACCGGAGTTTCGATCCCGGTGGGAAGTGGGAAGGCGGCTCCCCGGTTGGATGTCCAGGACGTTTCCGCCGAAGTGAATTTGCAGGGAGATCAACTCCGCCTGAGTCGCTTCGAGGGCTTGGTGGAGGGCGTTCGGGTGGAACTTTCCGGGAATTTCCTCAATCCCTCCTCCCTCCACATCAAATCCGGAGAGCCCGCGAAGGCCCAGGGTGGGACGGAAGGCGCAAAAATTTTCGAAAAAGTTCTCACCGAGCTGGCGGCCTTGAAATTCCCCTCGGGTCCTCCCACGCTCCGGGCCAGGCTCGAGGCGGATTTGGCCGAACCCGATTCCCTGCGGGTCGAGGATTTCTCGCTGCGCACTGGAATCCTCATCGGAAAAGGCTGGCGGATTGAGGCGGGGGAGGTTCATGGACGGTATGCGGAGGGGGTGCTCCGGATCCCCCGGGTGTTTTTCCGCGATGAACGCGGAGTTTTTGAGTCCTCGGTGGAATGGTCCCGCAAGGAGGGCACGCTTGATGGAGCCATCCTTTCGACAATCACCCCGGATCCGTTTTTGAAGCTGCTTGCCGGGAAGAACGAAGTCCTCCGCGATCTGACATTTTCAAAACCTCCCCAGGTGGAGGCCCGTCTTCTCGTGGAGGGAATGAACGCCCATCCGCAGATCCGTGTGACGGGCATGGTGCTTGCCTCCAAAGTCCTTCTCAAGGGAACGGAGTTCCGGGATGTCGGCGGCCAAATTTCCTGGAAGGACAATCTTCTGTATGCGCGCGACGTCCGGTTTCGGGCCGGACGCGGGAAATTTTCCGGTCAGCTTTGGGTGGCCCCCGGAGATTTTCGCCTGAACGCAAAAAATTCCATCACTCCCGACTCCCTGTTGCCGCTCTTTGATGCGAAGACGCGCGAGTTTCTCTCCAAGATGGAATTCGACGATCTTCCGGACATCACGGTTGCGCTGCATGGAACCAAGCCGGACTTTGACAACATCCGTGGCCGGGGACACCTCCGGCTTGGACGCACGGCGATGCGGGGGGCGTGGTTGGACAGTGCCGAGTCGGATTTTGAAATTGGGGACCGCTGTGTGACCTATCACGACTTTTTGATTAAAACAGGCGGCGGGCGGGGCACGGGTTCCTTTGCCTACGATGTCGGACGCCAGGAAGCCCGGTTGAATAACATCCGCTCGACCCTTGTGCCGGTGGATGTGCTGATGTGGATTGATCCCAAAATCGCGGATGCGGTGAGGCCCTACCGATTCCGGGCGCCACCCTCCGCCACGATCGAGGGCAAGGTCCATTTGAAGGATCCCACGAAAAACAATCTCGCCGTCCGCCTGGAAGCCGCCGAGGGGCTGGACTACGACCTTCTGGACCGGACGCTTCGGTTCGGCAGGACGTCCGCACTTGTGAATGTCGTGGGATCAAAAGTCCACGCCGACGTGCGCAAGGCCGCGCTCATGGGCGGCGACATGGCACTCAAGGCCATCGTCTCCATTGACTCGAAGGATCCGAGTTTCGGGGCGGATGTGAAACTTTCCCGGGTCAACTTCGCCCGCCTGACCAAGCTCTACTTTGACTATGATGACTCGAAGGGGGTGATGAGCGGAAATTACAAATTTCAGGCGCGGCTGGGTGAAGAGAACCTCATGCGCGGATCGGGGAGCATCCGCGTGGAGGACGGGAACGTCTTCGCCATTCCGATCCTGGGACCGTTTTCGGAAATTCTCCGCTCGATTCTTCCCGGGGTCGGATACGAGACCGCCCGACTTGCCACGGCGGATTTCACGGTGGCGAATGAAATCATCAACACCAAAAATCTTGTGATCGAAGGCCTGGGGTTCAGCATGTTTGGCGCGGGGGACATCCATTTTATGACCAGCCGCCTCGACATGAGCATGCGATTGAATGCGCGCGGGATACCGGGGATCGTGTTTTATCCGGTCAGCAAGTTGTTGGAATACGTGTCCACCGGGACGGTGAATGATCCGGCCTGGCGGCCAAAAATCATTCCGCGGTTCAGTCCCCAGGCGGCGCCGACACCATCTCCGAAGCGCTCCAAACGGTGAGTGCGCCCTGGGTGCGGTCTTTTGAGGGCGAAGTCAGGATGCCGAAAGTTCGAGGGAAAAATCCACGGCGCCCGCAGAGTGGGTGATGGCACCGACGGAAACATAATTGACGCCGGTCTCTGCGACGGCGCGGACATTGGCGAGAGTGATGCCGCCGCTGGCTTCGAGGCGAATGTGAGGCGGACGCAGGGCGACGGCTTCACGGAGCAAAGCGGGAGACATGTTGTCGAGAAGGACGATATCCAGGCCGTCGAGTTGGAAAAAATCCTTCGCCTGGGCGAGGGTGTCGGCTTCGATCTCGATTTGGAGGGCGGGATTTGCGGCCTTGGCGCGATGGATTGCCGCCTGGATCTCCCCGAGGGTGGTTCCGGCCGCGAGGTGGTTGTCTTTGACCATGACCATGTCGTGGAGTCCCATGCGGTGATTGGTGGCACCGCCTGCGGCCACGGCCGCCTTTTCCAAGAGGCGAAATCCCGGGGTCGTTTTCCTTGTGTCCAGGATCACGGCGCCGGTGCCGCGGATCGCCTCGACATATTGTCTGGTCCGCGTGGCGACTCCCGACAGACGTTGGAGGAAGTTGAGTGCCGTTCTTTCCGCCGTAAGGATGGCTGCGGCGGAGCCTTCCACCCGCAACACCGCGTCGCCGGCGTTCAAGGCGGCCCCGTCATTTTTCCGGAGGGTGATCCGCAGGGATTTGTCCACACGGGAAAAGACTTCGGCGCAAACGGCGATTCCCGCGAGACAACAGGATTCCCTGGCGATGATGTCTGCGGAGGCGGTGCGATCCCTGCTCGTAAACCATTTGGCGGTGACATCGCCGGAACCGACGTCCTCCGCGAGGGCGAGTCCGATCAGATCTTCAGGCATGGGACTCCAGAGGGGAGGGGAGCCCGAGAAGTTCCCGTTGCCAGTTCATCAGGGCCGGAGAGGCGGGATTTTCCGCCGTGGCCTCCAGGGCGCCGCGCGGGGCGATGATCGAGGGATCAAGTCCCAACTCCCCGGCCACCCGGTCGCGGATTTTTTTCATGGCATCGAAGCGGATCATGTGTTCCTTGGGAGTGCGTTTTCGGCGGATTTTTTCCTGTTTCGGCCATTCATTTTCCGGGATCTGGAGGGCGAGCGCCAGGACAACCTCGAAGCTTTTCCGCCGCCGCCCGTTCATTCGGGGGGCGGAGTAGGAACCGCCCTTGCTGACCTGGTCGGCCACCCGGAGCATTTCGTCGTTTCCCATCACGTGAAAAGGGGGGCGATCCCAGCCCCGGGCCTCGGAGTCCCGCCAGAACCAAAGGATCCGCAGGATCGCCTGAGAGTGCGGCGAAAGCGCCGAGCTGCCAGAAATTTTCCAGACCTTGTTGTCATCCCGCTCCTTCGTTTCCCGCGTCGAAGCGATCATGCGATCCCGGGACTCTTCAAACCACTTCCAGCGTCCGAGATGGCGCAAATCCCCCTCGAGGGTGGCGGCAATCTCAAGCAGGTGGCGTGTGTCATTGAGCGCGTATTCCACCATTTGGGGCGGGAGAGGACGGATCGCCCAGTTTGCCTTTTGCGAGGCTTTGGAGAGTTTGATCCCAAAAAACTCCTCGACCAGGGCGGCGAGTCCCAGGCCCGCGCGTCCGCAGAGGCGGGCGGCGATCATTGTGTCGAAAAGGTCCACCGGCTCAAAGTGGCCCGTCCGACGCAGGAGCCGCAGATCATAGTCGGCTCCGTGGAAAACGAGCCGCCTCGAGCAGACGAGGTCGAACAGGGGCTGGAGGTTCAATTTGGCCAGCGGATCCACGAGCCAATGGCCGTCCTCCGTGCTGATCTGGATCAGGCAAAGCTTTTCAAAATAGCAGTGCAGGCTGTCGGCCTCGGTGTCGAGAGCGATCCGGGTCGAAGCGGACAGGCCGCTCACCAACTCCGCCAAATGGGCATCGTCAGAAATCAAGGTTCCTCGATGAACTTTTCAGGTCGCGGGAGTTCTCCCACATGGCGCGCCCGCGGTTCGCGCACCTGCGTGTTGCCGTCTGTCGGCACGGTGACAAAAGGGCCGCCTCCCAGCGGAGCCACCTCACTGAAGGCCAGATCCGGAATGTCGGTCGGTTTGCCCTCGAGCGGAAAATCCTTCCGAAGCGGGTGGTGGGGGTATCCCTCCCACATCAAAATCCGCCGGAGATCCGGATGATTTGCAAAGCGGATTCCCATCATGTCGTAAACTTCGCGCTCATGCCAGTTGGCCGTCGGCCAGATGTCGGAGACGGTGGGCGCCTCGCACGTGTCCTCACTGACGGAAATTTTCAAGCGGAGATGTGTGCCGTGAGGCAGCGAATACAGCTCGTAAACAACCTCGAACCGCGGTTCGTCGCCGAAGTGATCGACGCTCGAGATATCCACCAGGTAGTCGAATCCGAGGTCGTCCTTCGCAAAGAGGCAGATGTCGCGGAGCGAGGGGGCGTCGAGTTTGAGCGTTTTCTCCCCGCGAAAGTCGTTCTCCCCCAGGATTCCGGCGGGAAATTTCAACGTGATTTTTGCGGCGGCGTCCGTGGGACTCATAGGCTTTCGACGAGGGCTTTCTTTTGATCCGCGACCGCGTGTTCGCCCATGATTTTTTTCTGAAGTCTCATCAAGCCATCCAGAAGGGCTTCGGGTCGCGGCGGACACCCGGAAATATAGACATCCACCGGGATGAGGTGGTCAATGCCCTGTAGCACCGCATAGCTGCGATACATGCCGCCGGAAGAGGCGCAGGCACCCATGGCGATGCACCATTTCGGTTCGGGCATCTGATCCCAGATTCGTTTTACAGACAAGGCCATCTTGTAGGTCACCGTCCCCGCAACAATCATCACGTCGCTCTGGCGCGGGGAAAAGCGCATCACCTCGGCGCCAAATCGCGAAATGTCAAACCGCGAGGCGCCGGTTGCCATGAGCTCGATCGCGCAACACGCCAGCCCCATCGGCATCGGCCACAGGGAATTCCCCCGCATCCAATTGATCGCGGCATCAATCCGCGTAAAAATGATGTTGCCCTCGATCTTCGAGTCGTAGGCGAACGGACTCAGGTCGCTCATAGATGCATGAAAGGTATTTTGCGGACAGCCAGCGGCAAGCGCAAAACGTGGAATCCGCCAAATTTCCAGTGGGGGAGCTACTTCCTCCCGGTTCGCAGCTTCAGATTTTTCATGTGAAAAGCCAATGCTTCCCGGATATGGGTGTCCCAGTATCCCCATTCATGGCTGCCGGGATGTTCCTTGTAGGTATGCGGGACTTTTGCCGCCCGGAGTTCCTTCACAAAGGCGCGGTTGTTGGTCAAAAGGAAATCCTCCCTGCCGCAGTCCAGCGAGATTTTTGGGAGTTGCCGGGCTTTTTTCGCGCGTTTGGCCAGCGTCAGGAGGTGGTGGTCTGATCCTTCCGGTGACGGGCCGAAGATGCGGCGGAGTTCGGCGGCGAAGTCGCTGCCCCGCCCGGTCGCCCGGGCGACCTGTTCATAATTCCGGTTTTGTCCCCAACCGACCGCCCCGGAATGGCTGTGGATCGAGCAGAACCTTCCCGCATACCCGAGGCCGACGCGGAGAGCACCGTAGCCTCCCATGGAAAGACCCCCGATCGCCCGCGCGTCGCGGGTTGGCCGGACCTGGAAGGTTCTTTCGATGAAGGCGGGCAGCTCTTCGCCGAAGTGCCGCGCATAGTCCGCTCCCTCGTGGTGGTTGGTATAAAAGCTCCGGTATCCATCGGGCATGACAATGAGGAGGGGCAGGTTCGCGGCATAGACCTCGAGGCGGGTTCGCCGCAGCCAGATGGTGCTGTCGTCCGAGAGGCCGTGCAGCAGGTAGAGCGTTGGGAAGGGCGGCTTTCCGGCGTCCGGATATAAAATTTGTGCGGTGGTGGCTTTCCCGAGGATTTCACTAAACCAGTGGACGTGGAACATGGACATGCCCCGATTTCAATCGAAACCGCGACAGGACGCAAGCCGTTGGGCTATTCCCCCCCCCCGCCGGGTCACCCCCGCGCACCACTTGCCCCGGGCGATCACCCGGGGCCTCTCGGGTCCGGCCTTTATCAAGCCCGCTTCGGCGGATTGTTTGGCAGGATTTCTTTCATTTCAATGGCCCTCCCCTGCTCAACCGAAAGGTCGGCCGCTTCGCAGACCTTCATGGTTTCGAGTGCATCCCGAGCGGAAATGGACGGCGGGAGGCCCTCCTGAACCCTCCGAACGATGTCAAGTGCCTGGTCGTGAGTGTTATGAAAATAAAAGTGGTCTTCCTCGGGTTTCCACGCCCCTCTTTCGACGATTTCCGCGTGAAATCCCTCCGATGTCTCCCGGTAGGCCCACCGTTTGATGGTGCGTCCGAAGACATTCGTTTCGACAGCACCCTCCGTTCCCATGACAAGATAACGCAGTTCATGGCCATCTTCCTTTTGCTGGTCGAGGAGATCCAGAAGCGGATCGCCGAGGGAGGTTGAGGAAAAGGGCATGAAGAAGGTAAGGTGACTCACCGCTCCATTGTCGAACTTGCAGCTCGCCTGGTAGTTGTCCCGCACCTCGTAATAGGAGACGACATTCGGAGACGACAGGGCATACACTTCCTTCACCGGACTCCTTACCCACCACCTTGGCAAATCCACGTAGTGGGAAAGTTTCTCCCCAAACATGCTGCCGCCGGCAGCCAGTTTCGTGCGCCAGGAGTCGCGGCCCCAAAATTCGCTGCAGATGTAATTGCACTGGATGTTGCGGACTTCCCCCAGCTTTCCCTCGTCAATCCACTTTTTCACGGTTGTATAAAGCCGGGAGTATCGGAGTTCGAAACCGATCTGCAAAAACCCATTCAATGCCTCCACTTCGTCGGCCATCACGGACGCATCCTCCAAGCTCGTCGCCATGGGCTTTTCGCACATGACAGACTTTCCCGCCCGGAGCGATGCCATGGCCAGATCCTTGTGTGCGCCATTGGCTGCGGTGACAAACACAAGCTTCCGTTTCGGATCTCCAAGGATCTCATCGAGCGACTGGCTGCCCTCGACGCCGCATTTCCTCCGGGTTTCCTCCAGTGATTCCGCGCTGGTGTCGTAGGCAACGATGTCTGTGACGATGGGAGATTCCTTCAGGTGTTCGATGACCGTGCGTCCCATTACGCCGGCTCCCAGTATGGCAATTTTCATTGTGCAGTGTTTTTCCGGTTAAGAAACTCGCAGTTTATGACTTTTTCCATGAGATCATTCACAGTATAAAAATAGTGGTTGCTCGGTTCATAGCCTATGCGCGAATCCTTCCGCATAAGTTCATAGAGAGATTTGGCTGTACGGATTTCTTCCTCCAGCACATCCTGAATTTTCGTGGTGCAACTGCCTCGAAGTCTGATGAATTTCACCTGTAATACGACGCTTTGAAAATGGCAAGCCAATGCTTTGGCCACGGAAAGTTGATCGGCTATGGCCGTTCCGTTGGATGACCTGACAATCTCTTCCAGGCACTTGATTCCTTCATGCCAACGATCTGCCAGAATTTGAAATTGCTTTTCAAAGACATTCACCGGATAATTGCCCCGCCATTTTTCCAAGTCGTCGTAAGGAAAGCAAACCATTGAGGCACTCCACCCTGTCGGCTGTGCATAAAGCAAGTTCGCCGGACCTGTTTGCAACGGGGCATTATAAAGGGCATATATTGTAAAGGGAAACTCGCGAAATGCGGTGGAAAAGTGTCTCCACGCCTCCCCGAGTAACGGCGCATATTTTTCCCCGGCAATCGTTCTTGCCATTTCATCTGGCGGCGCACTTAACAGGGCAAGATTTCCCCCAAGATACCCTCCCAGTGTCCATCCGAGCATTATACCATCCAAGGCTTCTTTCTTTAGGCGCGTCAGATGCTCTGCAATCAAAAAAACCGCCGGGATGTAAGGCACCGCCCCGCACTCCCATGTTGTGTTAATCTGTATTTTGGCATGAACGGGCAGGCCCCGTTTTTTTGCCTGCTTCCACATCGCTTGGGCCCACTTTCCGGGGCCTGCGTGCGAAATCGAGTATTCACACACCGTTTCATCCACCTTACCCACCTTGATCGGTTGACCGACCTCGCTGACACAGAGCAGTTCAACTCCCTTCGGTAAAAGATCCACGGCACGAAGCCCCCACTCATAAAGTTGCCAAACCCACGCATAAACCAGAATACGGGCTGAGGCACTCCCCGCATGAACGCCACGTTCAATGCAGCGAACAACTTCTGTCATCACCTCTTCCGGTGGCCGATTGGCGCAGCGGGGGCATTCTTTACCCCGGTTATGTGACCAGCAATGCGTGGGATTTTCCGACATGGTGATGACAAGACATCCGCCCAGACCGGGAATTTCCCGAAATACCTGCGCCGTGGCTTTCTCGACATAGTCCCGCACCTCCGGCATCGAAGTACAAAGCGTCGTGGAATTGTCGTGTGGAAAGCCCACACCACGCAAATGTGGAAACTCTTCAAACAGCGGCGTGGAAAGACAACGCGGCTCGTTCAGATAAAGATAAACCGCAATGCCATGACGACGCGCCCGTTGGACAAGGTTTTTCAGATTTTCCATCCGGATCTCCCGGCCTCCCGAAATCTCCGACGCATAAGGCCAGGGATGCAGCTGATAAAGAATCGCCTGCAACCAGACGGCATTGATCCCCCAGCTTTTCATGGCGGCAAGCTCTTCGTCCGGGTAGAGCAATTCGGGCGAATCAAGCAAAGGATCGCCATAAGGGGCGGACGAGGAATAAGCCAGCTTGAGATCAAACGCAGACCCCTCTCCGGACCTTACAGGAGAATGTGCATGGGTTCCCAAAAAGCCAAATGGAGCTTGAAGCGCAGGCAAATCCCTGTCCGGAAAATGCCGATCAACAACATCCCGCAGACGATGCGTCTCGGCCCGCTCCTCTTCTGAAAGCGAATGCCAAAAAAGAGGTTCACATGCGGGCTTTTCACAGCCCAATTTCTGCCAAAGGAAATCGTCTTCTTTGAGGCAGGTTGCCAATTTTTGCTCATCCCAGTCGAGCAACTCCAAAAGTTGCGCATATGGAAGAAGATGCCAATTGGCACGGATCACGGTGATAAACCCCCGCTCCAGCCACACATCCGCCGAATTTCGTCCGGCCTCGGCCAATCCCATTTCGAGAGCCGAATCCCATACCGTTTGCTGCGAAGTCCGCAACACATACGCCAACCGTTCCAAAGGAACCAGCCCCCAGTTTCTCCAAATAAAAGCCTGCCATCGTGTTGGAAAATGTGGAGTCGGCAGCGCGGGCTTTGATTGTCCGCAGGGAAGCGTGCTAATGGTCATACGGATGAAAGAGATGCTTTACTGATCCAACGTATATTTATTTTCAGCCCAGGGGAATCCAGCAGCCGCTGCTCCGTTTGTTGGCAATAAATCCTTCCGAGACATCGGTGACACATGACCATCACAAAAAAGCGCATTAACGGTCCTGTGCCTCTTTCTCACGGTATTCCACGCTCCATCGCGCCCCACTAAAGAGTAATGAGTCCAGTACCAACCGTCCCAAGGTTGAAGATCATGATCCGTCTCAAGGAGCAACATCAGCTTGGAAGGCTCGTCAATCCTGGTATTAAACGCGGGATGATATCCCATATCAATTACTGAGGGTGATACCCCGTAACGATTAATTCCATAAGAAGTATAAGCCATTCCATGCGGCTGCAGGGTTTGAAGAGCCAGAGGAATATCGGAAGCCCCCGGACATCTGAATAAGGCGTAATTATTAGTGTCTCCGGAATGGTTCACCAAATAAGAAGGCCAAAATGTATAATTATCGTTAGTGGTTGATCTCCATGCTGCATACGGATAGACACTATTATGATCCGCCAGATAATCAGTCATCAAAAGGGAAATTTGCCGCAAATTTCCCATGCATTTTGCCGCCCGGCCCTGGGCGGCCATTCCTTGCAGGCCCCCAATTGAAAGAACAATCAGAATGGCAACGATGGTTAGGGTTATTAAAACCTCAACCAATGTGAAGGCGTCCGCCGATTGTTCCGCCTTGCAAACACCTGAATAGCCTCTCATGGTGCAGAGCCCTTTTGATGGTAGAGCAAAAAGCCACCCGGTGGAACCGCCACCTCCTCCACAGATTTCGCATACTCCATACGTTTTCCTTCCCTGATTTCAGATGTTAGCGCATTGGGGAAAACGGTTGGAATTATCGTACGGTTATCGCTGGAGCGATTATAATTTCCCACAAGAATAAGAGCCTCTGAGTCTGAAGCAAAGCACGTATATGTAAGATCGGCATTGGCGCCGAGGATAGTTCTCGGCGCGCCTTTTTGCATGAGATCGGCAAAGCCCCCCAACGTTGTCAATGCCCGTGTATGATAGTAGAAGTGCAGGGGATCAAAATCCTGATATTGAAAATAAGCGATGCCTTTTGCCCCGTTTAAGACACTCTCCAGCACCATACTTTCCATCGTGGGTGGGGGTGCCGCTCCGTAGGTTGCCGGCGACAACCAGGGAATGATATTTTTACCAACCTTCGCATAATCGGCCTTGATTCGCTCCAAGACATCTGTTGTTCGGCCCTGCACATACAAACTGGGCATGGAGAGGCTTATGTATTTCGGATAGATCTTTGACCACTCAAAAACTCCATCAGTTGGCGCGGCTTGCGTGGCATAGGCGCCATAGAGGCCAATTTGAGGCATTGGTCTTTCTCCCATTGCTTCTTTCACCGCATTGTAAAGGTCACGCAACATCTCCGTGCCGGCGTCCGTTACAAAATCCTCCCAGCTTTTTCCACTGGCTTTCCATTGGTGTAAAATGTCGGGGTCGGTTTGTGCCAAATGAACGCTTTCATGCCAAAGCTCGATATCCCAATAGATGTGATCCGGCAGACACTCCTGCACCAGTGCTTTTACACGCTCCATCTCTTTCTGGTAGTAATAGCCACGATAAAACGGATTTGGCTTTTCCGTCAGTTTCCCGTTCGCATCGCGTAAAAAAACGCCTTGTTCTGTTTCGGGCTTTGACAGCCCCTCTTTTCTTGCGCGCAGAATAACCGCCGGTATGGCATGAAAGGGAGAGTCATTAAGAATAATCCTGTTTCCGAAAGTTTTGGCATCCGATATCAGGCCCAATCCCGTCTCTTTTACCTTCGGATTCCAAACCCTGCTTAATCCCTGACGTTGCTGCCAGGTATATGGGAACGTCGGAATCAGATTAAACCCAAAGTTGCGAAAATCATCGAAGAAATTCGGCCACTGGGTTTGATCGCGGGCCCACATCCAGGTAAGGCTGACATCCAAATGTTCCAAAAATGTCCCTCTGGGAAGAACATGTTCCCGAATTGGATAATGCAACCGATGCGAGAGTTTGCCATCCACATACGTGGTTAAGATGGCTTCAGCATCCTTCGCAAGTTGATATCCCGGTTGCTTTACAAAAAAAAATTGGAGCCGTTGTTTTTTAACGATTCCGTCTTGCTAATGGCATATGAATGCCGGGCATTGTCTTCCGCGCCGGATGGTTTTATTTGGTTTGAATCGTCGCAGAGTATGTTTACACCTGCGGGCAGATCAATTTCGACCTGCAGTGTTTTATAGGGTTTTTCGAGATAGCTCTCCAGAACTATCCGATTGGGAGTATGTATTCCCGTGAGGAGAGCAAACTCGGGCTGGCGCGGACGAGCGATGACTCCATCACTGAAAAACGGTGCAACGGGGTATGCGGACAGAGAGTTTGAAGGTTTGTCTGAATCCGCTTTTAAAACAGATATTTGATCGGTGAACGCAGAGGCTTCGGGTTCGATGCGAATGGCAATATAACGTGCCCGGACGGACTCCTGACAAACAAAGGCCTGCACGAAAGCTGTTCCTTCTTCAGGAACATAAAATGCCGTCTTAAAATCTGAAAGTGCCCGCTCGGCAGGCATCAGTTTCTGCATCTTTTGCAAAACATGCCAAGTCTTTCCATCGTCACTGGCGTAGAATGCGAGATTGTTCGGGAGTCTCAGACCGTCCTGTTCTTTGCCGGCCAGAAGGCGAATGGCTATTTGCCCAATAGGTTTGCTTTCCTCCAAGTCGAGCAAGAGCACAGCTGTTTGAAATGCACCATCCGCCCCATACCAGCCCACCGCATCTTTTTTATGCCATATGCGGTCATCTGGTTGTGTGGAGAGCGTACCGTCCGTCAAGTCATAGGGGTCATTTTCGTCTGTAGTCAACCGATAATCCGGACTTGGGATAAGACGGACGCGCTTGCCTCGTGCCAATTCTTCACCCGCAGTAAGTTCCTTCCACTCTGCGCGGCCCATTGCACTTTTGCTGACGGGCAACTGTTGCCTATCAATAATTCCCGTTGTTTCTCCATCATCCTGAGGAATCGTTATCCAGCCCAGCAAAGGCAACTCTCCCCCGATGACACGCACCCCCAGTGCCCGTGCCTTAAGATCCTTTCGGATATATTCCGCAGTTGCCCCATCAACAATGATTTCCGCCGTATAAAGTCCTTCCCCCGTCTTTTTTAGCTGCACTGTGGGTTTGTCGGCAATACTCCACGAGACGACTTTTAGTTTTCCTGTGGAGGCGAGCAACTCTGCTTCAATATTGTCCTGCTTTCTTAATGTGACATCTGTCGTATGCAACGCGACGTGAAGCTTGCCGCCCGTCACCGGCAGCGGTTGTTCTCCATCATGCCCGCCTTTAACAATAATACCGTTGTGAATTTCATTCGAGATCTTTATTCCTTGTAAGTGAACCGGCTGGGTCGGCATCCAAATTTCCAATGCCCATTCTTTTTTTGCAGCGATGTTCTCTGTAAAAAACGGATGCTGGAGCAGATTGTAGGTTGTTATTCCCGTGCAAATTGGCCCCAAAAAGTCGCCGCCGATGCTGGCATTTCGCGCTCTCCCACACAGATCCCTCTCATCGAAGGAGGCCGTAATCTGCAGATAGCTGTCCGTGCCTTCCCGTATCGCATGATGAAAAGGAATGTAGGAATACATGGAGAAGAATGTCCTATCCCCATGAGAAAGGACTATGGCAGGAGGTGTTTCTCCGGCTTCAAACACCGCCTGTCCCGACGAGATATTCCATCCCTGGTGTGGATCATCAGACGTCTGAAAGGCTGCCATATCCATCTCCCAGAATGCGTCTGATTCGGCAAATAACGAACCGGATTGAGCCAGGATGACAGTAGCCAACAACGCGTGCCACAGGTTTTTTTTCATATTAAACAGGATTCTACTGCCCCGCGACGAGTTTTCGGATTTTCTCCGGGCAGGAGTCCGAAAAATCGATGACGCGGAGTATGGTTGGTGATGCGTAAGGTGTCGCGGACAGATTCATGCCCCATACGCCGCGCAAGGGCGCGGGAGTTTGGCGAAGGAGGGCTTCATAAGGGAGGGAGTTCCCCGGCAAGCGCTTACTTCATGCACGGAAGGAACGACGCCGACGGAAGAGCATCATCGCAGATGCCAAACCGAGGAGCACCACAGTTCCGGGCTCGGGAACGAGGGTCAGAATGATGTCTCCACCATTCAGCTTGAGGATGCCCGTGTATCCGGAAATCCCCTGATCAATCGTCAAGCCCCCCGTGATCTCGTTGGCCATGTTGACCGTGAGACCGGAGTAGGAAGCCGCATTCGTCGCAGAGAAGAGCGTGTAATCCCCCAAGGTCAGTCCCCCGGAGGATTTGTCGAAGAGTCTGATTTTCGTGGTCCCACTGAACACCATGCGCCCCGCCCCGGTCCCCAGCAATGTGATCTTGTCGGAGGCCAACGCATTTCCCAGATCCACGTTGACAATGGAGGCATTCTGGAAAGTCGCATTTCCGGTGGTGGTTGTGAGGTCCAGCGTCAGGGTGCCGACACCGTTGTTCGCCGCCGGGTCTCCCGCCGCAAGAATTCCGTCTGTTTGAATGAGCACGGCGTTCGTCCCACCCGGTTTGATGATGCCTGTGCCGCCCAGAGTCGCTCCCGAACCGGTGGTCACGGCGCTGTAGCCGCTTCCCGATCCGGTCGAATTATTGATCAGCAGCGTCCCTTCGGTCACCGTCGTGTTTCCGTAGTAGGTATTGGCGGCTTTCAGGGTTAGAACACCGGTTCCGCGTTTGATGATGCCTGCGGTGCCTGTGTTCGTGGAGGTCACGGCATTGGCGAATTCGACGTTGTTCGTGCCCGTATTGAGGGTGACGTAGGCATTTTGCAGATTCA
The DNA here is from genome assembly GCA_014879575.1 of Chthoniobacterales bacterium. Classification (GTDB taxonomy): domain Bacteria; phylum Verrucomicrobiota; class Verrucomicrobiia; order Chthoniobacterales; family Terrimicrobiaceae; genus QYQL01. Next base: position 5,857 of record JACSRU010000141.1, on the reverse strand, counting down.
CCGTCCGGGCGGTGTTGTCACCCTTTTTGGTAAGATCCCCCGTGTTGCCCGCCGCCCAAATCAAAGTGGGGCTTCCGCCTGTCGGACTAAAGAGGATCGAGCCTCCTGTACCGAAATTATTCACGTTGTTGAACGTGAGCTTCATATCGGAATAAATCGTCGTATTTCCCGTATAGGTATTCGTGCCCTGCAATTCCATGTCGCCACCGCTATACTTGGTGAACGAGGCATTCCCGCTTCCGCTGATCGTTCCGGAGAGAATCACTGTCCCGCCTGCCGAAGCGTTTGAATAAAAAATTTGATTGCCACCACCCGACATGTTGAAATTGCCGGTGAGAGTCGTTGTTCCCGACCCCGTTCCCAAGCGGAGGGAGTGATTGCCCTGGGCAATCTCCACCGTATTGCTTCCCAGGGTATTCGCCGCGGTGAAAATCAGACTCATTGCGGTCGTCGTATTGAGCTTGAAGCCGCCCGTGAAGCCGGAGTTGTTCCCTGTGAAAAATACGGCCCCATTCGCCGAGCCGGTGCTGAAAATCTCCAATGTTTTCGTGCCAGTCATGGCCACCGCCAGATTGACATATCTGTTGGCCGCGGCGGCGTTGAGCGTGATCGATGGCAGACCAGAGCTGGTATCCCAGTTCAAAACGCCGCCGCTGGGTCCTGTGATGGCCCAATCGTACGACGACGACGACCCGGTGGTGACCTGCAAGTGCCCCAGATCAATGGTGGTGGCAGTGATTTGTGTCGTCGCTCCAGCGGCCGTCGGCGCTTGAAGCACGGCGGTGACACCCGCCGCATCAGGAACCGTGGCGGGACTCCAGTTCCCCGCAGTATTCCACGAGGTGGTACTACTGGTCGGTGTGTATGTGTAGGTTTGTCCGAACAGCGGAAGAGCCAAGACCTGCAAGGACAGGCCAAGCAGCAGCACCTTCAGGGATGATGCGTGGGGGGGGGCGATGTTTTTCATGGATGTGGGAGTTGATGTAAACGTTTACGTTTATTGACGTGCATGGTGCCATTTTTTTATAGATCGTCAAGATTTATTTTGAAAAAATTGGTGGGTTCTTTCCATTTCGGGCTCCATGTTGAGCCCTCTCTTTACCGCATCTCAGCCGCTTTTCCATTTCCGTCTGGAGCAAAGCACCATTGGCTCTCCTCCATCATGCTCGCGCTCCATTTGTTGGCCGCCGGACACCAGAACAAGAGGACCCCCCAGGCCCCGATGCGTCCTCAGTCCGCCGGTTTATGCCGCCGAAACCTCTTCGCAGCGCATCCGCCGCGATTTTCCCGCCGACAGCGCGAAAAAATCCCGCGCGGCGTTCTGAACGACCGGAACCCGCATTTTATTTTTGCGCCCGCATCTATAAAGCCCGCTTACAGTCAAAAAAGACAGGCACCGAGGGCAAATAATCACCGGCTCGTGGCCCGGCAGCGAAGCCAAGCACGGGCTTGATTTTGTGAAAGCACAAGAGCTTTGGCGGGATTTGACGATAGAAATCCCCGAAAAAAAGTCGTCAGCGCGCTCGACCGGGAGGCAGGTCGCCTCGGCGTGCCCAGCCAATCCCTCATCACTTTTCGTGAAACACCTTTTTTGTTCCCCGGAAAAAGGAAGCCTGCACCCGGCGGGGGTCGAACCCACAACCTACGGCTTCGGAGGCCGTCACTCTATCCAATTGAGCTACGGGTGCTTGGTGGAAGCCGGAAGTCTTCCTGATCTTGCGGAAAACATCAAACGGAAAACAGCGGGCTCAGGCGATCGTGATTTCTTTTTCGAGATAAACGTCCTGGATGGCGTGGAGGAGCTGGACGCCCTCGGACATCGGGCGCTGGAAGGCTTTCCGGCCTGAGATCAAGCCTGTCCCGCCGGCGCGTTTGTTGACGACGGCAGTGAAGACCGCGTCTTCGAAATCCTTTTTGCCCGATGCGCCGCCGCTGTTGATCAGGCCCGCGCGGCCCATGTAGCAATTTGCGACCTGATAGCGGCAGAGATCGATCGGGTGCGCGGTGGTCAGTTCGGTGTAGATCCGTTCGTCGAGTTTTCCGTAGCTCGATCCCCCGGTATTCAACGCCTTGTAGCCCCCGTTGTTTTCCGGGAGTTTTTGTTTGATGATGTCCGCTTGGATCGTGCAGCCGAGGTGATTGGCCTGGCCGGTGAGATCCGCGGAAACATGATAGTCCTTGTCGCCTTTGATCTTGAAGGCGGGATTCCGCAGGTAACACCACAGGACGGTCGCCAGGCCGAGTTCGTGGGCGAGGGCAAAGGCCTCCGCAACCTCGATGATCTCGCGGTGGGCGTCGTCGGATCCGAAATAAATGGTGGCGCCCACGGCGGCGGCGCCCATGTCAGAGGCTGTCCGGACTTTTCCAAAGAAAATTTCCTTGAAGGCATTCGGGTAGGTGAGGAGTTCGTTGTGGTTGATTTTTACGAGGAAGGGAATTTTGTGGGCATATTTCCGGGAGACGGCACCCAGAACCCCAAACGTTGAGGCAACGGCGTTGCATCCGCCCTCGAGGGCGAGCCGGACGATGTTCTCCGGATCGAAATAGACCGGATTTTTCGCGAAGCTTGCGCCGGCCGAGTGCTCGATTCCCTGGTCCACAGGCAGGATGGACACATATCCGGTGCCGGCCAGTCGGCCGGAGTTGTAGATCCGTTGCAGGTTGTTCAGCACGCGCTGGTTTCTGTCGCTTGGTGAGAAAATGCGGTCCACAAAATCCGGACCCGGCAGGTGGAGGAGTTCTTTCGGGATGGTCTTCGAGGTATGGCCCAGAAGGTCGTCGGCTTTGTCGCCCAGATGCGTGAGGATGGTCTTGTTCATTGAAGTGTGGGAAAGGGGTGGGGGTTCAGGGAGGTTGGGGAATGTAGCAGGAGAAATCGTGATTGCAAACTCGCGAATTTTCGAGAAATTGCCGGGGAAGCGGGCTTTCTGGCACTCCGGTGCAACGGCGAAGGCCATCGCCCCCAATAACCAAACGCCTTCCGAATTCCAGATGACCTCCGAATCGCACCCTGTCTCCCCCCAACCCACCACCCACCGGGCCGATCTTCGGCCGGAACACATTTGCGACGCCGTCATTCGGCTCGCGGGAAATTCCCAGGACGGCATCCAGAGCGCGGGAGCCCTGCTGGCAAGGCTGGCGGGGCGAAGCGACCAGGACGTCATGACCTACATGACGATCCCGTCCACGATTTCCGGCGGCCCCTCCCTCTTCCAGGTGCGTGTCGGGACCGGGGAAGTTCTCTCGCCCGGGGACGAGGCGGATTTTCTCGTCGCGTTCTACCAACACAGTTACAAGGACAACATCGCGTTCCTGCGGGAGGGTGGCGTCCTGCTCTATGACTCGGATCATGTCGAACCCGATTTCGATGATAAACGGTTCGTGTATGTCGGCATCCCGATCACCGGACTCACGGTCGAGGCACTGGGCGGCACCGCCAAGGACAAGGGGAAGAACATCTTTGTCCTCGGTCTGCTGGCCAGAATTTTTGATTTTGACGTCGAGAAAATCAAGCGACTCCTCCGCGAAAAGTTTGGCGGGAAAAATGAAAGCGTCCTGAACACCGCCCTCATGGCCTTCCAGGCGGGCTATGCCTATCCGGTGGGGAATGTCCTCTCGACACGCTACAAGTTTGAGGTGTCCGAGGATGCGGGGGGGCGTCCCCAGTTGACGATGGATGGCAATCAGGCGATCGCTTACGGATTGATTGCGGCGGGCGTGCGCTACGGCGCGGCCTATCCCATCACTCCCTGGACGACGATCATGGAAACCCTGCGCGCGGAGCTGCCGAAATACGGCGGACTTTTCGTGCAGTGTGAGGATGAGATTGGCGCGGTCTCCATGGCGCTCGGTTTTTCGTACTCCGGTCACCTGGCGATCACGGGGAGTTCCGGGCCGGGCATTTCGCTGAAAACCGAGGCAATCGGCTGGGCGACGATGGCGGAAATGCCGCTCATCATTGTGAATGTCCAGCGCGGGGGCCCGAGCACGGGATTGCCGACCAATGTCGAGCAGAGCGATCTTTACCAGGCGATCTATGGTGGCCACGGGGACAGTCCCCGTGTCGTCCTCGCTCCATCGAACGTCGAGGATTGTTTTTACATCGCCATCGAGGCGGCGCGTATCGCGCGAACCTACAGCACGCCTGTTTTTATTCTCAGCGACGCCTCCCTGGCCACCCGGATCCAGGCGTTCGACGAACCGGATCTCAAAAGCCTTGTCGTGGAGTTTTTGCCGAATCTCACTCCGCGGGCTCCGGGATTCCAGCCCTATCCACTCGAGGGGCTTACCCAGCATGCACCGCCCGGCACGCCGATGCTCGGCGGAGTTTACCCCACCGTCACGGGTTTGGAGCACGATGAAATGGGGCATCCGACCGGGAGTCCCAGGCTCCATATGGCGATGACCGCCAAGCGTCGGAACAAACTCCAGAAACTCGCCGGGGAAATCCCCACCCCGGAGGTCTTCGGCGATCCGGAGGGTGAAGTCCTGCTCGTCGGCTGGGGATCCACCTACGGACCGATCCACGAAGCGGTCAAAACAGCCAGTGAGGCGGGCGAGAGTCTCTCCGCTCTGCACCTGCGACACCTGAATCCGCTTCCCAACGGCCTCGAAAAGATCTTTGCAAAATTCCGCCGGGTTGTCGTCGTGGAAATGAACGACCAGGGTTTGTATGGATACGGGCAACTGGCATCCCTGTTGCGCGCCCGCTATTGCGATCCGAAAATCACCAGCCTCAACAAGACCAGTGGGCTGACATTCCGTGTGAAAGAAATCCTTGAAGGAGTATTGAAATGAGCACCCCTGCCGCCGTCGGCCTCCCGACTGAAAAACTGACAAAAAAAGCCCTCACTGCCGACCACCCGACATGGTGTCCCGGGTGTGGAGATTTTGCCGTGCTGGCATCGTTTTACAAGATGCTCGAGCGTCGACAACTCCCGCACGAGAAGATCGTGACGCTTGCGGGAATCGGATGTTCCTCGCGGTTTCCGTATTTTGTCAACACGCATGGTGGACACTTCATTCATGGCCGGGCGGTGCCCCTTGCTTCCGGCGTGAGCCTGGCGCGTCCCGACCTGCATGTTTTCCTCTTCGGGGGCGATGGGGATGCCTTCTCGATCGGCGGCAACCACCTCGAGCACGGGGCCCGGAAAAATATCAATGTCACCTACGTGATCATGGACAACTTCGTCTATGGCCTCACAAAAAAACAAACCTCCCCCACCTCGCCGATCGGCTTCAAATCCAAAACCGATCCGCAGGGCGCCGTTGACCAACCGGTCAATCCCATGAAGAAGTTGGTCTCGGCGGGCGCAAGCTTTGTCGCCCGTTCGCATGCGACCCAGGTCAACCACATGGTGGAAATGATGGACCGGGCAATGCAGCACCCGGGATTCTCGGTTGTCGAAATCCTCTCCGAATGCGTGGAATTTTACCCTGGCGCCTTCGACGCCGGAAATCCCCGCAAGGGCGGAGTCTTCCAACTCATCGAGGAAAAGAAATGGGATGGAACGCCCGAGGATGAGGAGCGTCACGACATCACGGACGAGATCGCCGCCTACAAACTCGCAAGCCTTCCCTTCCCGGGCCTCTTCGGCGTTTTTTACGAGAGTGACCGTCCCACAAAAAATGCCCTCGAAGCCCAGTGGGTCCAGAGCAGCCGGGAAAAAACCGGCGGACTCTCCGCGCTCGAAATCCTCCAAAAAACTTTTGATCGAATGAAGTAGCCCCCCCCCAGGGGCTGCTCCATTTTTTTGTCCGCACCAGCCGGGGGGCGCATCTCTGATCAGTGCAGGTTCCAAGGCCAAAGGCCGGCGATTCTCAAGCCCAGGCTGCAAGGCCTGGGTTTGAAGGCCAG
>JACSRU010000032.1 GCA_014879575.1 Chthoniobacterales bacterium | reverse complement strand
CTTCAAACTTCCCGAAAAACTCAACATGGCCGCATCACCCCCAAGGATCGAATCACTTCCCCGGCCAACGCCGCCTGCCTCGAATTGAACACCTCCAAGCGGACTCCGTTTCCGATCTCGATGCCCAATCTTTCCCCTTTACCGAAACCCTCCGGCCCACTGGAGATTCTCCAGGCTCCCCGGTGCGCTGTCTGCCGTTCGGAGTAATCCGGCATCGCGTCGTTCGCCGGCGATGCAGAGGCTTTCGAGGCGCAGCTCTTCACCCGGCTTGAGCGTGGGAATGATTTCGATCACATGCTCCTTCTCCGGATCGAGTCCCTCGGCGACCACCTGGGCCAGCCGCATGTTTCCTTCCTTGCAGGTGGCCGAATGGATTTTGGCTTCGCCTCCGTCCACGCGCACCGCATAGCTCCCCGAGCGGGGCGTCATCTCCCCAAAAAGGAGTGCTTCGCTGCCGAGAAACTTAAGGTGAAGCACATCAGCCTGTCCCTCGGCAATTGCGAGATCATCCATCCATCGGGAGCACACAAAATCATAGGCCAGCGCGTTGCGATGCGGCTTTCCGGGGTGCCAGCCGGTCGGGAGGGGATGCATCTGGGTGAGCCGGTTCCGTGTCACGTTCATGTAGGCCGGGGCATGCAGCATGGCCTCGGGGAGCCTGCACCGGACGTTGCCTTTCACCGCTTTGGCAAAGGCTTCCCAGGCCGCCTCGGCATAGAGGGCGTATCCCGCGTCACCGGGGTGGGTGTGGTCCTCCGGCAGATCCCAGAGCAGATCGGCGGTGGTTTTTCCCTCCCGCACACGCTCCCGGGCCCGGGTCACCGCATCCGCCAAAGGCAATCCGTAGGCCCTGCCAATTTCCTTGTGTTTGGCGTCGAGAGGGCGCGGAACCGGTTCCGGTTGCATGTCTTTTTTGGCGGGGAGAATGACCTGAACCACCGGGATGCCGGCCTGGATCAGGCGACGGATCAGCGATTCGTAGGCGGCCAGCCGATGCGGGCTGGGAGCATCGTAGGGACCGTCATTGATGGTGAAGTCCAGGAAGACCAGATCGGGTTTGTGGGCGAGGACATCGCGCTCCAGCCGAAAGGCGGCCAGTTGCGAACCGGTGCCGCCGATGGCGGCGTCGTGAAAGGAAAAGTGCGCCCTGGGATAAGCCTGCTCCAGCTTTTGGCCGACCAACGCACGATAGGAGGTTTTCTGCGGATCGGTGGCTTGCGCCCCCCAGGTCAGGCTGCCGCCCAGAAACACAACGGAGAGGCGGTCACCGGCTTCCGCCCTGGAGGCAAAGTCCGCAAAAGAAGGAAATGAAGAGGCGGTCATGGAAGAAGTCAGCGCGATCAGCAGGAAAAGCGGGATGAGTTTCATTAGGTTGCAAAAGAGAATGGGGGCAGGGCTGCTAGCGATGGAAAAACATCCCATCCATCCGACCCTTTTCCATAGGGAAAAGCATAAGGGTTTGGTTGATGGGCTCGCATCGTGAAAGGCAGGCTTTCCTGGGGAAGCCCCTCCGCCAGCCAGGGTGTGGCATGAGGCTCCTTCCCATCCACCGTTGCAAAGCGCACCCCGTGCGAGACAAGTCCCTGGCAAAGCTCCAACCGATGCCCCATGCCCTCCCAACTGAGAACACACTGATTCACCCAAATGGAGGCGCGCGCGGATGCTGCCAGCATGGTCGCGCGAAACGCATCGGGACGGACCTCCTCACTGCTGGCCATCGCCGCGACGAAGGCATTCGTTGTTCCCTGCAACTCGGCTTCTGTAAACGTTCTGGTCACCCCGATGTAATTCGGCAAAAAGATGATCCGGTACGATCCGGATGTCAAAATGGTGACTTCCGGCGGGCGGGTTCCCCAACCCCGAATACCCAGCGGACAGATCATCATCAGGAACGGTCCGTCCTGGAACCAGACATGGTCCTTTTCCACCCGGAGATCATCCACCGTGGAGACATGTTCCGGCACGACGATGCCCAACCCCAGACGTTCGACGGGCTGACCCGCCAGACTCACAAAAGGCCGTGCCATCACCATTGAAAGATGCTCGTGCTGCAGGGTCTGGTAGCTGCCCCCGTCTTTTGCAAAGTCGCATTCCCCGCAGGTCTCCCCTCTCGGACTAATCGCCGTTGTGCCCGGCATGACGTCATTCACCACATACCGCAGGAACAACTGACGCACATCACGGTGGTTCCGTCCGCCTGCCATCTTTTCCGCAGAAACCCTCCGGTACACCGCGTGCCAACGCTCATTGGTCTGCGTCCAGTCCCCATTGCTCGTTCCCAGGGCAAAGGTCCCAGTCTGATGGGAGGTCACCGTAATTTTTGAGGCGCTGTAACTGCCCGGTCCCCCTTCGCCTCGTTCGGTTGTCGCGGAAAAATGAAACGGAAATTCCCTCGCAATCATCCAGTCCACCAGATGCGGGGGCACTTTGTGTCCACAGGCGGCAAGAAAGGAAAATCCCGCCTCCACGAAAAAGCGATCCCCCCGGTGGTGAATGACCAGCTTCGTGGGATGATCAAACAATTCTGTCCGGGGATCAGGCAGACACCGGGAGCCAAGAACCTGCCAAAGCAGAAAGTGCAGATTGCCCAAATGCCCCACGGAGTCCGTGGCGTAGGCCCGGGAATAGGGCCCGGCGATGGATTGTGTCGGCGCGTGGTAATGCGCCAGGACCTCGGCCCAGAGGTGTTCGCAACAGGCCTGTGCCAGCTCCCGCGCCTCCTCGTTGGCGGCCAGGTCGGCAATCTCCGTCAGATTGGTCAATGTCAGGGGCGTGTACGTGGGGCTGCAATACTCCGGGATCACCCCGCGTCGCCCGAGCAGCAGGCGCAGTTGGTGCAAATTCCACAGCCCATGCTCCACCGCCCGCCGGGACCCAAAGTATTCCCCTCCGAGGATCAGGCCCAGCGTGGCCTTCGCGGGCATGTTGTCATTGTATCCGTGAAACTGCAGGTCTCCCCTCGCTCCACCAGGATCATCCGTGATCACCCGGCGCGCCCAGTCCTCCAGCCTTTGTTTGGCGGCGGGAGTCAGGCTCCGCTCCTGTGACACCAACAGATGCATCGCGTGCGTGGAGGAAAAAATGTTATACTTGCCGCGCGGATTCGGTCCCGCGCCACTGGTATTGGGCTCCACGCTCAGGTCGGGCGCGTTCAAAACAAGCCGGTTGGCAAAATCGCGGTCTTCCTCGGAGCCATCCAGCCAGGCAAAGGCCTCCCAGAGCCATTCGCGATTATCCGGAGGCGGAGTCGCCATCCCCCACGCTCCCTCGTCCGTAAAGTACCGACGGTGGTGTCGGCGGACATCCGCCAGATAGCTGTGTCGGCGCAGGGTTTGTCCCGCCAGGTCAACGGTCACTTTCATCACGAAGGGAGAGGCCGTTCCCCGCTGAACTCAAGACTGACAGGCAGAACCCGATCCTCGGTTGGCCGGTTCAGCAGACCATTGCGAATGTGGTTCACCAGCGCCCCCGCCGCATCCGCCACTTTGACGACCAGACGGTCCGCCGCGAACGGACAGAAAACCGGAATCTCGCTGTTTTGATGGATGACCAATTTCAGCTTCTCAGGCACACGGATGTTTCGCATGGAAATGGCCATCAGCACGCCGGAGATGATCGCATCGGGATAGATGAAGAGCCCGTCCGGGCGGTCTGTCTCCGACAGGCTGTCCCACATCCGGTTGAAGGCTTCGAAGCCAAAGCTCTGAAGCTCCGTATGGCTGAGGCCGAAATTTGGCGTTGGCACACCCGCCAGCCGCGCCGGATTGACTTCCAGGTCCGCCTCCTGCGCGCCCCGCAAAAATCCATGATAAAGCCCAAGTTGGTAGCTGTTCGCCCCGGGATAAGGGTGCGCCAGCAATGCGGAGACCATGCCCATTTTTCGGCACCCCCGTTGGGCGAGACAGCGCGCGGCAAGTTCCGCAAGCTCCCGGCGATCCCAATTTAACGAGTTCTTGTCCTGAAGCGTCGAAACCGTCGCGAAGGGAACGGAAAGCCCGCTGACCCATTGATAGCGCTCAGGAGACAGACTCGGGCTCACCACTCCCTGGACATGGCGTCCCCGAACCTTGCGCTCCAGGTCCTGGGGAGGCGTCAACTCGGCCTCGGCGTTGGGCCTTGTGTCGTTGAACACCTCCACCACAAAACCCTGTTCGTGCCCCAGCCGCATGATTTCCTCCAACAAGGCCAGCCTGAAGGCGCTGAGGGAATGCGCCGACTGCACTCCCTCATAAAAGGCCAGCCGCTCCAGCCGGCTTGGCGCCTGATCGGCCACAAAGGTTCCGACGTAGGGCGTTCGTACAATCAGGCCTTCCTTCACCAAAATGGACATCGCCCGATGCACCGAAGAAGAATCCACGTTCATCTGATCGGACAACTCGCGCGTGGAAGGCAGCCGCACCCCGGGCGGCAATTTGCCGTCGAAAATCATTTCCCGCAGCCTGTCGGATATCTGAAAAACCGGTGAGGCCATGCGCTCGACGGTGACTTCCTGCAACAGAGTTCTCGCGCTTCCGTCAGCGCGACTGCGCCGTGGAGATCCCAACTCTGTTCCTGCACCCGTAGTGATGGAGGGGGTGATCATGAATGGCTCTTTCCGTGCATGCGCCTGTCGTTGCGTGTGGAACCCTCATTCAGGCAGAGCTGCTTTTCCAACGCAAGAATTTGTTTCAAAAATGTAAAGAAATAATTTTTGACACAGTTTTTTTGGGGGATATGGGAAAATCATGCGGAAGACGTTTCCTGGGTGGAGGCAGACTTGAGGGAACGCGCAAAGGCTGTAATGTCCTCTTCGCGCAGGGCGGTCAGCGGCGACTCACACCGCAGGCGGGCATTTCCATGCAGCGGCCACGACAGCCGGAGGCGGCACCCGTCCGTCCGGGCCGTGACTTGGGAAATGTCGGCGTCTGCATCGAGACTCAGTACAACGCCAATCCCACAGGAAAATGCCTTATCGAACAGGAACGTTTGTGGCGGACCCGAGTGGAGGACCAGGTCCAATCCTCCTCCTGCCTCTGATCGCACAGCCTCCCATCGGGGGCTGGCATCTCCAAAGACGCACCACGGGATGCGCACCCTCGCCAGGACCCCGTCCCCAAGCTCCAGAGCGATGACCTGCCCGGTGGAAAATTCCGAGGGAACATCGGCGACCTTCACCGTGCCATGACACTGCAACCGGAGCCGCCAATCCGACGCCTCCACACGGGCGTCCTGAATCCGGTCCAGGCTGCAATGCACGTTGCCGCCGTCGCTGGCAAAACAGATCGCGCCCAGGACGGACGCCCCGCGTTGGACGGAGAGCAAATTTGCGGAAGAATAATCGTACCCATCCCTCAAAAGACGCACATGAAGTGCGGTGGGACCGTCCGAATTGGCCCTTTTCGGAGACGGCAACTTTCCGACACCTGATAAGGTCCTTCAAATGTCGCCGGAAACCCTTCGCACCGCCGGGCTTTCCCGCTCGAAGGTCGCATATATCCCCGGCATTGCAGAAAAGGCGGTGGCCGGTTTTTCGAACTTCCGAAACCGCGCACCGCATTTTTCTCGAAAATTGATGAGATTGTGGGAATCAACCGCTTACGCAAGGCCGACTCTCTGTTTTCGCCTTCTCGGCCCGGATTTGCCCAAAAAACCGGCCTTCGGCCCACCTCCCGCCGGAAACTCTCTCGCCTTTCCGCCCGCCCCCGAGTTGGTTAACACCACTTTTCAAACGTGGGGTCATGTTTTCGGATTCTCGAAAAATGAACCTCATGGGTACTTGAGTTTGGGGTGCTCACCCCCGCCGTTCCATTCGCCTGTGATCAGCCAGTCCCCAAAGAAATAAAGCCACAGGCTGGTCCAAGGAATGATCGTTTTGGCTATCGGCATTTCTTCCGACCGCTCGAATCGGTTTGGATGGTAGAGGCAAAGTGGAATCTTCTTGTGGTCATAGAAGCAAAGAACGCCTGGCACACGGAGATAAGGAGGCGGAGAGGTTGTTGAAGGAAGGACTGTCGGCAGCGGGGTTGAGGGAAAGGGATCTGGAGGAGATGCCAGCAAATGAAAAGAGGAAGGTCGAGATCGCAAGGGCCATCTGGAGTCGAACGACGGTGTCACAGGGTTGGATCGCAGAAAGACTGAGAATGCGGAACGCGGCGAACGTG
>JACSRU010000060.1 GCA_014879575.1 Chthoniobacterales bacterium | reverse complement strand
CGTGCTGGCCATCGTCACGGTCGCCATCCCGCCATGGGCATAGTGGATGATGATCGCATGATTGAGCACGCCCTGGCCGGAGCAGAGAACGCGCACGGGTTCGGAGTCCATGAACCAGTTCGCCAGATCGGCAAAGTGCGTGCCCACAGCTCAGCCTCTCCGGGTTTTTTTCTTGCGTCAAGCCCTCTGCCTGCCACGGACCTCCATGATATAACGCACCTCTTTTGGAGGGCTGACCTTCGTGTCGGTCTGTCCGGTTTGTGTCAGGCGTTTGCTTCGAGAGCCGCGAGCAGCCGCGTCTTCCGCCGGGCATGTTCCTCGTCGCTGATCACCGATACCAGGGCGCAATCGGTGAGGTCGGGCAGTTCCACCCACGAGCGGCATCCGCCAAACTTCTTTTCCCTCGGAATCCGTCGCGGAGGGTCCAGGCGGAAGACCCGGACGAGCGCCACCTGGATCCCCGGTTTGTCATCGAAGGAAAATCTTTCCCGGACGACGCTGTCGCTGAGCACGTGAAATTCCCGCAAACCGGCCAGGCGGGCGGCATCCTGGAGACATCCGGTCCATTCGAGCGAGACGGCGTAGCGGATTTCGATTTCGTTCCCAAGTTCTTCGGGCAGGGGCGTTTCCTCGGGAAGAACCGTGCGGGCGATCTGCTGATGCACCCAGGTGGGAAAAAGAAAGAACTCCTCATGCTCGAAGGCAAAGCCCGAGCGCCCTTCGGCGATCCCCCCTTTGCGAAGCAGAATGCTCTGCCGTCCGCTGCCCAGTGCCTCACAGACCACCGCCCATTCCTTGAATGCCGCACTCATGTCCCCCCAATTCAGGCTTGCCAGAGGGCATTCGTCAAAGGGAAATGAGCGGCTATGCTTCACCGATTCGATCTTCACGTGCATTCCTTTTTCTCAAAAGATGCCAGTGGTTCGCCGGAGTCGCTGTTCGCAGCCGCCAAAGCGAGGGGTCTGAGCGGAATCGCCATCACCGATCACGACACCTGCGAGGCGCATGAGTATTTGAAAAAACATCCGGCACCCGAGGGCTTCCTGGTGGTCCCGGGTGTGGAGGTCAGCACGGCGGAGGGCCATCTGCTCTGCCTCGGCGTCACTCTTCCCTGCCTGAAGGGTTCGCCGGCCCGGGAGGTTCTCGCCCGGGTCCGGGATGCCGGTGGCCTCGCGATCCCCGCCCACCCGTTCGACCGCTGGCGCGCGGGCATCCGGCCCGCCGTCCTGGACACACTCGATATCGAGGTGCTCGAAGTCTTCAACGCGGCCGTGACCTCGAGGAGCTACAACGAAAAGGCGCTCGCCTACGCATCCGCCCGCAATCTCAAAATGACGGCCGCGAGCGACGCCCACCACAGTTCGGCTGTCGGGATCAGCTCGACCGCCTTCGATCTGGAAGCTCTGACCATACCCGCCCTGCTTGAAGGCATCCGCAAGGGCGGACAGCCGGACGGCCAATACCTCACATTCCGCGAGGGCGTCAAAAAGCATTTCGCCAATTGGTTCCGCAAGGTGAACCCGCGACCCGTAAGCTGAGAACTCTGAGCGGTCAGGCTTTTTTGAATGTCAGCCGCCCCTTTTCGATGCCCGCCTGAATCGTGTCCCCATCGCCGAAATTCCCGTCGAGGATTTCCAGGCTGAGGGGATCGAGGATTTCCTTTTGGATCACGCGTTTGAGCGGACGGGCACCGTAGGCGGGATCGTAGCCTTCGCGTGCGATGTGCGCCTTCGCGGCGTCGGTCAGGGTGAGCCGGATGTTCTGCTTGGCCAGGCGATCCAGGAGGCGTTTGAGTTGGATGTCCACGATCCGCGTGATTTGGGACTCGTCCAGACGATCAAAAATAATGACCTCGTCAATCCGGTTCAGAAATTCCGGGCGGAAGTGTCCGCGGAGGGCCTCCAGGACCCGGCGGTTGCGTTCCTCGACCGCAAGATCTTCCATGATGAATTGGCTGCCGATGTTTGAAGTCAGGATGAGGACCGTATTCTTGAAGTCCACCGTGCGCCCCTGTCCATCGGTGATTCGCCCGTCGTCAAGAACCTGAAGGAGCACATTGAAGACATCGCCATGCGCTTTTTCCACCTCGTCGAAAAGCACGACGCTATAGGGCCTGCGCCGCACCGCCTCGCTCAACTGTCCGCCTTCCTCGTAGCCCACGTAGCCGGGGGGGGCGCCGATCAGGCGCGCGACCGTGTGTTTCTCCATGTATTCCGACATGTCGAGGCGGATGATCGCCCCCTCGTCATCGAAAAGAAATTCGGCGAGTGCCTTGGAGAGTTCCGTCTTGCCGACCCCCGTCGGGCCGAGAAAAAGAAAGGATCCGATCGGACGGTTCTCATCCTGGAGTCCCGCCCGGGCGCGGCGGACAGCATTCGAGACCGCCTGGATCGCCTGTTTCTGTCCGACCACGCGTTCCATGAGTCGCTCTTCCATTTTGACCAGTTTAGCGCGTTCGCCTTCCTGCAATCGCGAGACCGGGATACCCGTCCACGTGGCGACCACCTTGGCGATATCCTCCTCGGTCACTTCTTCCTGGATCAGGGTCGCGCCCTCTTCCTTGTGGGGCGTCTCGAACTGGCGTTGGAGTTCCGGGAGCCGGCCGTATTGGATTTCGCTCGCCCGTTGGAGATCGCCCTTGCGCTGGGCCTGTTCGAGCTCGGACTTCAACTGCTCGATTTCCTCCGCGATCCTGCGGGATTTTCCGTGTTCGGACTTTTCCCTGAGCCAGCGCGCCTTGAGCTGCCCGGCTTCCTCCTTCATGTCGGCAAGTTCCTTCTCGATTTTTGAAAGGCGTTCGCGGCTGGCGGAATCCTTTTCTTTTTTCAGCGCGGTGCGTTCCATTTCATACTGCATGATTTGGCGTTCGAGCTGGTCAATTTCTGTCGGCATGGACTCGAGTTCGATCTTGAGACGGGAAGCCGCCTCGTCCACGAGGTCCACTGCCTTGTCCGGGAGGAACCGGTCGCTGATATACCGGTGACTGAGGAGGGCCGCCGCCACGAGTGCCGAGTCCTGGATTCGGACCCCATGATGAACCTCATACCGTTCCTTGAGTCCGCGCAGGATGGCAATGGTATCCTCCACGCTCGGCTCATTGACCATCACGGGCTGGAAGCGGCGTTCGAGAGCGGCATCCTTTTCGATGTATTTCCGGTATTCATCCAGCGTGGTGGCGCCGATCGTGCGGAGTTCCCCGCGCGCGAGCTGGGGTTTGAGGAGATTCGAGGCATCCATCGAACCCTCGGCGGCGCCCGCGCCAACGATCGTATGGAGTTCGTCAATAAAGAGAATGACCTCCCCTTCGCTCGCCGTGACTTCCTTCAAAAAGGCCTTGAGGCGATCCTCGAATTCCCCCCGAAATTTTGCGCCGGCCACCATCGCGCCGATGTCCATCGCGACCAGCCGCTTGTTCTTCAACGACTCGGGAACATCCCCGCTTACAATCCGGCGAGCCAGCCCCTCGACAATGGCCGTCTTTCCGACACCCGGTTCCCCGATGAGCACGGGATTGTTCTTCGTCCGGCGCGAGAGGACCTGCATCGTGCGGCGAATCTCCTCATCGCGCCCGATGACCGGATCAATCTTTCCCTTCCGGGCCAGTTCGGTGAGATCGCGTCCGTATTTTTCGAGGGTTTGATATTTCCCCTCCGGATCCTGATCCGTCACCCGTTGGTTTCCGCGGATTTCCACCAGTGCCTTCATCAGGCGGTCGCGGGCGAGCCCGCTCTCCTTCAGAAGCTTCGCGGCGGAGGATCCGGTCCCCATCAGCGCGATCAAATAGTGCTCGGCGCTGAGAAATTCGTCCTTCAGCTTCGCCATTTCGCCCTCCGCCGCTTCGAGGGTTTTGCGAAGTTCCCCGGAGAGTTGCGGTTGGGTTCCGCCATGCGCCTTGGAAAGCCCGGCAATCTCCTCCCGCAGCCGGTCCTCAATCGACGGGGCGGAAACCCCCAGCTTCCCGAGCAATGCCCGCGTCAGGCCATCGGGTTGCTCGACAAGCGCAAGCAGGAAATGCTCATTGGTGATCTCCGGATTCTCATTCTTGGACGCGAGGTCCAGCGCCGCATTCAGCGCCTCCTGCATCTTGGCGGTGAATTTGTCTGGTCTCATGAGTTGCGGGGAAAACTATCACATTCCCACCGATTGACAACTGCCGGGATAAGACGAGAGGCACCATGTTGTGCCGAACACAAAAATCTTCCAGTGACACTGCTCCCTGGAGGGACGACCTCCGTGTCGTCCGCCTCGGGTTGGTACCATCGCTACGCGGAATTTCCGGGAGGCTTCTTCCGGCCCGCCGTAGCGCACGACGCGAGGGGCCGCTCGGGGACAGGCCCAAGGGACTCGCCTTCCACGACGCGCCCCCGCACAATCACCTTTAACATGGCGGCGGAGGGATTTTCCAGACGCCATTTGGCCGTGCGGACGGCGGCCCGTCCCATTTCCACGAAATTGGGGTCATACGACGTAAAGTGCATCGTCTTCTTTCCCGGTTCGCCAATGGCATTAAATCCGGTCAGACTCACATCGTGCGGCACACGAATCCCCTCACGCGCCAAAATCTCGTGCAGTTGATAGGCCGCGTGGTCGGAGTCGGTAACGACGGCTGTCGCCCCCGCGCGGATTGCGGAGAGAATCGGACGGGGATCTTCCAATTCCCACCCGGAAAATGCGTCCTGCACAACCACCTGCTCCGCCAGGTTCAGCCCGCAGGAGCGCACACCTTCCAGAAATCCCCCCGCTCGCATCCGAATATACTCCCTGTCGCGCGAGAGCGTGACATACACGCAGCGACGATGCCCCAATTCCACCAAGCGGGACACAATTTGAAAAATTCCTGAAAAATCATCTGTGGACACCAAATCGTGATCCAGACCCGGATAGTTGTGCACCAGGCTGACAATCGGGGTGATGTTGCCCAGGGCCAGAATGCGTTTTGTTTCGTGAATCCCGCAGACCAGCCAGGCATCCACCGGATTGCGGACTTCCAACATCCGCTCCCCCGGTGCCGCAGAATGCCGTTCCTCCGGGGATTGGATGTTCAACGACACATTCATGGCCGCCGCCTCGCTGGTCATGCCCTGAAGATAGGACATCGTGATGGCGTGACGCTTGACGTCTGTAAGGGAACTGCTCGCAAAAACCACCCCCAGCACGCGCTGACGCACGACCGGCTGCGGCCCCCGCCGGGACCGCCCCTGATACCCCATCCGCATTGCCATGGCATTCACGGCCGCTCGCGTCTGCGGGTGGATGAGCGGGTCATTCCGCAATGCCCGCGACACGGAACTCGTCGAAAGATTCAATTCCTGGCTGATGGCTTCCAGCGTGACACGATTTTTGCGAGGCATAAAAAAACATGCTTCCTCCTGCAAAAAACTGCAATCCCAGAGTTTTGCTTTGGGAGGAATCCACCCCTTCAGGAACCGATTCCGACAAAGCACCCAGCGGAGCCCCCCTGGCGAAGCGTGGCATAACCGTCCTACCGGAGGGCTCGCTCGCCGCCTCTGTCACACCCTTTGGCGTCAGCCATTGAAATCGTGCGATTGGGCAAAAGCGCATGTTTGCTGAAAGCCCCTTGCTGTCAGTGGGGGCAAAAGATTACAATGAGCCATGAATTCGCCGGCCAGTATTCTTGTCGTTGACGATGAACAGCGATGGGTGGATACGCTGGCCCGCGTGTTGATGGCCGCCGGACACAGAGTTCAGGCTGTCCGAAGCGGAGAGGAGGCACTGGCCGCCATCGAGGCCGCCCTGCCGGACATCCTTCTGCTCGATGTCCGAATGCCCGGCATGGGTGGCTTCGAGGTGATGCGCCGACTCGGCCTTCAGAAGAAAATGCACGGGGTTCCCATCCTCCTGCTGAGCGGATTTGCGGAAGTGGAGGAGCGTATGGAGGGCCTGAAGCTTGGCGCGGTGGATTCCATCACAAAGCCCTTTCATGCCGGAGAGTTGCTTGCCAGGGTTCGGATGCAGGTGGAACTTGCCCGGCTCAGGGCCCGCCATGCCCGGCACGAGGCGGAAATGAATGCCGTAAACTCGAAGTTGCAGGAGGAAATTGCGCGGCGTCGGCGGATCGAGGAGGCGCTGGAGAGTCGCCTGCTTGCCCTCACCTTGCCCGGAGAGCCCCCTGCGGGCCTCGCACTTTCCGATCTGTTCGCCATCGAGGACATTCAACGCCTTCAGGACAAATTTGCGGACGCAACCGGAGTGGCTTCGATTATCACCGCTCCGGATGGCACCCCGATCACCGCGCCCAGCAAGTTCAGCCGTTTCTGCATGGCGATCCGCGGAACGGATTTGGGCCGGACCAACTGCCATCTTTCGGATGCCGTGCTGGGAGTTCCCTGTGACTCGGGTCCGACAATTCAGCCCTGCCTCAGTGGCGGACTCTGGGATGCGGGTGCCAGCATCATGGTGGGAGGAGAGCACATTGCCAACTGGCTGATTGGTCAGGTGCGCAATGAGGCGCAAGGCGAGGAGGAGATGCTGAAATATGCGGAGAAAATCGGCATGGACCAGAAGGACTTTTTGGCGCTGCTGGCGGAGGTGCCTGTCATGTCCGTGGAGCGTTTCACAAAAACAGCCGAGTTGTTGTTTGTCTTTGCGAACGAACTTTCCACAAGGGCGTTTCAAAACGTCCAGCAGGCGCGATTTCTCTCCGGACTTCGTGAATCGGAGGCGTCCCTGCGCCGACGGGAGGAAGACTATCGCCTTTTGTTTGAGGGGATGCTCGAGGGATTCGCCCTGCATGAGATCCTTTGCGACGACTCCGGGAAGCCGGTGGACTACAGGTTTCTGAGCGTCAATCCGGCATTTGAAAGAATCACGGGCTTCCGTGGTGCCGAGATTGTGGGGCGGACGGTGCGGGAAGTTGTGCCGGAGATCGAAGCCGATTGGATCGAACGTTATGGGCGGGTGGCACTCACCGGCGAGCCGATCCACTTCGAGAAGCATAGCGCGGCTCTCAAGAAGGATTTTCAGATAACTGCCTACCGCCCGAAAGATGGCCAGTTTGCCGTGCTCTTGGAGGACATCACCGAGCGGAAGATCGCGGAGGCGCGCGTGATCCGCTTGAATCAACTTCATACGGCTCTGAGTCTTTGCAATCAGGCGATCGTGCATTCGGCCTCTGCGGAGGAGTTGCTGCCGAAAATCTGCCGGGATGTCGTGGAATCCGGGGGGATGGCCCTGGCCTGGATCGGCTTTGTGGATGAAGCGGGCCTGACACCCAGGGTGCTTTACGGAAGGGGCCGGGAATGTCTCGAGGGAGTGACCTTCCCGCTGGATCCCAGGGAGGCATTGGCCCGTGGTCCGGCCGCCACCTCAATTCGTGAGAACCGTCCTGTCTGGTGCAGGGATTTTGCAAAGGATCCCACAACGGCGTTGTGGCATGAGCACGGGGTGCGGCATGGATGGAACTCCGCGGCCGCCCTCCCGCTTCATCAGAGAGGAAAGGCCGTGGGAGCCTTCCTTGTTTACAGCGACAAGACCAATGTTCTCGATGAGGAAGTGTGCAGCCTTCTCGAGAAAATGGCGGATAATATCAGCTTCGCCCTGGATGGTTACGCCAGTGAGTCGGAACGCCGCCGTGCGGAAGAGGCTCTCCGGGAAAGTGAGGAACGCTTGAGGCTCGTGCTTCAGCATATTTCCTCGATTGCCGTGCAGAGATTTGACCGGAAGGGAATTGTCCATTACTGGAATGAGGCCTCCGAGGTTCTGTATGGATATACCGCCGAAGAAGCGATCGGGAAAAGCCTGGTCGATCTGCTTTTCCCCCCGGAGGCGCAGGCCTCCATACGGGAAACTTTGAATGCCATGTATGAAACCCGGCAGCCGATCCCGCCCGGCGAGCTTGTCCTCCGAAGGAAGGACGGCGAGGCACTCACCGTCTTCTGCAACCATGTGATTGTCAATCGGCCGGGCCATGAGCCGGAAATCTTTTGTTTCGACATCGACCTGACGGAACGAAAGCGCGCGGAAAAGAGTCTTGTGGAACTGAATCGGTATCTGGCCGAGGCCACTGCGCGCGCGGAGGAACTGGCCGTGAAGGCGGAAGCCGCCGCCCGGGCGAAAAGCGAGTTTCTTGCGCTGATGAGCCATGAGTTGCGCACTCCGCTCAACGGCGTGCTGGGATTTGCCGAATTGCTTTCCTCCACGTCCCTGGATGAAGAGCAGCAGGACTTCATCAGAACCATCCTCGACAGCGGCAACCATTTGCTGGGCGTGGTCAACGACATCCTCGATTTTTCGAGCATCGAAAAGGGGCGAATGCCGATCGAGTCGGAGCGCATCAGAATCCCCGCGCTGCTGGAAGCCGCCAGCAGTCCGATCCGGAAAATGGCTCTCGACAAGGGGATCGCCTTGCACTGCGTGAAGGCGGCGGACGTTCCGAATGAAATCTTCGGGGATGAACGCCGGATTCGGCAGATCCTCCTGAATCTCCTTGGCAATGCCATCAAATTCACGGTCGAGGGATCCGTGGTGCTCGGTGTGACCAGAAGTTTGAAAGAGGGTCTGACCGTGCTGGAATTTTCTGTCGAAGACACAGGACCTGGGATTCCGCCCGAGACCCTTGCCCATCTGTTTGTGCCATTCACGCAGGCGGATTCCACCGCCAGCAGGCCGTTCGCCGGGACAGGTCTCGGGCTGGCCATATCGCGGCGACTTGCGGAGGCCATGGGGGGCACTCTCAATGTCGTGTCCCTGCCCGGCCAAGGCAGCACCTTCACCTTCTGTTTACCCCTCGATGAGGGCTCTCCGGCCCCGGAAAACGTTTCTCCAAAAATGTCCGACGAAACTCCCCCCGGCAATCCGTATGATGAGACGCCGGCTTCCGGAGAGGCGGCACCCACCGGTTTTCAAACGGTGTTGGTTGTCGAAGATGACACCTCAAACCGCATTCTTATGGGAAAAATGCTCGATTACCTCGGCTACCGGGTGGAATTCGCCTCCAATGGGCGGGAGGCACTCGATGGGTATGATCCCTCCCGGATTTCCGCGATTCTCATGGACATGCAGATGCCTGTGTTGGACGGCCTGGAAGCGACACGAAAAATTCGCCAGTTGAAATCTGGCGGGCGGGTTCCGATCATTGCCCTGACGGCAAACGTCATGCCTGGTGACCGGGAGCGTTGTCTGGAGGCGGGGATGGATGATTATCTCTCAAAGCCGGTGAAGTTGAAGGATCTTTCCGAGAGTCTTTCCCGCTTCCTCCGGGTGTAAAGCGGGCTCGGGTGCGGGATTTTGTCACAAGGCTTCCGGTCTCATGGACAAATCCGCCCGGGCTTGATTGCGCGGGGCAAATTGCCTTTGATGTGCGGCATGCCCTGCATCCGGAGAACCTTTAGAGCCCTGCAAATCGCGGGCCTTCTTGTGTCCGTCTTCGAAATTTTTTGTCCGCTTCCGGCGTCTGCGCAGGGGATCAAGGCGATGATCGAAGTGCTTGGAGGGGGATCAAAAGTCGCCACTCCCGAGCTCTCTCCGGCGGGTCAGTTGGATTGGGCCAAGGCGCAGATTGTTGCCGCCAAAGAGGACGAAAAGCGGGAGAGCGCGATCATTTCGCGTTTGGCGGATGCGGGACTCCCCGCCACCCGCATCGAGGATTTTCGGGCGGCGAACCGCGAGATTCAGCGGAATTTCCAAGGAGCTGCTGATATTCTTTCCCTGATGGCCGTGGAGGGAGCCGGACAAGAGAAGCCGCAGGAGGTCGCGCCGCCTGGTTCCGAGCAGGAGGCGGCCATCTTGCGGGACTCTCTGAGAAGTGCCTCGCTTGCCGTCGGCGCCCTCGCGGGCGAGGAGGACTTGATCCGCCGGTTTGTTGTGCAAAACCAGACGTTGCTCACGAGCGCCGAGCGGGAAGCCCGGCAGTTCCAGGAAGAGTTCGACCTGGCAAAAACTCCGGAAGCCAGGGTGCGCGCAGAAATCGAGTTGGAACTGGCCGACCGCCAAAGACGTGCCGCAGACTCCGCCGTCTTCCTGGGAAAATGGAAAAGCGCCGAGCAGGAAATGCTTGCCAGAAAATTGTCCGCCGAGGTGGAGGCTCTGCGCGCCGCGCTGCGCACGGGTGGCTTTGAGCGCCAGGTGGATTCCCGTCGGGCGAACTCCCAACTGGCCGTGATCGAGGCCGAAAATGCCGCCGCAGAAAAAGATCTTGCCGCCGCGATCAAGGATCAGGCGCGTCTTGCCGCCGAGGCGGCCACGCTTCGCGAGGGAGGCGATTCGCCCCTCTCAAAAAATCGTGCGGCCGCGGCGGGTTTGCTGGCCGACACGGCTCAACGCCTTGTGACTGTGCTCCAGGCGAGAGTCTATCTTCTTGCGGATGAGAAGGCGCACTGGAGCGCGGTGAAAACTCTGGCGGATGAGGGAACCCCGGAGGCTCTGAAGACGGCGAGGGATCAATCCGAAGAGATCATCGCAAAACACAAAAACCTGCGGCCCAGTGTGGACCGCAGGCTGCTCGAAGCCCGGGAGGCACTGGAGTCTGCGGAGAAACAACTGCGGGGCGCCGCGCAGGACGCGACAACAAGATCCCTCCTCGATCAGAATGTCGCGCTGGCTCGCAAGCGCACAGACATCCTGGGCACCCTCGCTTCGAAGTCCGGACAGATCGTCACGACCCAGGAGGAGTTTCTCGGCGAGGTGCAGGCCGTCCTCGGCGGGGAGAGCTTTTCGCGGCGAATGACAAGAACGTGGGACGAGATGTCCCGGATGGTCTCGTATGTGTGGAGTTGGGAATTGTTCGGCAACGAGAGCCTGCGAATCACCATTGGAAAGGTCATCTTGGGAGTGCTGGGCCTGTTGGCGGCACTTGGCGCGGCCAATTGGCTGGCGCGCTCCACCTCCCGCGCCGCCACACGGCGGTTCCAATTGGCGGAGGAACAAAAGGCTCTGCTCGAAAAAAGCGTCTTTTTTCCTGTTGTCTCGCTTTTGGTGCTCCTGGTGCTCTACTGGCTGAACATCCCGCTGACGGTCTTCGCCTTTCTCGGCGGCGCCCTGGCGATCGGAATCGGGTTCGGCGCACAGAACCTGATGAATAATTTTATCAGCGGCATTCTCCTCCTGCTGGAGCGCCAAATCAAGGTGGGGGACATCATCGAAGTGGTCGGCAGCACGGGGAAGGTGGTTCATCTCGGGAGCCGGTGTTCGCGCATCCAAAAATTCGACGGAGTCGAGTTGCTCGTCCCCAACAGTGCCTTCCTGGAAAAGGAAGTGACGAATTGGACGCTTGCCGATCCGCGTCACCGCTTCGATTTCACTCTCGGGGTCGCCTATGGATCTCCTGTCGAAAAAACCTTGTCCCTCCTGACGTCGGCTGTCGAACGGCAGCCGGAAATCCTCCGGGATCCCGCCCCGGGGGTCTTTTTCGAAGCCTTCGGCGAGAGTGCCCTGGTCTTCCGTATCTACTATTGGCTGGAACTCGGCGAGGGAGTGGATGCCCGCCAGGTCGGGAGCGATCTGCGTTGCCGGATTGAGCGGGATCTCAGAACCGCCGGGATTGAAATGCCCTTCCCGCAACGCGATGTGCATTTCAAGAGCTTCGAGCCCATCCCGGTGAGGGTGGAAATGGCGGAACCTACTTCTTCTCGGGAGGAGCAAACCCGCCAATGATCCTCCAGGCCTCCAATGCGTTTGCCTGGGCCTCCCCCCACTTCCCTTCATCGGCAAACTTCGAGGCGACCGCAAACTTTTTGGCCGCAGGCAGGCATTCCTGCGTTGAGCGTCCGTAAAGCATGGCGAGGGACTCCGACCAGGCGGTTGTGAGTTGCGCACGCTTCGCGTGATCCGCCCGAAGCATCCAGATCATCAGTTCCATCCGCGCGGATGCGTTGGAGTCAAAGCCGGCTTTCATTCCGGATTTCATGGTTTGAAAGACGGTCTGCAACGGGGCCAGCGCTTTTTCCTGATCCGCTGCGTCCGGTGAGGTATGAAATACGTGCAGCGCCCTTGCGGAATCAAAGGAGATTTTCATGGCCGAAATCGGAGGCAGTTGATACTGCCCTTGATAAACGGAATAGAACGGCCGCACCAATGCCCAGACCTTCTTCCCGGATGCGCTCTTCCAGATTTCCATCTGAAGTTCCGACATCCGAACCGGATCAAAACCCGTCAATGAAGACTTCCTCGGCCAAAAACAATACGCGACCAAGACAATCAGCAGGAGCAGGAGGAGACGTTTGAGCGCAAACATCAGTGCCGCATCCCAGCAGATCCTGACATTCTTTGAAAGTCAGAAATCCTGACATCAAGACTTGACAATCAAATGAATGTTGATAATTAAGGCAATTAACAATCAAACAGATTAACGAAAACTCTTGGAAAAACATCCTCGCACGCTTTCCTGGTTGAAGCAATGGGAGGAGGGAGGGAAATCCGGAAAATCAGTGCAACAAGTTTCAATATGAGAGCGCAAATTTCAACAGAGAAAATGACCGGTTTGTTGGCGGTGGTAATTTGTGGAGGATTGGTGATGGGATGCGGTCAGAAAAAGTCGCCCGCCCTGCCGAAGCGGCCCCCGCAGGATGTCGGGGTAGTGACGCTGAAACCGGAGCGGGTGGAGGTTGTGACCGAGCTCCCCGGGCGGACGTCATCGTATCGGGTGGCCGAGGTGAGACCGCAAGTGGGCGGGGTGATTTTGAGGCGCCTGTATGAGGAAGGCGGGGATGTGAAGGAGGGCGACCAGCTTTACCAGATCGATCCCGCGAGGTATGAAGCGGCTTACGAGAGTGCCAAGGCGTCGGTGGCCAAGGCCGAAGCGGCTGCGGAAGTGGCAAAACTCGTGGTGGAGCGTCGAAGCAAGCTGGCGGCGACGAGCGTGATCAGCAAGCAGGATTACGATGACGTGGTCGCCGTGGAAAAGCAGACGCAGGCGAGCGTTGCTGAGGCCAGGGCCGATCTTGAGAAAGCCAGGATTGATTTGGAATACACGAAGGTTTTGGCACCCATTTCAGGGAGAATCGGACGCTCGGCGGTGACCGAAGGGGCGCTTGTGACTCCGGGACAGACCGCTCCTCTGGCGACCGTGCACCAGTTGGATCCCATCTATGTGGACGTCACGCAGTCCAGCGTGCAGCTTTTGAAGTTGCGGCGTCAGATGGAAGAGGGGGCCCTGCAGGGCGTGGAGAATCATCAGGCGGTCGTCAAGCTCCTGCTGGAAGACGGCTCGACCTACGCGCATGCGGGGAAGCTGCAATTTTCGGAAGTGAGCGTTGACCAAGGCACGGGATCCGTGACGCTGCGCGCGGTTTTTCCAAATCCGGAGCAGGAACTTTTGCCGGGGATGTTTGTCCGGGCAAAAATCATCGAAGGGGTGAATGAAAAAGGGATCCTTGTGCCTCAGCGGGGGGTGACGCGCAATGCCAAGGGACAGGCGGTCGCGTTGGTGGTGACCCCGGAGGATGTTGTTGAGATTCGCGTGGTGGAGGCGGATCGGTCCGTCGGGGACCGTTGGCTGGTGACAAAGGGACTCGTTGAGGGGGATCGCGTCATCGTCGAGGGGCTTCAGAAGACCGCTCCGGGCGCAAAAGTCAAGCCGACCGAAATGGCGCCCGCCAAGGAGGGCGCATAAAATCATGGCCCGATTTTTTATCGACCGTCCGGTTTTTGCCTGGGTCATTGCCATCGTCATCATGCTGGCGGGAGGTCTGGCGCTCAGCCGGTTGCCCGTTGCGCAATATCCGAACATCGCGCCTCCGGCGATCGCGATCTCCGTAAACTATCCCGGAGCCTCTGCGGCCACCGTGCAGAGTTCCGTCGTGCAGGTCATCGAGCAGCAGATGAACGGCATCGACAATCTCCTCTATTTCAGCTCGGAGAGCACGAAGGACGGCTCGATGACGATCACGCTGACCTTCAGCCAGGGCACGGATCCCGATGTGGCCCAGGTTCAGGTGCAGAACAAACTCGCCCTCGCCACGCCGCTCCTGCCGCAGGAAGTGCAGCAGCAGGGGATTCGGGTGGCGAAATCCACACGGAATTTCCTTCTGGTGGTGGGATTCGTTTCCGAGGACGGCAGCATGACGGATCAGGACATTGCCGACTTCATCGTTTCGACCATCCAGGATCCGGTGAGTCGAACCAAAGGCGTGGGCGATTTCCTGGTGTTCGGTGCCCAGTATGCCATGCGGATCTGGCTCGATCCCGCCAAGCTGAACAACTTCCGCCTGACTCCGGCGGACGTCAAAGCCGCGATCGCCTCACAGAACGTCCAGGTGGCGTCCGGTGAGCTGGGCGGACTCCCGGCGGTCCAGGGACAGCAGCTCAACGCTTCGGTCATTGGTCCCTCGCGCATGACAACTGCGGAGGAGTTCGGGAACATCCTGCTCAAGGTAAATCCGGATGGGGGACAAGTTCGCCTTCACGATGTTGCCGAAGTCAAGCTCGGTGGCGAAAACTACGGGATTTCCGCAAGATACAATGGCAAGCCGGCGTCCGGCGTGGCGATCCGTCTGGCAACCGGGGCAAATGCACTCACCACGGTTGATAACGTCAAGGCAATGATCGAAAAGTTGCGCCCGAATTTTCCCCCCGGTCTGTCGGTGATTTATCCGCTCGATGCCGCGCCGTTTATCGAGCTTTCGATTCATGAGGTTGTGGTGACGCTCTTCGAGGCGATCTTCCTCGTTTTCTGCGTCATGTATCTGTTTTTGCAGAACTTCCGTGCGACGCTCATTCCGACGATTGCGGTTCCGGTGGTGTTGTTGGGGACGTTCGGCATGCTCGATGTCTTTGGGTTTTCGATCAACACGCTGACGATGTTCGGCATGGTCCTCGCCATCGGCCTTCTGGTGGACGACGCGATCGTCGTGGTCGAAAATGTCGAGCGCCTGATGGCCGAGGAGGGGCTTTCCCCGCTGGAGGCCACGCGCAAGTCCATGGACCAGATCACCGGGGCGCTGATTGCCATCGGGCTGGTGCTTTCGGCCGTCTTTGTGCCCATGGCCTTTTTTGGCGGCTCCACCGGGGTCATTTACCGGCAGTTTTCGATCACGATTGTCTCGGCAATGATGTTGTCGGTGGTGGTGGCGATTGTGCTCACCCCCTCCCTTTGCGCGACTCTTCTCCAGCCGATGAAAAAAGGCCATGCCGTGCAGCACCGGGGATTTTTCGGGTGGTTCAACCGCCTGTTTCAAAAGGGGACCGATCGGTATGTGTCCAGCGTGCAGCATATTCTCCACCGCGTGATGCGTTATGTCGTCATCTACGCGGCCGTGGTGGGGGCAATGGTTTGGATCATGCAGCGCATGCCCAAGGCGTTCCTTCCCGAGGAGGATCAGGGTCGCATGTTCACGCTGGTGACACTCCCCCCGGGAAGCACGATTGAAAACACGGAAGGCGTCCTGCGCAAGGTGACCGATTACCTTCTCAACGAGGAGGGACACAATGTCGAAGGTGTGTTCACTGTTGCCGGATTCAGTTTTGCAGGGCGGGGCCAGAATTCCGGAATCGCATTCATTCGTCTCAAGGATTGGGATCAACGTCCCGGCAAGCAGAATCGCGTTCAGGCCATCGCGCAGCGGGCCATGGGCCGCTTCATGGGCATTCGGGAGGCCATGGTGTTTCCGCTTGCGCCGCCTGCGGTCATGGAATTGGGAAATGCGAGCGGGTTTGATTTCCAACTGATGGATGTCGGAAATGTGGGGCACCAAACTCTGATGGATGCGCGCAATCAACTCCTCGGGATGGCAGCGGAAGAACCCACCCTGATCGGCGTGAGACCCAACGGCCTGGATGACGAACCGCAGTTCAATGTGGACATCGACCGGGAAAAAGCCGGTGCCCTGGGGTTGACGGTCTCCGACATTAACACCACGCTTTCCTCCGCATGGGGATCCGCCTACGTGAACGACTTTGTGGATCGCGGGCGAATCAAGAGGGTCTTCATTCAAGGCCGGCCGGATTCCCGCATGAAGCCGGAGGACTTCGGGAGTTGGTATGTTCGGAACAATGTGGGGCAGATGGTTCCCTTCTCCGCATTTGCCCACGGCTACTGGAGCTATGGATCCCCGCGCTTGGAACGGTATAACGGGCGCCCCTCCATGCAGATCCAGGGAAATGCCGCACACGGCAAGAGCACGGGAGACGCCATGCAGGCGATGGAGGCGCTGGCCGCCAAGTTGCCGCCGGGCATCGGATTTGAGTGGACGGGACTTTCCTATGAGGAGCGGGCGGCGGGTGCCCAGTCGGGCTTCCTTTACCTGGTTTCGATGGTCGTTGTCTTTCTCTGCCTCGCCGCACTTTACGAAAGCTGGTCGATCCCGATTTCCGTGATTCTGGCAGTGCCACTCGGCGTCTTCGGTGCCGTGCTGGCCACATGGGGGAGGGGATTCTCCAACGACGTCTTTCTCCAGGTGGGCATCCTGACCATCATCGGACTCTCAGCCAAGAACGCCATTCTGATCGTCGAGTTTGCAAAGGCCAATTTCGATGCCGGAATGGATCTCGTTGAGGCGGCACTGACGGCCTCCCGACAACGTCTGCGTCCGATTCTTATGACTTCGTTGGCCTTTGGGCTCGGGGTCGTGCCCCTGGCGATTTCGACGGGCGCTGGATCGGGCGGTCAAAATGCCATCGGCACGGGAGTCATCGGTGGAACACTCGCTTCAACGCTGCTCGGCATTCTTCTCATCCCGATGTTTTTCGTTGTCGTTCTCCGGCTTTTCCGCGCCAAGCCCCGGCAGGTTTCCCGCCCTGTCGCCGCCGTCGCAGCCCCGGATTAACACACATTTTTTCAGCACCCAAGCCTCCACTCTCCGCAAGGATGCCGAATTGGTCAGGAACGCGCTCCGCTCGCTGGGCTCCACCAGGCTGAGCATCTTCAAAGGCGGCCGGGCCGAGTGGATCGATTTGCGCCCTTGCTCGCAGCCGGGAAAGAAAGAGTTTGGGGAGCTTTTTTCCAAAAAAGCCCTTTGACCTTTGGAAAAATGTGCTTTGTTTTACGGTTTGCAAGAGATGGAATACCAATTAATCGCCATACCACGTCGCCGCCTCATGGGCCTGATTCTCTGCGCCGGTGCCGGCTTGCTCGCGGGTGCGGGAAAGGCGGATGCGATGTGGAGTGTTTTGGACGTCCTCAACGGTCTCAACGGGGAGTCCCAGGAGAAGCCCGACCGTTCGACCCTCCCGCCTTCCCTGCGCGGTGTGCTGGGCTACAACAACGAGGCTTACCGGAAGTTCCTCGCCCGGATGGGACTCCGGAAAATCTCCGTGCAGCAGATCATGGATTCCCATGCCAAGGCCCACGGAAAAATCCACAACTCCCTCCCGCCCCGGCAGCTCTGGGGGAATATCCGCAGCACCCTGCTCGCCGTGGACAAGGTGTGCGCCCGTCTCGGAGAGCCCGTGGGGGAAGTCCTCTCTGTTTATCGCAGCCCCGCCTATAATGCCACTTGCCCCGGCGCCAAAAGCCATTCTTATCACCTGCGAAACAATGCCATCGACATGCGCTTCCGTTCTTCGCCCCGCAAAGTGGCGGCAATGGCCCGTGATCTCCGCAAGGCCGGACTGTTTAAGGGGGGCGTCGGACGGTATTCCAGCTTCACGCACATGGATACCCGTGGCTCGAACGCGGATTGGTAGGGGTTGATTCCCTATCGTCTGCCTGGGATAACAAACCGACCGGAAACGAGCCTATTTCCGTCGCCGTCTCGCCCTCGCCGGAGAAGGTGTCACCCTTTTCCGGTTCCTGGAGCGGTCCCGCAGAGGCCTTTGAACGCATGGAGGTTCCCGTGCAGGTGGTCGAGGTGCCTGGAATCAATTCGTGCGTCTCCAACTCGCCGCTGTCCTCAGTTTGCTCGCCCTCGCGATTGCGATGTTCTTGTTCAAGAAGCGCGGAGGGAGGCCGTCGGTTTGATCCTGTTGACGGTCCTGCCCCTCACCGGAGTGCTCACCATAAGGGAGGCACTCTCGGGTTTCAGCGTTTTTCTGGCACCTTGGCTGTCGTCGTTTTCCCCGTCTTGAGCAAGTCCTCATGGAGAATCCGCTGCATCTCGGCGATGGCTTGCGGGTGCCGGAAGGCGCCATGTCCATCGGGGATGATGCGCTCGGATTCCGCTGTGGCAAGATGGGCACTGGAATAGCGAACAATGCCATCCGAGCTTTTCGGGGAATTGCCCCTTCCGCGGTCTCCGAGGATCGTATGATGGGGCGCCCCGATGGGACGTTTGTTCAAGCTCCGCAGAAAGGGCGAGCGGGGAGACAGGCCGGAAATGCTCGTCGGCGGACGCCGGAAATCCATCGTTGTCACCACGTCCGAGACTTTGGCGATCGTATGGACGATGTTGCGGGGCATGCGAATGAGCGAGGCAAAGAATCCCGCCGGCCCAGCCAGTGCCATGTCGCTCCCCCGATGCGGAACGCAAATAAAGATGGCCCGCCGAATGTTCTTGTTTCTTTCGAAGATCAGCGAGTCCCGCAAAAGGGGTGCCTGGGGAAGTCGTCTGGCAACCCGTGGCGCATCCTTCCCAAAGACTTCATCAAAAATTGCCCGTCCTCCGGAGTCTGATATCTGGGCGCGGGAAAGGATGCCCCCCATGCTATGCCCGATCAACACCATGCCTCGCGACAGGGGATAGCGGGCCTCGACCTCGCGGAGGGAATCCCGCAGCTGCAGTGCCGAGAGCGCGATCGGCTGTCCGGTCGGATAAAAAAATGCCCAGAATTGATAGTTTTTTCGGATGACTTCGTCCGCCTGCAGCCCGTTGACCACCTCACCCCACATTTGAGGTGTGGAAAGAAGCCCATGCACGAGGACAACGGGAATCTTTTTCGGATCATAGGGCTGCATGAATATCAGCCTTGTGGGATAGGCAAAGCGGTCCACTTGCAACAGCCAGCGAACGCCAACGAGCAGCGGGCGGGCACTCCGCCGAAAGGTTGCGCGGTTTGGCTCCTGGAGATTGCCGGACACTGGGCGCATCACACCCCCGATGCGGACGGATTTTGTGATTTTGGGATTGAGAAAGCGGAGAGTTGTTTCGCAAATGCCGCCGCGCATTTGCATGTCGGCCGTCACGGTGACGGGCAGGCGGTATCCCTGGCTCGGCTCGAAGGGCTGGGTCGCACGGTCCAGCTTGCTCACTCCGATGACTGGCACGCCCCAGCCCTGCCATCGCAGCGGATTTTGCCTCCGACCCTGGGTTGGGCGGAGGGGAGTCAGCCGGTCGAGGAAGGCTGCGGGCCAGTCGCGGGGCTCCGCCGCCACCCGCACATGATAAACAACCCCGTCTGCCCCGGTGATTTGAGTTTCCCGCAGACGCGCCCCATCGAAGTTGGTTTCCACGAAGCGCCCGAGTGCCACGTTGGCGATTTCCCGAGCCTGCGGGGCGTCTTCCTTCAGGGCCACCCGGAGGGCCGGCAGGGTTTTTGCTGAAATTGATTTTGCATCCAGGTTTCGCCGGGCGGAGGCCGCCCACGTGCTCGCCTGCGCGAGGGTTCCTTCGCGCACACGCGGAGGCGGGGGATACTTCGTGAGGGGCGCGCATCCCGGAGCCGCCACCAATGCAAGGAGGAGGATCCCGCGAAACAGGCGGACAAATGGCTGGCTGTCGGACAGCATTCCGGCGTCGGGTGTGGTCATATTGCCCTTTCCGTCTAGCAAACCCTCTGCCATAGATCAAACCTCATGATAAGACGACCTTGGATGCGACACGTTTTGATCTGGGCGGGTCTTGGAATCGCACTTTGCCTGCTCGGACTCGGAGCCCTGGCATTTTTTCCCATGAATTTTTCCTACACCACGCCGCAAATTCCTGTGCCGTCCGACTACCAGTCCGCAAAAACCCGAATCGAAGCATTGATCACCCAGGCACCTGAGACACTCTCGGAAGCCGGACGCCCAAGAGCCTTTCTCCATGACAGGCCAACCGACCAGGTGTTCATTTTGCTTCACGGCCTCACAAACTCGCCCGAGCAATTCGACAAACTGGGGCGGATCCTTTTTGAGCGCGGACACAATGTCGTGATCCCCCGCACACCCGGGCACGGCAAGGCGGACCGGATGACGGATGCGTTGGGGGCATTCACCGCGAAAGGGATGCTCGATTATGCGAATCTTGCCATCACACTTGCGCGCCCGCTGGGCAAACGGCTTACGGTTGCGGGACTCTCCGTCAACGGGACCACGACCGCATGGGTTGCACAGAATCGTGCCGATGTGGATCGCGCAATCCTGTTGGCACCGTTTTTATCCCCCGGAGGTCTTCCGCAATGGCTTAACCTCCCGCTCAGCCAGGTTTTGATCCGGTTGCCAAATGCGTTCATTTGGTGGGATCCCGTTCAGAAGGACCGGGGTCCCCGTGTAGTGCATGCCTACCCGCGATTTTCGACACGCAGCATCGGCGAAACCATGCGCCTTGGCGTCGAGGCCTTCCGCGAGGCAAAGGCCTCCCCCCCGGCTTGTCGGGAGATCCTGCTCATCACATCCGCTGCGGATTTTGCAGCCAATAACGTGGTGGCCACCCGACTGGTTGACCTCTGGCGGACCAGCCGTCCGGATGGGATCAACACCTATGAATTTCCCGCCTCGGAAAAAGTGCCGCACGACTTCATTGATCCGGGCCAATCCGACCAACGGGTGGAGATCGTCTATCCCCGCCTCATCGAAATGCTCGAGACCGGCAAGCCCTGGGTGGCCCAGTAGTGTTTCCCGCCTTGGGATTCTTGAAGGGACATTCGGGAGGGCCGAAGCCGACCCGGTCGCGGTGATCCTGGAATACGGGAGGCGGGCTTCCCCCGTGAAAATCGGTTCGACTTGTGATCGGTAAGCGGCGAAAATGCGCACATGTCGAGAGCCGCCCGCCTCAAGCAGTTTGGGAAACCCGCTGAATCCCTCGTTCTCGAAGATTTCCCCCTTCCCTCGCCGGGCCCGGAGGAAGTGCTCCTGGACATGGTTGCCGCGCCGGTCAATCCGGCGGATCTCAATGTCATCGAGGGGACCTATGGGGATCTTCCGGAACTCCCCGCCACTATTGGCAACGAGGGAGTCGGACGCATTGTCGCCGTGGGATTGGGTGTCACCGGATGCTCTCCCGGACAACTCGTCCTTCCCATGACCTTCGGCACATGGTGCAGCCAAATGCTCGTCCCTGCACGCCATCTCATCCCTCTCCCCGACGGTCTCGACACGAACCAAGCGGCGATGCTGACCGTCAATCCGGCGACCGCCTGGCGGATGCTCCAGGATTTTGTCCACCTCGCCCCCGGGGATTGGATTGTTCAAAACGCCGCAAATTCCGGAGTGGGCCGGAGCGTCATCCAGATCGCCCGGGCCTTGGGCTGGAAAACCTTGAATGTCGTGCGGCGACCGGAACTCGTTGGCGAACTGACCGATGCCGGCGGAACCATCGTTGTGACCGAGGAATACGATCTGCGCAAGGAGTTGAAAACTCTCTGTGGAGGTGCCCGTCCCAAGCTCGCGCTCAATGCGGTCGGCGGTCCAAGTGCCTTGAATATCGCCAACGCACTTGCTCCGGGCGGAACGATGGTCACCTTTGGCGCCATGAGCAAACAGCCGCTCAAAATCCCCAACGGGCTCCTCATTTTCAAAGGTCTGAAATTCGGGGGATTTTGGCTGAACCGCTGGAGAAAGACCGCAGATCGGACCACCCTCACGGAGACCTATGCGGCACTTGCCCGGCTCCTTCGCGAAGGGAACCTCTTCACTCCCCTCCATGTCATCCATCCGCTGACTCAAGTCGTGGAAGCCGTCGGCGCGGCTGGTCGCGAGAAACGGGCGGGGAAAGTCCTCCTCGATCTCTCCCGCTGAGAAACGATCCCTCCGGAACTCCCCCCTCTGATCGCATGTTCCTTCGGCACCTGATTCTGAGAAGTTTCGCAACCCGAAAGAATGGCTCCCTCTCGGTTGTGCTCCCCGATGGCACGACGCAGGAATTTGGCGGCGTGTACCCCGGGATCCGGGCGGAACTCCGCATTCTCAAAAATGCATTCTTTCGGCGCGATGTCCTCTTCGGATCCATTGGATTTGCGGAAAGTTACATGGCCGGCGAATGGGAAACATCCGATCTGACGCAAGTCATCGCCTGGTTCATGCAGAACTCGAAAGAACCCGGCGTCCTCGAAACAGGCTACACGCGAGGTTCCGGCGTCTTCAACATCTTGAACCTCCTCCACCGCGCCTGCACCCGCCTCCGCCCGAACAACTCCCGGAACGGACGAAAAAATCCCCAGCATCCGGGCGCGGATTTCTTCAGACTCTGGCTTGATCCCACCATGGCCTCCTCCAGCGGATTTTTTGATGCGCCGGAAACCTCGCTCGAAGCCGCCCAGGTCCGCAAATATGATCTCCTTTGCCGCAAACTCCACCTGTCGCCCACGGACGAACTTCTGGAAATCGGAACCGGATGGGGCGGATTCAGCATCCACGCCGCCAGACATTTCCATTGCAAGATCACCACGGTGACAAGCTCGGAGGAGCACTTCGTTGAGGCTTCCGGCCGGATTGAAAAGGCGGGCCTCTCGGATCAAATCGATATTCTCCTCTGCGATTACCGCTCGATCCGGGGATGGTTTGACAAGGTGGTCTCGATTGAAACCCTCGAAGCGGGTGTTCAACGACACGTGAATGACCACTTTGAAAAAATTCACGAGCTGCTCAAGCCCCACGGCTTGCTGGCCCTGCAAGCAACCCTGTGTCCGGATCGCCAGTATCGGGCTTTCCGCGACGGCGTGGATTTTATCCGAAAACACATTGCCCCCGGATCGCTCCTGATGAGCCATGCCCGGATTATGGAGGCCATGACAACCGCCGGAAATCTGAATCTGCTGGATTACGAAGACATGGCTCCGCACTACGCCCACACGCTGAGAATTTGGCGGAGCACCTTTGATTCAAAACAGGAGGCGATACGCGGATTGGGGTTCGACGACATCTTCATCCGCAAATGGCGCTACTACCTCTGTTTCTGCGAGGCGGCCTTTGGAACCCGCCATCTGACCGTCGCCCAGATGGTTTACTCCCGCCCCGCCAATACCCGGCTCCGATCACCAGTTTACGACACGCCCTGGCCACAGTAGCCTCCCCGGCTGCGGCGGACTCAGGAGAGCCGTCGGGACAAAGGCTCCAAAGAGCTTGCGAAGCTCGGAGACTTTAAATCTCTGAGCCAGGGAAGGGCCATTCGGGACCCCATCTGATTTCCGGACCGGGCCGACACGCCCGCTAGATCGCCTCAACCGGGTAGTACACCGGCCACCACTCGGCGTTGCGAACGGCCTCGACGGGATTGTCAACTTTCACTCCGGCCACCCCTTGGGAAATCGCGGTGCGAACGACTTCAACGGCCACAAGGCTTGAGGTGATGCGTAAATCCGCGTTGGAGGGGAGCAGCGAGGCTCCGGGTGCGCCGAGTTGCGCTTGATCCGCCACGGTTTTGGCCGCCGCAAAAATCATCTCATCCGTCACTTTTAGCGCCCGCGATACGATGATGCCCATGCCCAGACCAGGGTAGAGAGCGGCGTTGTTCGCCTGCCCGATGACATAAGTCACTCCTCCATAAGTCACGTCGTCAAAGGGCGCACCGGTTGCGACCAGCCCCTTGCCGTTGGTCCATTCGAGAATGTGAGCGGGCGTGGCCTCGTGCAGGATGGTGGGGTTGGAGAGAGGAAAGATGATCGGTCGCTCCACATGGGCAGCCATCGTTCGCACGATTTCTTCCGTAAACAGGCCGGGAGTGGTCGAGGTGCCGATCAGGATGGTTGGCTTGACCTCGGCCACCGTGGTCGCCAGATCGATGATGCCGGCCTTGGCCGACGCTGCGGCCAGCAGGGCGGCCATGGCTGGCCAGCGTGTCTCTGCGGCCGTGTTGGGGATGCTGGGCGTGCGCTTGTAGCCCGCGACTTCGGCTGCCGGGCGGGCATAGGGACGCTGGAAGTCGAGCAACCCTTCACTCATCTCCTCGGTCAACAAGCCAGGCAGATCAACGATCCAAATGTGTTTGTTTGCCTCCTCCTTCGACAACCCACCGGCGCGCACCATCTGGTCGCGAATCTGATCGGCAATGCCGCAACCAGCGGTGCCGCCGCCCAATACGATGACCCGCTGGTCCTTCCAACTCTGGCCGGTGACTTTGACCGCGTTAAGCAAGCCGGACAGAACGATGGCACCAGTGCCCTGCACGTCGTCGTTAAAAGTGGGAATGCTGTCGCGATACCGCTCCAGAATGCGCCTCGCATTGGTGGAACCAAAATCCTCCCAGTGCAGGTAGGCTTTGGGGAAAAGCTTGCGGGCCGCCTTTACGTAGGCGTCGATGAAATCGTCGTAGGCTTTCCCCCGAATCCGCGAGTGCTGATAGCCGACGTAGGAGGGGTCGTTGAGCAGGCGCGCATTGTCAGTGCCCACATCCAGGACGACTGGGATCACGCGATGCGGGTCAACCCCGGCAGCCGCCGTGTACACCGCGAGCTTGCCCACGGAAATGTCGATCCCGTTGGATCCCCAATCGCCAATGCCAAGAATTTCCTCCGCATCGCTGGCAACCAACAAATCAATGTCGTCCGGGCCCGCGCCCCAGGCCAACAGCTTTTCCTCGATGCCTTCCGGGTCGTCAATGCTGAGAAAAACGCCGCGCGGATTCGTCATGACCTCGCTGTATTTCTCGATCGCCTCACCGACCACTGGATCGTAAACAACCGGCATGATCTCCATCATGTGGCGCTGAAGCAGCGCGTAGAACAGCGTCTCGTTCTCATCGTGCAGACGCCACATGTAGATGTGTTTGGCCAGATCGGTCGGGGCCGCGTGGTAGGCCGCATAGGCGCGGTTGAGCTGCGGCTCCAACTCAGTGGTGACCACTGGAGGCAGCAGTCCCTCGAGTCCCAGTGCCTTGCGTTCTTCGGGTGTAAACGCCGTTCCCTTGTTCAGGGCCGGATCGTGAATCACCTGATAGCCGCGCTGGGTTGTTTGCGTTTTGCGTCCTTCGTTGTTCTTGAGGAAACGGTTGGGTCTGGGGTTGGGTCTGGTTGTCATCGTGTGTGTTTGAAAATTGATAGGGGGAAAATTCAGGCGTTTGCCACGTAAGGGTGTACCATTTTTGCCGGATCCACCACGCGCTCGAATTCCTCCTTGGTGACAAAGCCGAGTTTTAGCGCCGCCTCCTTCAAGGTGAGGTCGTTGTCCATGGCGTAGTGGGCAATTTTCGAGGACTTGTCGTATCCGATGACCGGCGACAGCGCCGTGACAAGCATCAGGGAACGCTCCACGTATTCGGCGATCTTTTTAGCATTGGGCCGGGTGCCTTCGACCAGGAACTTCCTGAAGTTCGCGCAACCGTCGGTCAGCACAGTGAGGGAATGGGTGATGTTGAAGATGATCAACGGCTTGTAAACATTCATCTCCAGATAGCCGCTGGCACCACCGAATCCCACCGCGACGTCGTTGCTCATGACCTGAACAGCAATCATGGCCAGCGCTTCCGCTTGGGTGGGGTTGACCTTTCCCGGCATGATGGATGACCCCGGTTCATTCTCCGGAATGATCAATTCGGCAAACCCGGCCCGGGGACCGCACGACAGAAGGCGGATGTCGTTTGCGATCTTGTAAAGCGAGGTGGCCAGCGTGCGCAGAGCTCCCGAGAAATGCACGAGCGCATCATGGGCTCCCTGAACGGTGAATTTGTTGGGAGCACTCACAAAGGGCAGCCCGGTCAATTGCGCAATCTCCGCAGCCGCAGCCTCCGCAAAATCGGGAGCCGCGTTGATACCGGTGCCGACAGCGGTGCCGCCAAGGGCAAGCCGATGGACGTGATGAAGGGCTCCTTCCATTCGATCCAGGTCGTCT
This sequence comes from Chthoniobacterales bacterium, assembly GCA_014879575.1. Lineage (GTDB taxonomy): Bacteria > Verrucomicrobiota > Verrucomicrobiia > Chthoniobacterales > Terrimicrobiaceae > QYQL01. The sequence goes on along the minus strand of JACSRU010000060.1, from coordinate 904 downwards.
GTCAGCATGCCGGCGTAACCCGACCATTCCTGTCCCAGAGTGATCGGTGTGGCATCCTGCATGTGGGTGCGCCCGATCTTTACGATGTCCTTCCACTCTTCGCTTTTCGCGGCAATGGCGTCCCTCAACTCCGTGACCGCCGGCAGCAGCCGACTTGTCGCATTGACCGCCACCGCGATATGCATGGCCGACGGAAAGGAATCGTTCGACGATTGCGACATGTTGACGTGGTCATTCGGATGCACCGGCGTTTTGCTTCCCAGAGGCGTATTGCTGATCTGGCAGCACCGGTTTGAGATCACCTCGTTCACATTCATGTTGAACTGGGTGCCGCTGCCGGTCATCCAGACGTGCAAGGGAAACATGTCCTGATGCTGCCCCAAAAGAATCTCGTCGCAAACCTGGACGATCAGCGCATGAGCGGCATCATTCAGCCTGCCTCCTTTATGATTCGCGTTGGCGGCTCCTTTTTTCAGGAACGCGTAGGCTTGGATCATCTCCCGCGGAATCAGGTCCTGCCCGATGCTGAAATGTTCCAGGGACCGCTGGGTTTGAGCACCCCACAACTTGTCCGAGGGGACGTTGACGTCTCCGAGGCTGTCCGATTCTGTCCGAAAGAGTGGCGATATCACTCCCTGCTGTTTAATCAGCACAATATCTTTAGTAAACGCTTTTTTTGAGATGTTACCTTTCCTTCGGGGTTTGCTCTTGTGGAAAAGGTGAACGTGCCCGTATGCCAAAAGCTCGCCGAAGCGCGCCGGCGGTTGGTCGGGAATCATTTCCTCCACAACGCCGTGTCGGCCTTGTTCGCCGGCCTCTCCACTCAGGAGGAACAGGGGGTCAGGCTGGAATGGCACTAACTTAAGGGCTCTTTAGGACGATTTTCAACACCCACTTTTCGATG
>JACSRU010000067.1 GCA_014879575.1 Chthoniobacterales bacterium | reverse complement strand
GGGATTCGGGCTATTTCGGCCTGCTAGACTCTATTTCGGTCTTTCCCTCACACCGCGCGGCAAGACTCATCGGGGACATGGCGGAAGGGGTGGGATTCGAACCCACGGTAGGTTTAACCCTACGCTCGATTTCGAGTCGAGTGCCTTCAACCGGACTCAGCCACCCTTCCTTGTTTATGTCAGGGATTTTTCCGGAGAAATCCCTGGCGAAATTGTCTCTATACAGGGAATGGGGGATTTTTGCAAAAACTATCCGCACGCAGGACAACGTCTGGATGTTTGTGCAACAGAAACACTAGAGGAGAGCTTCCAAGCGGCGGAGGATGTCTGCTTTTCCGGTGACGCCGACGGTTTGATCTCTCTTTTCTCCGTTTTTGAAGAAGATCAGGGTGGGAATGCTCTTGATGCCAAATTGCAAAGCTGCGGTCGGGCAATCGTCCACATTGACTTTGGCGACGACAAATTTCCCGGCATTCTCCGAGGCGATTTCTTCAATGACCGGTGTGAGCCCCTTGCAGGGTCCGCACCAAGGGGCCCAAAAATCCAGGAGCACCGGAGACGAGGTGCCATTAAGGAAGGACTCGAAGTCGGAATCCTTCAGTTCAGTGACATGCGGGCTGGACATAAACAAAGAGAAACGGTGAAGAAGATCAACTGATAAACATCCACACCTGCACGCCAAACGAGGCGAGGGCGAGAACGAGTGCGGCAATTCCAAGAATCGGGTCCAGATCTCCGGAGGCCGCTGACTCGGTGGAGGCGACGGTGATCGAAGAAGTGCCAGCCACCGATTTCGATGGTGGAGTGAGCTGGACGGTTGCCTGCGGTATATTTTTTGGCCCTGTGGTTGAGGCAGGAACCTTGGCCGTTTCCTTCTTGGCGGAGCCACTCAGCGGCGCAGGAGCAATCGGCTTGATCGGCGGCACCGGAGGAGCAGATGGTGGCACCGGGGGCTTGGAAAGTGATGCCGGAGCGACAGGAGGAGCTGTGGGCGGCGGAACCGGGGGCCGGGGAGCAGCGGGTGGAACCGTGGCTGCCGGAGCGGGAGGCGTCGGAATGGCGGGAGCTGCCGGGGGTGTGCTGCCCTGTGGGGGGGCGATATTGGATGGCGGACGGGGAATTGATGGCACCGAAGGCGGCTTCGGGATGGCTGGAACCGCCGGCATGGACGACGGCGGCTTGAGACCTCCGGAAGCGGGTGGTGGGGGAGGCACGTTGCCTCCTTGAACTGGTGCCGGCTTCGGCGGGAGATTAATCATTGCCGTTTCGCGGGGATTGGAGGCGACAGGGCCACCATCGCGGCGCGCCGGAAGAACGATTCTTACAGTTTCCTTCTTGGGTTCAGCCATAATCTGTTCGGAGTGGGTTAAAATTCAGCAGCCTATTTTCTGCGGTGAGTGGGAACCCTCACAAAAAATTGTCAGGCTGTCAATCCTGTTGCGCGAAAATGTTGCGTGGGCAAAAAAATCACGCCGCGGGAGATGCGGATCGGGATTGCCTTGGACGGAAGGAGCAGGGATGCTGGACCGATGAAAACTTACATCACCGAAGATTTTCTCCTTTCCTCTCAGACGGCCCGCGATCTTTACCATGGAACCGCGCGTGTCCTGCCGATTTATGATTATCATACGCATCTGCCGCCGGATCAGATCGCGGAGGACCGACGGTTCGAGAATCTTTTTGAAATTTGGCTGGCAGGGGATCACTACAAATGGCGGGCGATGCGCACGAATGGCATCCCGGAACGGTTCTGTACCGGCGATGCCACGCCACGAGAGAAGTTCGATGCCTGGACCCGGACGGTGCCTGCCACGCTCCGCAATCCGCTTCACCATTGGACGCATCTCGAGTTGCTTCGCTATTTTGACATTGAAACCCTCCTGGACGAGTCCACGGCTGATGAGATTTGGGAGCGCACGAAGGAACGCCTCGCCGCTCCGGAGTTTTCCGTCTGTGGTCTGCTCAAGCGGAGCAACGTGGCGGTGGTCTGCACCACGGACGATCCGACGGATACGCTGGAGTTCCATCGTCGCATCCGTGCGTCGGGAACGCTTGCCACGAAAGTTTATCCCACATTCCGTCCCGACAAAGCCCTGGCGGTCAATCAGCCGGAAATCTTTGGTCCCTGGCGGGAAAAATTGTGCGCGGTGACGGGATCGGAATGCCGGAGCTTGAGCGGGTTTTTGGATGCGTTGGAAAGTCGGCATGCGTATTTCCACGAAAATGGCGGTCGCCTTTCCGATCATGGGCTGAGCCATTGTTACTCAAATCCCTGCACCACCGGTGAGGCGGCAGCCATCTACGAACGGGCGCGCGACGGGAAGGATGTCTCTGCCGGCGACCAACACGCGTTTGCCGCGTATCTCATGATTTTTTTCGGACGCCTGGATGCCCGGCGTGGCTGGGTGAAGCAACTTCATCTCGGCGCACAGAGGAACAACAACTCCCGCCTGCTGAAGGCTCTCGGACCCGACACGGGGTTCGACTCGATCGGCGACTGGTCGCAGGCGGCGTCTCTCGCCGGCTATCTCGATGCGCTTGACCAAACGAACGAACTTCCCAAGACGATTCTCTACAACCTGAATCCTGCGGACAATTACCTGATGGGAACGATGGCCGGAAATTTCCAGGACGGTTCTGTGGCGGGAAAAATCCAGTTCGGGAGCGGATGGTGGTTCCTGGACCAGAAGGAAGGGATGCAGTGGCAGATCAATGCGCTCTCGAATTTGGGACTGCTGTCCCGATTTGTTGGCATGCTGACCGATTCGCGCAGTTTCCTCTCCTATCCGCGTCACGAATATTTCCGGCGGATTCTCTGCAATATCATCGGCGCGGAGGTTGATCGGGGCGAGCTTCCCAACGACGGGGAAATGCTCGCGGGCCTGGTGCGGGACGTTTGCTTCGAGAACGCAAACCGGTATTTTGCGCTCGACCTGGACTAAACCGCCCGGATTCGACGAGCCGGGGCGGCGGAATCCGCAAGATTCCCCTATGTTCTCCGGGCTCTCTGTGTTTTATTTTCCGACTGACCAACTTTTGACGCGACATGATTGAACGATACAGCCTCCCCGGCATGCGGTCCGTATGGACCGAGCAACGCAAACTGGAAATCTGGCTCGAGATCGAAACGCTCGCCTGCGAGGCGATGGCCGAGATCGGGCAGATCCCCAAGGAGGATGCCGGGGAAATCCGCGCAAAGGGTGCCTTCGAGATCGCCAATGTCCTCGAGATCGAGAAGCGGACAAATCACGATGTCATCGCCTTTTTGGAAGATGTGGCCTGGCGGGTGGGCCCGGCGGCGCGCTGGATCCACCAGGGGCTGACATCCTCCGATCTTCTGGATACCACCCTCGCTGTCCAGATGCTCGAGTCCTGCGACATCCTGACCCGGGACATCGGTGCGCTCCGCGAGGCGGTCGCCAAACGGGCGATTGAGCACAAGTTCACCCCGATGATCGGGCGAAGCCATGGCATTCACGCCGAACCGATCACCTTCGGACTCAAGCTGGCACTGATGTATGACGAGTTTTCGCGCGCCCTCGAACGCCTCGAACAGATGCGCGAGCGGATCCGCGTCGGGAAAATCAGCGGCGCCGTTGGCACGCACGCTCACCTCGATCCCCGGGTCGAAAAGTTTGTGTGCGAGAAGTTGGGGCTGAAACCCGCCGCCCTTTCCACGCAGATCCTCCAGCGCGATCGCCATGCGGAATTTCTGACAACCCTTGCGCTGATTGCCTCGAGCATCGACCGTTGGGCGACGGAATTCCGACATCTTCAGCGCACCGAAGTTCTCGAAGTCGAGGAATATTTCAGCGCGGGGCAGAAGGGAAGTTCGGCCATGCCGCACAAGCGCAATCCGATCACAGGTGAGCGGCTCAGCGGGCTGGCCCGCGTGATTCGTGGCCATGCGGTGGCGGCACTGGAAAATGTCCCCCTCTGGCACGAGCGCGACATCAGTCACAGTTCGGTCGAACGGATCATTCTTCCGGACAGTTGCACGCTGCTCGATTACATGCTCGTGACGCTCACCAAGCTGGTTGCCAATCTTCTTGTCTATCCGGAAAACATGAAGAGGAACATGGAACTGACCGGCGGTCTCTACGCCAGCCAGTCCGCGCTCCTCATGCTCACCGAGAAGGGCCTGGATCGCAAGGATGCCTACGAGGCGGTCCAACGGGCCGCTATGAAAACCTGGAGGGATGGCGGCGGACTCGCAAAAAATCTCGCGGAGGAACCGACCGTCGCTGAACACCTCAGCACGGCAGACATCGAAAAAGCCTGTGCTCCCGAACGCCACTTCCGGTTCGTGGAGGACAAGTTCCGCGCCGTGGGCATTGAAGGCTGACACACAGGAAATTCCCCGGGATTCCGGGTGGCGTGCCGGACGGGAATTCGCTAGATTTGCGACCGGTTTGATCCCGATTTTTCACTTCCTGTTTTACTGTTTGGTCGTCGGCTCGCTCCGGGCGATTCTTCTGCTGGGAGCGAAGGTGCGCGTCGTCAGCTTCCACAAGCCGCCCGCCGGGGCGTTCGTCATGGCGTCGAATCACATCAGCCATTTTGATCCCCCGTTTTTGAGCGGGTGGTTTCCGCGCAAGATCGACTGGATTGCGATGTCCGAGCTTTTTGGCGCGGGGTGGTCGCGGACGGGATTTCGTTGGCTGGATGTCATTCCCGTTGATCGGGGGGGTGACGACCGGCAGGCCCTGCGGGAAGCCCTCCGACGGCTTGCCGCGGGGCGGGTGATCGGGGTGTTTCCAGAGGGGGGAATCCGGGATGGCGAGCGTTCGATGGTGGCCGGCGCTCCGGGGCGCGAGGGAGCCGTTCTGCTCGCGGTGTGGGCGGGTTGCCCGATTGTTCCGGTGGTCATCCTGGGGAGCGAACGTCTTTACAATGCCAAAAACTGGCTGCCGTGGCGAAGGGCGCGTGTTTACATCGCGGTGGGGAAGCCGATCCTTCCGCCGGAGGACAAATCCCGAAGTGCCGCACGGGAGCGGATGCGCAACGATCTCGCCGCCGCGATTGTGCGCCTGAAGGACGACCTGGTCAGGGAATGCGGGCTTTCGGAAAAGGATTTGCCCCACTCCCCCCAGGAGCGAATGGCCGAGCCATGAGGGGACTCGTTGAGAGGACGGCCTCCTGGGGCATGGACGGTGCCATGTGCGGCATGATGAACCTCCTGCAGTGGAGACGCCGTGCGGACAGTTGCACAAAAAAGGAACTGACCGATTACCTGGATGCGTTCTCGCCGATGAACCGGGAAGAATACTACCGCGTGCCGCCGACCATGAGCCTTCGGCAACAGGATGGCTGGATCGAGTGGACGACTCCCCTGCCAAGTGGCTTTGTCGAAAATGACCGGGCGCGCGTTCGGTGGTATCCTGCCAAAAAAAAGGGTGCGCCGGTGCTCCTGCTCCTCCACGCCCTCATGAGTGCCAGCGATGTGGGATACCGGCGGGTGGCGGCCACATTTAACAAGCGCGGATGGTCGGTTGCCTTCCCGCATCTCCCCTACCACTATTCCCGCACGCCGAAGTCCACTCTGAATGGTGAACTGGCCATCACGGCGGACCTCGTGCGTAACACCGAAGGCTTGCGGCAGGCCGTCGTGGAACTCCGCCAGTTGATGGCACTCCTCCGGTCGTGGGGCACCCGCGAGTTTGGAATGATCGGAACCAGCTATGGCGGCTGGAATGGGGCGCTGCTCTCGTTTCTGGAACACGACTTTCGTTTTTTGGCCCTCATCCAGCCGATCGTCAATGTCGAGAAGGCGATCTGGGAAAATCCCGGCGCGTCATCCATGCGGCAGTCCCTCCGCTCCCTCGGGCACAGACGCAATCAAATCGAGCGGCACAACCACCTGATCTCCCCGCTTCATGGCATCCCACTCTGCCGACCGGAACGCATTCTTGTCACCGGCGGGCTGTATGACCGGGTTTCCCCGCTTGAGGAACTCAGGGTGCTGACCGCCCGTTGGAAGGGGTCGCGGTTGCTGAAGGTCCGCCAGGGACACTTCGGATATCGGGCTCTCCGCGAGACACTCGCGGAGGTCGAACCATTCCTCGAAAGGAAAATTTTTGGGTGAACCCGCCGGGAAGGAAGGTTCCGCGAATTGTCCCGGGGCTTGCATGGCGGCTAAAAAACAGGTCCATTTCCGGAATGCGTCTTCTGATTTTTGTCCTTCTGGCCGTTGCCTCATCGGCTCTTCACGCCCAGGAAGCCGAGCAGCGGAAGCGCATGATTTTTCCGACGGGACCGACCGGCGGACCTTCCCCGGCTGCCCCAGCCACTCCAGTCCGGACGGAGTCGGACGCCAGGCCTGTGGATCCCGCAGCGGCGATTGACGCATTTTTTCTTGCCCTGAAGGCCGGACAGGTGGACGCCGCCTACGAGGGGCTGGTCAAAAATACCATCATCGCCGAACGCAGGGAGAATGTGAGCGAGCTGAAGGAAAGCACCAAAAAAGCCATCGAGCACTATGGCCCGGTGAAAGGTTACGAGGTCGTGGATACGCTGCGGGTCGGGACGTCCCTGATGCGACAGACCTGTATTTCCTGGAATCAGGATCTCCCCCTGCGGTGGAGGTTTTATTTCTACCATGCGGAGAATGCCTGGAAAATTGTGGATATGCGCGTGGATGACGGATTGGTCGAATTGTTCGAGGAGGCCTCACGTCGCGAAAAAAACCATCCATGAACTCGCTGGCGGACTTTTTGAAGTTCATCCGTTTTTCGCACACGGTCTTTGCGCTTCCCTTCGCCCTGGGTGCCATGTTTGTGGCGGCCGACGGGCTTCCGCCGCTCGGGATTTTTCTCGGCATCCTGGCCGCGATGGTCTGCGCCCGCACGGCAGCCATGACGTTCAACCGCCTGGCCGACTGGGAATTTGACAGGAGAAATCCGCGGACGGAAAACAGGCACCGGCTGGTGGGGCGGTCCACGGCGGTTGTCTGGTGTCTGGTGGCTTCCGCAGGATTCCTTGTGGCGGCGTGGGCACTGAATCCGCTTTGTTTTTTCCTTTCTCCGGTCGCTCTCGCGCTGGTCTTTTTTTATTCCCTCACCAAACGCTTCACGCCCCTCGCCCATTTTTTTCTGGGTCTGGCATTGTCCGTGGCACCCGTGGGTGCCTGGCTGGCGGTGCGGGGAACCTGGGATTTTCCGCCGCTCGTTCTGGCGGCAGCGGTTCTCTTCTGGGTGGCGGGATTCGACGTAATTTACGCAACCCAGGATTACGAGGTGGACCGCCGCGAGGGGCTTCATTCCCTGGTCGTGCGGTTCGGGGTGCGCGGGGCGATGCGGTTTGCAATCCTTCTGCATGTTCTCGCGCTGGCCGGCTTGTTGGGCTTTGGAAAGGCCGCCGGTGCCGGGGGGGTCTATTTTGTTTCGATGGGAATCGTGGCCGCAGCGCTCTGCTATGAACACCTCGAAGCCCGCCGGGGGGACATTGATTCCATCAATCGCGCATTTTTCCACGCCAACACGATTGTGGGGGTGGCTTTCGTCGCGGGCACACTCCTCGATCACCTTGGACCGACCTGAAAATCCTGTCCGTCCCCGCCGCTGGTTTTGGCTGAAGCGTCTGGCGATTTTCCTGGCAGGCGCCCTGTTTGTCTTTGGGATTGGCGTGTGGATTTTGACAAAAAACCTGACCCTCGTGACGCGGTGGGCCGTCCAGCGCGCGCTCCCGGCCGCCCGCGCCGAAATCGGCGGCGTGTCCTACGAGGGCGGCGGGCGGCTCGTCGTCAAAAAGTTCGTTTTGCGTGACCGGGTGAGCGGCGTGGAATACCTGCGCATCGACCGCGGGGAAGTCATCTTTTCCTTCGAGGATTTTCATCGCCGTCAACTTGGCGAGATCCGGCTGGTGAATCCGTTTATCCGGATCTCTCCCGGACTCTTCCGGATTCTGCCATCGGGTGAGGCGGACGAGGAAGGACCGTTGCCGCCGTGGGCCGCCCGAAGAATTGTCTGTGACTATGGCGAAGTTCTCAGCGAGGGGTTCGGCCCGACGAGTCCGTCCGTCCGTTTGAAGTGTGCCTTTGATTGGACGGAACCCGGTGCGGATTCCGTTGCGCCCTTGGAAATGATCGCCTGGGATGTCCGGGTGTGGGCTCCCGGATATTCGGAGGCCTTTCTTGTGTTGGATCGCGTGGATCTGGCCTTTACCGTGCGGGGGCTCCTCACGAAGCGCGAAGTGGATGGCGTGCAGGTTGCCGGAGGCCGCTTGATTCTCGGGAGTGCCCTGCAGCAGGTCTTATCCGGTCCGCCCACTTCTTCGCAGGCGGCACTTGGCACCAATCCCGCCGCATCGTGGATCATCCGGAAACTCGGCCTGCAGGGACTCGGGGTCCGCCTGGAGGACAAACGAAAAATTGCGGCCGACATCACGTTTCAAATCCATACGACGCTGACAAATCTCTCCCTCACGCAGGCCACCAGCACGATTGGGGCCGAGGAACAAACTGTGGAAATTGCGGATGTGGAGATCCTGTCTCCCTACGATCCGCTCACAAAGGTGATCACTTTGCGAAACATGGCAATCCGCTTTACGCTCGCGGGATTGCTACGCGGGGAGTTGGCTCAGGTTGCGATCCGCGAGCCAGCCATCCATGTTGGCCCCGATCTCTTCTGGTATATGGAAGACACTCAGAAGCAACTCGCCGGGAATGCCTCCCCCGGCCCAAACATCCCCTGGAAAATCAGCCAACTCCTCGTGACCGACGGACGCCTGATTGTCGGCAGCAGCGGACGCGCCAAATATGGACTCCCGCTGAATTTCCAGGCCCGGGCCCAGGATCTCGCCCTCGACAATCTTGCCGCCCTGAAGATGCGGACCGTCTTCGAAATTCCGGCGCAAACCACCGATTTCCCAAGTTATCAACTGGCGGTTGTGAGCCGACAGGGCGACCTCCAGTTTGCTTATCCCCCGGAAAAAAATGAGAACAACCTCGTCGGAAAAATCTTCTTCGACAGCATCCGGTGGCGGCAATACCAGGCGGCGGACGCCTGGCTCTCCGCGACCTTTGACCAGGAGGGGATCAATGGAGATTTCGGGGGGCGCGCCTACGGGGGATATCTCTCCGGGGGATTCAGCTTTCTTTTCAGGGATGAGGCACCATGGATCGGCTGGTTGTCCGGTAGCAAGGTGGACCTCAAACGTCTCACCGACAGCATCGCTCCGCAAAATTTTCGAATGACCGGCCCGCTGAATTTCAAGCTCCAGATGGATGCCTTCGGACGGCGGATCGAACGCGTGAAGGGGAAATTTCATGCCGTGAAGCCCGGCCGGATGAAAATCGGCAAACTGGATGACCTTCTGGCAAACATCCCGACTCAATGGAGCCGCCTGAAACAAAGCGGCACCCGTCTCGCCTTGGAGGCGCTGCGGGACTTCGAATACACCAAGGCCGGGGGGGATCTCTGGTTTGTGGACAATCAGGGGATCTTCGGGTTGGAGTTGCAAGGTCCGCAGGGATCACGCAATCTTGATATTGTGTTCCACGCTGACGAATCCCCGGAGGGCCGATGGAAAATCCCCTGATGAGAACATATTGCGCGATCATCGTCGTGATCCTGTTGGCCGGTTGTGCCGCGCCCACGGTGAATCTCTCGACCGCCGAGCCGATCAAGGTGGACATCTCGATGCGACTCGATGTTTACAACCACAACAAGGAGGCCGCCGCAAAGGATCCTGGCGGCAATCCCACCAGCACTGTCGAAACCCGCCGCCGCAATCGGATGGCCGACATCCAAACTTTCAAAAATTCCCGTCTCATTGGCGAAGGGCGCGACGGGCTGATTGCGATTCGGGAGGACAAATCCGGAGATGAGGGCGACTACCTGCGGAAAACCGTCAATGCGGAAAATGATGATCGAATGGAAATCATGAAGGCCGCAGCGGAAAAGGGACGCAAGTCGCTCGCAGTGATTCAGAGCGAACAGGCTGTCCTCTGGCAGAAGCGGTCGTTTGAGGGCGAGTTGATCGAGGTGGAGAACCCGGATGGCACGGTTGCCTGGATCCCAAAATCCGGACGATAGACTTCTTTACTCCTCCGCAATTTTTGTGTAGCTTCCGTCCCAACGTCATCCAACGTTCAACCCAAAAAAAAACAAAAAACCTATGGCCACTACAACAAAACGCAAACCGAATCCCGCCCTCATGAAACCCATTCAACCCGACGAGGTGCTTTCCGTCATCGTCGGTTCGAAGCCGCTTCCCCGCAGCGAAATGACAAAGAAGCTCTGGGACTACATCAAGAAGCACAAACTTCAGGATGAGAAGAATCGCAGGCAGATCAATGCCGACGCCGCTCTCAAGGCCGTCTTCGGCGGCAAGAAGCAGGTCAGCATGTTCGAAATGACCAAACTCGTTTCGGCACACGTTAAATAACCCAAAAAATTTCCCTTCCCCGCAGGGCATGCCCGGCATGTCCTGCGGGTTTTTTTGTCCATGGGGAGAGTGCGGTGAGAGAATTGCCCGGACTGCCGGGCACCCACCACGGCGTCAAACCCGGAAGATCGCCCCGAGCTTCTTTCCGAGGATCAGGCTGGCGCCGATGATCGTCACTGCGAGGAATGCCATCGCCCAGACCCCGAGTGCGCTTGCAACAAAGCGGCCTTCCCCGAGAAGCTGGTAGAGTTCGTAAATGGCCTTGGTGATCGGAAAATCCTGTTGTTTCTGGGCCAGAATGAGCGAGTCGCTCACCTCGAGCATTGCGAAGGAAAAGGCCAACAGACCGCCGGCCATGAGATTGGCGGCGATGAGCGGGAGCGTGATTTTTCGAAGAGTGCGCAGTGGCGGACATCCGAGATTCTGGGCGGCTTCCTCAAGAGTGACGCTGGTTTGCTGGAAGCCGGCGGCGGCGGAACGCACGACATACGGGAGCCGCCGAACCGAATAGGCGATGACAATGATGATGAGCGGATCAACCGCAGGCGACAGGTGCCGCACAAGAAATTTCCCGAAGTCCGCCGCGACCGTTTCTGTGAGGCGAACGGAAACTTCCTGGTGCCCCAGAAGCGAGGCCAGTCCTGCGGGAATGGCCAGGATCGAGGACGCCAGGTTCATCAGCGCGCCTTCCTGCGTCATGGCCAGGTAGCCGAACGCAAGGACAAGCCCCGGGACCGCGAGCGGAAGCATCGCCATCGCGTCCAGAATCTGCCGACCGACGAGCCTGGTGCGCACGACGACATAAGCGATGGAGATGCCGAGGATGAGATCCAACACGGTGGCAAGCGCCGCATATTTGAGGCTGTTTTGAATCGAGGGGAGGGTCAGGTTGTGGCCCAGGGCGGCTTCAAAATGGGACAGCGTCCATCCGGTGGGAAGGATTGTGGCATACCAATCCTTCGAGAAAGCCACGAGAATCACGCCGAGGTGCGGCAGAATCGCAAGGAATGTGATCAAACAAAAAAATCCGGTGCAGAGCGCTCCGCCAAGCCAGCCAACTTTTCGGGGACCTCCCAGGCTGGTCGCCTTCGCCATCATGGCATGGCTGTTCCGCCCAAAGAAAAATTTTCCCATGCCGTAAAAAATTACGGTCGAGGTCAGCAGGACCGCCACCAGGGCGAAGGGAAAGGGATTGCCTCCGATGTCCTTGATCCCGGAAAAAATCTGCACGGATGTCACGCGGGTGAACTCGAACATGAGGGGCACGCCGAGTTCGGTGAAGGACCAGATGAAAATGATCGTCCCTCCCGCAAAAAGTCCCGGCATGATGAGCGGGAGGGTGATTTTCCGGAATTTGCGGAAGCCGGTGCATCCGAGATTTTCCGCCGCCTCCTCCATCGCGGGATCCACATTGGCGAGGGCGGCGAGCACATTGAGATACAGGATCGGATACAGGTGCAGCGCGTTCATGAGGATCACGCCCCACAGCCGCCCCTCTCCCAGCCAATCCATCGGATGTGCCGGATCCATGAGCCCGAGGGATTCCAACAGCGCGTTGAAGGCGCCCTGTTGTCCGAGGATTTGTTTGACCCCGATGGCGCCGACAAACGGGGGCAGGATCATGGGAATGAGAAGGAAGGCGCCGAGCAGCGATTTGCCGGGAAAGAGGTAGCGGTCGCTGATCACGGCGAGCGGCAGGGCAATGACGGCGGTCAGCAGCGTGCTGAAAATTCCCATCAAAAGGGAATTCCAAAGGCCTTCGAGATAAATGGGATTGCGGAACACTTCGGCAATGTAGTCCAGTGTCCACCGGCCGTCCGATCCCACGAAGGCACCTTGCAGGGTGCCGAAAATCGGCCAGACGAAAAACAACGCGAAGAATATCGCCGTAAAAAGGAAAACGAGTTTTGAGAGGGTCGAGGACATGACTTAATCCGCGCGTCGCAGTGCGGGGGCGTGGTGGTGTGTTGCGCGGGAAACCATCATCATTTGCCCTCCCTGGCCAGACGTTCGGCCTCGCGGTATTGGGCGCGAAATTTTTTCCCGAGTTCCCTGGCCAGGCGAACCTCTTCAATCCGGTTTTGGGAGGCGAGGGTTGGCTGGATCACGGACTTGGCCGTTTCGTAATCCACGTGGCTCAGGTCGCTGAATTTTTTCAGGGCCTCGCGGGGAAAGCGCGCGTCAATGAGTGCCTTCCAGGCAGAAGCCTGTTCATCGTGAGAGTCCATGCTCATCACCCGGATGATGAAACTCATGGTCTTGAAGAGGGATCCGGTCCACTTGGGGTGGTAGGTGAAAAGCGCGGCCTCCCGGTAGGGGAGGACGTCGGGATCGGAGCGATAGGCCGCAAACTCGGGCGCGTAGAGTTCCTTGCGGATCGGCAGCCGACGGAGGGCGTAGTGTTCCGGCCCGCCGGGCTCGCCGACTTTGAAATTCCAGAGTTTCTGACCTTCCATCGAAAGCACAAAGGCCACGAATTCCTCCGCGACCGCCCGGTTGGGCGCCCCGCGAAAAATTCCGATCGGATCGACGCCGACCGAAGATCCGCCGGCAGGCGTGAAATACTGGAGTCGTGAGGGGGAATCCCCGACCTTTACGGACTCGCTCTGGAAGCGTCCAAAAAAGTCAATGCACATCCCGGCGGCGGCGTCACCGAGCGAGACATCCACCGGCACCTTGCTTCCCGCGTCGGTAAAGTAGCGGGCGTTTGCCGAGGCGGCCTGGATGATTCCCAGTCCGCGCTTCCAACCAATGGCAAGAATGGCGGGATCTTCGGAGGTTGTCTCGTTCACCAGTTCCTGCATTTGTTGTTGGATCACCATTTCATAGGCTTTCGCGGCCGAGCCGCTTTTTGTGGGATCCGCCAGGGCCACCTGTTTGAAAAGTTGCGGGCTTGTGAGGTCGCTCCACGAGGCGGGCAGCTCCCCGACACCCAACCGGCGGAGGGAGTCGCTGTTAAAACAAATCCCGAACGACGAAAGGCAGGTCCCGATCCACCGGCCCTCAGGGTCATAAAAAGGCTCCCCGGAGACCCGGGCGGGAATCGAGGAATCCCCGAACCAGTCCGGATGGTGCCGGAGCACGTCGCTCGGAACAAGACGCCCAGCGGCGGCCTGTTGCTCGAAATCATAGGCTCCTCCTCCGAAGAACAAATCAATGCCTATGCCCTTGGGGGAATTGAGAAACGCGCGCCGCGCCGCCTGCGCGGGTGTGTCAAACGACGGAGCAACAGCCGGTTGGACTTTCGGATTGTCAAAAGCCCCTGCCACGTCGGGGGTCCATTTTTTTCCGGACAGCATCCACTCTCTCTGAAAGACGGAATAAAACTCGCCTTTCAAGAACCTTGCAATTTCACTCGTTCCGCCGGGAAGCCTCCAGTCCAGCCGCACCGTGCGTCCGGTTTTTTGTTTGTAATGTTTGGAAAATGCGAGGGTGAACTCGTGGCGGATGGCCTCGTTGTGGGGGGAGACGATGACCAGAGAATCCTCTGCCCCGGCAAGCAGGTTGTCCTTTGGCTTGAGCACGAAGGGAATCCCGATCACGGCCGTCATGGCCAGAAGAACGCCAAAAATCCGATAACGCATCAAAATCTCCCGGTTGCCAGGTTGACGGATTCCCTGTCTCGATGCGGCGTATTCATCGCCGGAGCACAACCACATCCTCCGGGGACGCCACCGCATGCAGATCGCGGGCCGAGGTCCGGGCGGAAAGTCGTGGGTTCAACTCAAAAACCTTCAGCTTCATCTCTGCGGTGAGGAATTGGTATTGGGCCACTTCCCCGAGGTAGGTGGACTCGCCAATGCGGCCACGGAGCGAGTTTTTTTCCGCAGCCTTTTCTTCGAGGATCCAGCTTTCCGGACGGATGGAAAGCGTCGCGTCCTCGCCCGGCTTCGGCAGCCAGTTTGGATCCCCGACGATTCCCTCAAATTTTCCAGAACCCGGAATTTCGACCACGGCCCGGCCGGTGGATGCCGCGCAGACTTTTCCGGTCAGGAAGTTGGTTTCCCCAATGAAGTCCGCGACGATTTTTGAACGGGGTCTGCGATAAACATCCTCGGGAGTTCCGATCTGTGCGATATGGCCGCCTTCGAGGATTGCCATGCGGTCGGAGATCGAGAGGGCCTCCTTCTGGTCATGCGTCACGTAAATCGCCGTGAGGCCAAATTCCTTGCAAACCCGCCGGATTTCCGTGCGCATTTCGAGACGGAGCTTGGCGTCGAGGTTGGAGAGCGGCTCATCGAGCAACAGGCAACGCGGACGGATTACCAGGGCCCGCGCGAGCGCGACGCGTTGCTGCTGCCCGCCGGAGAGCTGGGCAATCTTGCGGTCGGCATAGGGAGACATTTGCACGGATCCCAACGCCGCCGCCACGCGCTCCCTGATCTGTGCGGACGGGATCCGGCGTTCCTCCAGGCCGAAGGCCACATTCTTTGCCACCGTCATGTGCGGCCAGAGGGCGTAGCTTTGAAACATCATTCCCGTGTTCCGCTTGTGAGGCGGCAGCTTTGTGACATCCTCCCGGTCAAAAAGGATTTTTCCGTGATCCGGGATGTAGAATCCGGCGATGTTGCGCAGCAGGGTGGTTTTCCCGCAGCCGCTCGGCCCCAGCAGAAAAAATAACTCCCCAGGCTCAACCCGGAGGTTGATGCCATTGAGCGCAACCGTGTCTCCGAACGTCTTGACGAGATTCTCGATGGTTATGGCGATCATTTCAAAAACATTGGGAAGCTTCGGTTACAGCTTCGTTAGCGAGTCATCTTCCTGGACGAGTGCCTGCCAGGCGTCCTTGTAGTCGGGTTCGTAGCGTTGGTCCTGGAAATCGGTCATCTGCGTGCGGTGGTGCACGATTTTTTCGATGCGGGGCAGCATTTCCGCGAAGACCTCCCGGAGGAGCCGCAGCGCGCCGGGTTCCTTGTCCCAGAGGACCGCGTAGGATTCGACGAATTCCGCCGCATAGTTCGGCTCCGCCCGGTCGTTTGGAACCCACCCGCTCCGGGGCGGCTCATCCATATCGAGGAGCATGGGTGCCAGGTAGATGTTCTTCAGGATTCCTTCGGCGTATTTTGTGCGCGCCTCGGTTTCCCGGCCTTCCAGCGAGTAGGTGAGTGCCCATCCGAAAAGAAAGGCCGGTTCGGAGTAGTCCTGCGGATACAACTCGGAATACCTGGTGAAAAATGATGCGGCGCGCTCGGGAGACTCCGCGAGCAGGTGGAGCATGGGGACAAGGAACCGGGCCCCCTGGTTGTCCTTCGGATTCAACAGAAGCAAGTCTTCGAGGGTTTTGGCTGCCGGGGCAAATCGTCCGAGATGCCATTGTGTCATGGCCTTTCCATAAATCGCCCGCAGGTAGGGTCTCGTATCCCGGTTGGACCACCACGCTGCGCTTTTCGCGTGCCATCGGGTGGATTCCCTGCCGACGATGTCCTCATAGGCCTCGATGCAGAGCTTGAAATTTCCGGATTGAAAATCGAGATCCGCCAACTCGATCCGGGCCTCTGCGCAGTCGGGATCCTGATTCACCGCCAATTTGAGAAGCGCCGCTTTTTTCGCCCGTGAGCGAACACGCAGGGCGGTTCTGACCATGCCCCGGGCCATCTCCTGGGCCTGCTGGGGGCCCTGCGGTTCCCGCCCGACTTTCATGACCAGCGTCTTCGTCAGCGCACGCAGGTCGTTGGGGGTCTGCTGGTCGAAGCTCTGAAATCGAATGTCGAGTTTGCAATCCACGGAAAAGTTCCGCCACCCCTCGGCATCCCAATCCTCGCAGTTGGCAATCGAGAGCCTGTCCGGCGTCCCCAGTTGCTCGAATGTCTTGTAGAGGTAGTTTTCCACCCGCGTCTGGTCGAGTTCCTCAAGAATCTCCGGTGAGGCGAGGGGCGTGCCGGATTGGTCACAAAGGATCAGGATTGTGGGCAGAAACCAATCCTTTCCGGACGGCAGGGGCTCCTCAAGATCCACCCAGTAGAGAAACCAGTTGCTTCTTGGTGATTTGAGCGGCTGGATCATAGACGCCACTCTACTTCCAACCGCTGCTTCTGCCCAAAGCGATTATGGAAAAATAGTTCCTTGTTTGCCGCCCCGTATTCATGCACGAGTTTTGTGACCTTGACATCGAAGCAACAATACTCCGCGATCTCCATCAAGCGGCCCTCGCGCCACCATTGCACCGCTTCGAGCCCCCCCGCCGTTTTTCCAATCCCCAGCGTTCCCTGAGCCACATCCTCGAGCTTGATTCTGTGTCCGCAGGCCTTCTCGATATCCAGGAGAAGGTCCAATGTGGGGAGTTGTTCCGGCAACGCCAGGACGGTATATCCCATCAGGACCTCGTAGTCGAATCCGATGACATTGAATCCCACGACAAGATCCGCACGTTGCAACCGCTTGATCAGGTCATCAACCCGGCTTTCCGGGAAAATCTCATACTTGTTCTCGCCGGTGCTGAATGTCACGCCCAGGGACAGGCCCATCTCGTGTTTTTTGTCCCACCCGCCGACATCATTCGCCGTGCGCTGGGTTTCGAGATCGAAGTAAACAATGTCCATGCCGGACGGAGGATGTCGTAAAATGCCGGATTTCTCAATGGAAACCGCCGGGGTGATTTCGAAATGGCGTTGGTGCTTCAGCTTTTCCTGAACCAATCTTCCGTCTCGAACAAACAGGCGGCGTGGGAGTAGGTTTTCCCGCAGCTTTGAGAACGGTTCATTTTACATGGAAAAACGGGAATCCTCCGGCACAGATGTTTCCGCGGTGGTGGCAGGAGAGCTGGCTGGCTTCCGGATGGGATGCGCGGTTGTGGACCGACCGGGATATTTTTGATTTTTTTATAACGCAATCCCGGGACATTCGACTGGCGATGAAGGAATATCCGTGTGGGGTGATGCGCTCGGATGCGTTTCGCTATCTGCTTCTGAAGCGTTTCGGGGGACTTTATGTGGACCTGGACTTCGTTTGCCTTACGTCGTTGGACTGGATTTCGGCGATGGAGTGCTTTGCCTGCGGGGACCAGGGAGACGGGCAATTGTGCAATGCCTTTTTGTGGGCTCCGTGTCCGGAGGATCCGTTCTTTGATGGCATTGAAGAGTCGCTGCTGGGGCGCGCGGGGGAAGGAAATCCCGTGACGGCAACGGGGCCGCGTCTTCTGACCGCTCACGCCGCCGGGAGGGATTTCCACCAAATCCCGTCCGAGCATATTTATCCTGTGGCCTGGGACAACCTGGAGGAGATCGCTGTGGCCCGGTCGCTCGACAGGGAAGCCCTGCGACGCAGATATCCACTGGCGAGGGCAGTCCATATCTGGACCCGTTCCTGGTTTCTCCAATGCGGAGTGCCTGTCGAAGAACCGGCGTTGTCCGGGGGCTGCTGAAAACCAATCTCCTCCCGAAAAACGGGAGGGATTCTTCTCAGGCCTTCGAGGCGTAGCGCATTTCGTAGTCGAAAAGTTCGCCGTTTTTGAAGAAACGATTCAATTCGATTTGCGCATTTTCTGGACTGTCCGAGGCATGGACGATGTTCACCATCACATCAACGCCAAAGTCTCCCCGGACGGTTCCCGGTGCCGCCTTTTTGGAATCCGTGGGACCGATGATGTCGCGCACACGGTTCACGGCATTGTCTCCGGCAAGAGCCAGCGCGATGACCGGCGTGGATTGCATGAATGCTTCGACTTCCGGAAAGAATGGCTTGTCCGCAATATGGGCATAGTGCTCGCGGAGGAGTGCCACGTCGGCGCAGAACATCTTGCATCCGCGGATTTGGAAGCCCGCCGCCTCGAAGCGTTTGAGAACCTCGCCAACCTTGCGGCCTGCGACACAATCGGGTTTAAGAAGAATCAGGGTGGTATCCATGAGAGGCCGGACTTTACCGAACGCCCGGAACTCGAAAAGCAGAATTTTCAGGCTGACGCCAAAGGGTGCAGCGGCGACAAGGAGAGAGCCCTCTGCTATGGCGGTTATGGCACGCCCCGCCAGGCGCTCACAGCCTACCCGCCGGAAGCGGTGGCCAGGTGGGCGGCGAGGAGGGTGCGGCGGGAGGAGGGGGTGAGCACGGCTTTGCGAACGCCGTCCAGGGTGCCGACGATGTGGACGTGTTTTCGCGCGCGGGTGATGGCGGTGTAGAGCAGTTCGCGGGTTGTCATCGGGCTTTTTTCCTGGGGCAGGATGACGAGGACGGAATCGTATTCGCTGCCTTGGGAGCGGTGGATGGTGATGGCCCAGGCGGGGCTGTGATCGGGGAGTTTGGCGGCGGAAATTTCCTCCAGCCCGCCGCGCACGGAGGGAAAAAACGCGCGGTGCGCGCCGTGGTCATCGCGGTGGAAGACGCCGACGGTTCCGTTGCGGAGTCCGGTTTCCGGATCGTTGCGATTGATGATGATGGGATGGTTGCGGGTTCCCGGCCGCGCGGAAAGAAAGGCGTCGATGGCGGCGCTGACGGCTTTGGCGCCGACGAAAAATTCCCGTTGGGCGGTGAGGACGCAGACTCCGCCGAGGGCTTCGAGGGCGGCGGCCGGGGTGGCGGCGACCGCCACGGCTTCGAGGGCGGCGAGGATGTCCGGTGGAAATTTTGCACAGGGCAGCAGGCCGCCGGTGGTGGGAATCCAGGACACGCCATCCGAGGGCGCGGTGGTGGAAAGCAGATGGACGGCGGCCTCGGCGTCGGACCGTTCGAGCGCGCGGGAGAGTTCCAGGATGGCGGGGCGTTCGCGGAACCGCCGCGCCTCGGTGAGATGGACGTGGCAGGGCGTGAGGGGACCGCCGGAGGAGGCGATGCGGGCGAGTTCGGCGAAGACATTTCCCTGGCCCACGCTTTCGAGCTGGTTCGGGTCGCCGAGGAGGATCAATCGGGCGTCGGCGGGCAGGGCGGCCAGCAGGGCGCGCCAGAGGAGGACGTCCACCATCGAGCACTCGTCCACAATGAGCACTGCGCAGGAGAGGGGGTTGCGCGCGTCGAAGCGGCAGCGTCCGGTGCCCGGATGGTATCCAAGCAGGGCGTGGAGGGTGGAGCTGGAGGCGGCGATGCGGGCGAGATCCGACCGCCGTGCGGAGACGGAGGGGTCGAGTCCGTCGAGCGAATCCGTGACGGCTTTTTTCATGCGGTCCGCCGCCTTGCCGGTGGGTGCGGCGAGACGAATCCGGTCGGCGGAGATTCCACCGGCGGTGAGCAGGAGGAGAATGCGCGCAAGCGTGTGGGTTTTTCCGGTGCCGGGACCGCCGGTGATGAGGGCGAGGGAGCGGGAGGCGGCCATGCGGGCGGCGGCGCGCTGGCGGTCGTCCGCCGCCGCGTCGGGGAAGAGTCGGTCCAGGAGTTCGGACGGGGCGGCGGGGAAGGTGCTCTCCGCAAGGCGGAGGATGTCGCGGGCGATTTTGGACTCGGCCCGGAAGAGTCGGCGCGATTGCAAAAACGTCTGTCCTTCCCACGGAACCAACACCAGCGGCGCGTCAGGGGTTCCCGCCGCCGCTCCCCAATCGGCGTCCGCGCCGTCCGTCGGGCTGGCGGTACCACCCCGTCTTTCCTCCTCGAGATGGCGGAGCACGTCCGCCGTGCGGGAATCGGGCAGGTGCCAGCGGGACTGCAGCCAGAAAAGATCGGGGTTCATGGGCGTGGTGGAGTGGGTTGAGAAAACAACGCGTCGAGCGCGGCAAGGAGTTTGGGGGGAGGTTCGATGAAGAGGATGCCGTCGGAGGCGTCCGCACGAATGCCACGCAAATACACCAGCCATGCGCCTGCGATGCGGGCCTGCGGGCCAAGGAACCGGCGCAGCGCGACCAGATAGAGATGGGTCTGGAGGAAGTAGTGGCTGTCCATCGCGGAGCCCAGGAGCGCATCAGAGCCGTAGTGTGCCGGGGTCGCACCGAGGTTGTTGGTTTTCCAGTCAATGACACCCCAGGTGCCTTGGAAAACGGCGATGCGGTCGAGAAAACCATGCAGGTATCCGGCGATGTCTTCGGCGGGCAGCGCGGTGAGGCGGCGAGCATATTCCGCGTGGCCGTGGTCCGCAAAAACGGCGGCGAGGCGGTGGGAATTCAGGGCTTCGCCAATGGGAAGTTGGAAATGCCATTCGGACGAACGCGCGTCCGGGCAGGCGTCGGCCACGGTGCAGCCAAGGCCGGGCAGGGTCGCCGTGCGCAGGTCCTTCAGCATCCCGCCGACGCGTTCGGCAAAGGACGCGCCATCGGCTGGCACGGAAATCGGATACCTGGCGAGGTGGCTGGCCAGTGCACCGGACGCGAAGTCGCCAAAATCCCAGCGCTCGATCCAGTCGTGCAGCGCGGTGCCGACGAGGGTGCCGCCGGGGGCGGCGAGGAAGGAGTTGCCGGGAGCGGGGGAATCAGACGGATCCGTCCGATCTGTCGGATCCGTCCGATCTGTCGGCTCCTCGGCGGCGTGGGGATTTTTTTCGCGGGTGAGCGCGGAGAACGATGTGAGGCCCCACGGAGCGGGAATCGCGGGAGGAGGTCGCGTGCCAAAATGGCGGGCTTCCTCCGTGTTGGGGGGCGTCCATGCGGTGTCGGAGGATTCCGGGAAATCGGTAATGGCGATTTCCGGCCGCGCGAGGGCTTCGAGTCCGCTTCGGTGACGGTCGCCGCGCCCGGGTCCCGCCGCTGTGGTCCGCCAGGTGTCGAACTGGTCCGGCTTCTCGTTGGCGAGCAGCCAATCCAGCGCGGATGCGACGGATTGTTTTCCCGCCACATCTCCCGCAACGATCCAGACCTTCACCTTGGCACGGGTGATGGCCACATAGGCGAGACGCAGGCGGTCTTCGACGGCAGCGCGTATGGCGGCGGCTTCGAGGTCGGGGTCCGCGGCGGCAAGGTCCACAAGCTGGACGCCGCCACTGCCGGAGAGCTTTTGAATGCCACCGGGTTTTCGGGAGGTCCAGAGGAACGGACAAAACACGAGCGGGTATTCGAGCCCCTTGGCGGCGTGCATGGTGACGATCTGCACGGCGGCGGCATCGCTCTCGATTTGTTGCTGGCGTTCCTCCGGGGACGTCGAGGACACCCAGGCGATTTCGCGGGAGAGCCAGCGCACGAGATGCGCAGGACGGTGGCCGAGTTCGCCGGAGACGGCCTGCAGGAGGTCGGTGAGCTGGCGAAGGTTGGTGATGCGACGTTCGCCAAATTCCAAGGCGGCCAGTCGGCGGGTGAACTGTTCGTGCCGGTCGATGTCCGCCAGGGCCGGAGCGATGCCGGAGCGGTGCCAGGTGGCCTGCCAGGCAAGGAGGTGGTTCAGCCACTCTTCATCCGCGGCGGCGTCCCGCGAGAGGGTCTGGAGGTCGGCCTGGGTGCGTCCGAACATCCGGGTGGTGAGCGCGGCCATGCGCAGACTCGTCCGGCGCGGTTCGTGCAGCGCACGGAGGAGCATCAGGAGGTCGGAGGCTTCCTCGGTGGCAAGGACGTCACCCGCTCCGGCGCGAATCGCGGGCAGGCCGCGGGCGGCCAGGGCTTCGGCCATCGCGCGGGCCTCTTCGTGGGAACTCACGAGCACCGCCATGTCGCCGGGCCCGATGAGGCGGGACGTGCCGACGGCGGATTCGTCGACAATTTCCGCGCGGGCCACGAGCAGGCGGACCATTTCGCTGGCGACGGCGACGGCGATGCGAGTGTTGCGCTTGGGCGCGTTGGAAAAGGCCTTCCCGTCATCCGCGACCCACGCCTCGATCCGCGCCTCGTCGGCGTTGCCGTCCACCACCAGCCGGCACTGATTTTTCAACCCGGAGACGGCGGGAAAAAAGTTCAGCCCCGGCTTGAGAAGCGAGCCGTCCCGCTGAAACAACGCATTGACCGCCCGCACGAGCGGCTCGGGGGCGCGGAAGGTTTTGGTGAGATGGAAAACCTTTTCTCCCGCCTGGTCCCGTGCGGCGAGGTAGGTGTTCACGTCGGCTCCGCGAAAGGCGTAGATGGCCTGCTTGGGGTCGCCGATGAGCACGAGGCGGTGCGCGTCGGAGCCGGTAAAAACCCGGCGGAAAATGGCGAACTGTCGCGCGTCGGTGTCCTGCGATTCATCAATGAGCGCCACGCGGTAACGATCCCGCAGGCGTCCGGCGAGTTCGTCACCATTGGGCCCCCGCAGTGCATCATGAACGACCTCAATGAGTCCGTCGTAGGTGATCTGCCGATTTCGATGCAGGGTGTCGCGAACCTGTTCCCTCACGACACGGAGCAGGTGCGCGCGGAAAGTCCAGCGCATGCGCCCGAGCAGGGCGACGACATCCTGTGCCGCGTGGATGATGGGAAGGTCGAGGATGCTTTGCTTGTGGGCTTTTTCTGCGTTCGAGCGACCACCGAGGAACTCTTTCGCCGTGGCGATCGTTGCCACCGCAGCAAGGAATCCCGGCGCATGCGCCTCGCCTCCGTCTCGCAGCCGTTGGGCGGCTTGATCGAACCGGGGTCCGGAAGATTCCTTCCACTTGGCCGCGGCAAAAGCCTCCCGCAATTCCTCGCAGAGCTTCAGCGGAAATTGCTCCGGACAGGCACGAATTTTTTCCAGGATTTCCGTGAGGTCTCCGGGCAGGGGGACGAGTTCGGCATCCGGTGCGCCGAGGCCGGCGCGGACGAAGTGCAGGTCGTCACCGAGCTTCCATTCTTCCGAGGAGGCGATGGCGGCAAGGAGCGGGTCGGAAGCGATTTCCGCATTCCAAAAATCGTAAAGCGCCTCGTCGATGATTTCGTCGGCGTTGGGGATCAACTCCGGCACCACCGGCAGCCCGCACAGAACGCCGTCCGTCTGAAGCGTGCGCTGACAAAACGAATGGATGGTGGAAACGCCGAGGCGGTCGAGGTCGAGCAGGGCCTGGGTGGTGACCGCTGCGAGCCGTGCGGCGTCGAATGCCGTTCTCAGCCGGTGGACTCCGGGGTCCTTCACCGCCTCGTCGGCGGACGGAGGGGCGTGCAGGCGTTCGAGAACGCGGCGGACACGGTCGGACAGCTCGCGGGCAGCGTCGTTGGTGAACGTGACGAGCAGAATTTCGCCGAGGCGACTGGCGGAGCCATCGAGCAGCAGGCGCGGCACCAGATGGCTGATGGCATAGGTCTTGCCAGTTCCGGCGCTGGCCTCGATGACCGACAGTCCGGGATCGAGGGCGGAGTTCACGAAGTCAAATTCCCGGCTCATGATTCCCTCCATTTTTTGAGCGGTGCGGCCACAGCACCGGCCCAATGTTCCCAAGGCGCCGGGTCGGCAAAAGGATCGGTGTCCCGCCAGGCGAGAACGGCACCCGCTTCCCTCCCCTCCCCGCCACCGTGGCCTTTATCTTCCTTGTTCCAATCCTCCGCCGCCTTGGACATGGCCTCCGGATTATTTTTGGCGAGTTGCTTTTCCAATTCCTCGGACGTGCCCGGCGCGTAGGCCAGCGGACGCATCCGGCCTTCGCAAAATCCCGCGACCAGAACCTCAAGCATGGCCGTCGCCTCTTCGGTCGGAATCGCGGGCAGCACGCGCCCTTCGGGATTAGCCTGGTCGAACAACCGCGTCGGCAGCGGCTCGCCGGCGGCCGAGAACAGCACCGCATGAATCCAGGGAGCCAAAAAGTGTTTCGGCTTCTTGCATTCCCCCGCGTGAAAACCCAGCAGTTCGTCGCCGGAGCGCGTCAGCGCGATTTCGCCGACCACGCGCGAACCGGAACGGGAGGTCCATGCCACCAGGGATTTTTCTCCGAGATGCCCGCGGAGGGCGGTGGCGAGGGGTTCGGCCTCGTCGCGCCGGACGCCCCATTCGCATCCGCCGAGTGCCCCGGGAGGGAGCTTGCGGTTGGCGCGCAGGACGGCTTCCGCGCGCGCGAGATTTCCCCGATCAAAGGCGACCTCCTCGACGATGGCGTGCCGCACGGTCCAGGCCATCAACTCATCAAGCACGACGGGGGCGCGGTCGAACGACTCGTCCTCGACCTCTTCACGCGGCAGGACGACACCCTGCGCGGCAAGGAAGACGGCGGCCGGGTCTTTCCAGAATTTGATCAGACGGCCCACGGGAATTTCCTCGGGAAGCGGCTCGGTCGTGCCGGATGCCGCATCACAAAACGGACGTGAAGCCACGCGGCCCGCCGCCAGAACCTCGCCGACCGCCTGCGCATCGCGGTCGAACGAAGCGGGCGGCGGGGAAAAATACTCCGCCGCAAATGGCTGGAGCCTGTGGGCGGTGACGAGATCGGAGCGGGCCGCCCCCATCGTCTCGCACACGCGCAGCAATTCGTCCACGCAGGACGAAAACGGCTCGGTTTTTCCCGTGCGGGGATTGCGGGTGCCCGCCGTGATGATGAGCCGGTCGCGGGGAGCGAGCAGGGCGTCGAGAAACATCTGGCGGTCGTCAATGCGGGAGTTCCGGTCCCATGCGCGGGGATCGTGACGCAGCAGGTCCCACACCGGCGGACGGCTCTGACCGGGAAACGCGCCGTCCTGCATGCCCACCATGATGAGCACGCGGCAGGGGAGGTTTTGCAGGTGGCGGAAGTGACCGAAGGAAATGCGGCCGGACACCCGCGCGCGGCGGGAATGTTCCGCCGTGTGCGCGCCCAGCCAGTCGAACACCACGCCCGCATCCACCGCCTCCGCGCCATCCACGGCACCCAAAAAAGCCAGCGGATTGCGGAGGGCGAGCATCGCCTCGTCATCGCCGGAAAGGAGCGTTCCGCAGGCGTCGGACAGCCGGACACTCCAGACCGCGGGCGGTGCGGGAACCGTCCATGCGCGCAGGACGGCCTCCAACGTGGCGAGCCAGGAGAGAAATTTTTCCCGCAGTTCGTCGTCGCCGGAGAGTTGATCGGCGACGGGCAGCACGCAGGATCCGTCCGGGTAGCACTCCCCCTCGTCCATGCCGAACCACGCGCCCGCCACCAGACGTTCCCGCGCGAAAATCCACGTGCCGGGCTCCGGAGTGTCCGCCGAACCCAAAGACTGCGTGAGTCCGCTTTCGATCACGAGGCGGCGCAGAAATTCCTCCGCGCGGTCGTCGCCGACCATTCCCCACGCGGACTGCACCGCTTCGAGGGAGAGCAGGCCCAGCAACCGACTGGCCTCGAAGCGCCCGGCCCGCGCCACATCGAGCAGTGCCAGAAGGGCTTCGGGAACCGGAGCGGTCTGGATTTTTTTCTCCTCCATCAGACGGACCTCCAACGGGCAATCCCCCTGTCCGAGCACGGCAGGAACGAGCGGCGCATAGGTTTCGAGCGAGGGCGTCACCAGATGAATCTCCGACGGCATGAGGCCGGGCAATTCCTCGAAGGCGCGGAGAATTTCGTCGCGCACGGTTTCCATTTCCCGGCGCGGGCCGAAGCATGAGTGAATCCGAAGGCTGCGGTCGGGGAAAGACCGGTCCTGCCGCTCCGGAAAAGCCACGGCGCGGATGTCGGATTGCAGGGTTTCCAGCAGCGTGCCGCGTGGGCCACCGCTTCGCCCCGGCTCCGGCCAATGGGTGTATTGGTCGTCAAGCTTGCCGAGGAGCAGGAACGTGCCAATGGCGTGCCGGCCCATGGATTGCAGCAGGGGGTGACTGTCAGCGGACGGAAATTCCTCGGGGTCCGCCTTCTCGTCCGGCAGTGCCCGCTGGCTGCGAAGATGGCCCAGATATTCCAGCGAGGGCAAAATCACATGAATCGTCACCTCGCCGCCCGCCACAGCCAGGAGGCCGAGCATTTCCACCAGCAGCGGGTCCAGCGTTCCGCTCCCGAGAACAAGGAGCCTGGGGAAACGATGTTTCAGCCGCCTGAGAAAATCCGCATCGTTCCGCTGGGCGTCGAGGGATTCGAGGGGATGCGGTGCCGACTCGTGCAGGTCGGCAAAGAGCCGCCGCTGCCACGCCTCGCTGTCCCTCACCGCCTGCGACGCGCGCGACGGGAAGGCGGGCTCGCCCTTGATCCAGCGGCGGAGGAGGTCCGGACGGAAATGCGCATACTGATCGAACTGATCCGCCAGGGCCGAGGCCAGCGCGAAGGCGTCCCGCGAGGACGGATTCGTCACGCCGAGATGTTTCGCCTGCCCGCCAATCCGGGGCAGGATTTTCCAGGCAAGGCTCTCCGGCTCCCAGCCGGTTGCCGAATCGCTCTCCTCCGCACGGGCCACAAAAGCACGCGGCGTGAGAAACTCGAGTCCCATGCAAACGCCGATCCGGTCCGCGATGCGAAGCTGAAGATGGTCGCTGAAGGGCACCGACGGAATCACCACCGGCCGGGGCTCCGGCGCAGGACCAGGCGCGGTCCAGCCACCCGCAATCACCGCACCAAGCAGGGAGTCAAAAGTCGGATGAGGAGCAATGGTCACGATGCTCCCCCACTCTGCACCATCGGGCGACGTTGGGGAAGTCAGAACGCCCCGTCTCCCCTTCCCCGCGAATCTTTCCCCATCACACGAGAACTCTCCGCACCCTCCGCACCCTCCGTGCCTGCAACGCCGCTCCTCCCTCACCAGAGAGGCTCCCTGGCGCGATTTGCTGGCCATCCTCACCCATTCCTATGCCTCC
>JACSRU010000099.1 GCA_014879575.1 Chthoniobacterales bacterium | reverse complement strand
TCCCGTGAAGCTGGACGCGCTCGGCGGCACCATCATCGCCCTCGCTCCCGAGAAGCTGGACAAAATCGCCGTCTCCGCCAAGACCTCCGGCCATCTGGGTGAGCCCTCCATCGTGTCCGTCAATTTCCGTGACGCGAAGGGCCAGCCCGCCAAGGGGCTGCAACCCGTTCGCATCGACATCATTGATCCCAAGGGCAACATCCACGAGGACAGCGATTGGATCTGTCTCGAAAATGGACAGGGAACCCTGACGTTTCATCCCGCCTGGAACGATCCGGACGGAGAATGGAAAGTGAAGGTATCGGACCTGACCGCCGGACTTTCCGCTCAAGCATCCGTAACCTTCAAAAAAGCGCATTAAAGGAGGCATTGTGAACATCTATCTCATGACCGACTTGGAGGCGGTGGCGGGGGTGAGGGATTCTTTGGATTGGTGTTATCCGACAGGGCGGTATTATGACACGGCCAAGGAGCTTCTAACGCTGGAAACCAATGCGGCGGTGGAGGGATTTTTGGCGGCGGGGGCCAATCGGGTGGTCGTTTGTGATGGGCATGGATGGGGTGGACTGATGCCGGAGAAATTGCATCCCCGGGCGGAATGGGTTTCCGGACCGTATCCGCATTTGGTTTATCCGGAGGGGCTCGGGATGGATCGAAGTTTTGATGTGATGGCCTGGGTGGGGCAACATGCGATGGCGGGCGCACCGGGCGGGCATCTGACGCATACGGGCAGCTTCGGTGTGCTGGAGATGACGCTGAATGGTGTCCCGATTGGCGAAATGGCGCGCTGTGCTTACATGGGGGCAGAACTGGGGATCCGCTCGATTTTTCTCTCGGGAGACAGAGCAGGCTGTGAGGAGGCACAGGCGTTGGTTCCCGGAATCGAAACGGTTTCTGTGAAGGAGGGATTGAGTTTTTATCAGGGCTTGGATTTGACGGCGGAGGATGCGGAGAAGGCGTTTACGGCGGCGAGACATCTTTCTCCACAAGTGGCGCGTGAGCGGATCCGCGAGAGGGCGGAGCGGGCGTTGCGGCGGGCGCAGGAGGATCCTGCCATGGGACGTCTGGAATGTCCGTCTGCGCCTTACACACTGAAGACCGTCTTTCGCCGAGACAAAGCCGGACGGCCCGGCCCGGTTTATATCAACACACATCCGGATAGTTTTATTGGATTGCTGAATGCCAAGGGAGAACGGCAATCTGCGGAGGAAAGTGATGAGAAATAGGCTCGCGCAGCGACGCGGAGACGCAGAGGAGGGGAATGGACGACTCTCTGTCAAAGTCCCCGCCAAAAGGCTCTCACGATACAGTCTGGTTTTTGTGAAAGAACAAACGCAAGGCGGAAAGGGGTAGGCATGGATTCCTTCGCTAATATCGACATTATGGCAGATCGAAGGTGTGTGGGGTCTCCGAAATGGAGAGGTGTGTGGTCACCAGATGCGTTGAACGCCATAGGCGTCAAACGCGTCGTCGCTTCCGACGACGATCAGACTTTCGCTCAAGGCTTGAGCGATAATCATTCGATCAAAGGGATCACGGTGGTGGTGGGGCAGCTTGGCATACTCCAAGAAATGAGGAGTCAGCAGGGGAAGGCGCAGATGAGGTGCACGACTTTCCATCCTCGAAAACAGGACATCAAGCGGTTCCTTTGTTTCCAATTTTCCAAGTCCAACTTTGATTGTAATCTCCCAAAGGCTGGCAACGCTGTAGAGAGCATGGTTGGAGGGATCGCTGATGATCGCCCTCGCGGAAGGGGAGAGGCGAGGGCTGTCCTCAACCCGCCACAGGAGTGCCTGCGTGTCCATCAGTACAATCATTCCACATACTCCTTAAAGTCTTCCAGAGGTTCGTCCCAGCCTGGATTATACTTGATAAGTCCCTTCCAAATACCAAGGAGGGGATCGATGCTTGATGCTTTGGAAGGAGCCGCCTCCAAAGTGGCAACAATTTTTATTTCATCCGATTTTAGCTCTTCCGGTATTGGCAAATGCAGGGTTCCATCTGCCTCCGGTTTTAAAATTGCGGTGACAATGTTCATGACAGAACCGTCCCACATTTTTTATCGGGCTGCGAGTTCTTTTGCGCGCATTGATGGATCTGGATCAAATCGAGAGAGAACGATGAGGGAAACTCGTGCAGAGACACGCAGGAGAGGCATGGCTAAAAATTCCTTCTGCGCCACTGCGGTTGGAAGCCTGGCCGTTCGGACTTCGCCCGATCCGTTGCAGCAGCGGGAGGCGAAACCTGAGGAAGGTGGACGATGAAAGAACACGTCGAGACGTTGCCGTTTCAGGCCGGGGTGGCCGTGCGGGATATGACGCCACGGGAGCCGATTTGGATGGGAGGATTCAGCTTTCGGGACCGTCCGTTCGAGGCGGTGCGGACGCCGCTCTTTGCCAGGGCTCTCGCGTTGACGGAAGCCTCCGGCGACGCCGGGGTGGTGATCGTGGCGATGGATCACGTGGGGCTTTCCCGTGAGCTGACCCGGGAAATCGAAGAGACCTGCGCCACACGGTTCGGATGGGACCGTCAAAGGCTTATTCTTTTTTGCTCGCATACCCATTCCGGGCCATCGAGTTGGCCATCGGTGTGGATGGAGGGGGGAGCGGAGGAGATTGCCAAAGTCGAAGCCCACAACCGCTGGATGGTGGGACAAATTGTGGAAGCGGTGGGAGAGGCGCTGGCGAACCGGCAGCCTGCCCGCCTCGGGTTTTCCCAGGGGCTAGCCGGTTTCGGTGTCAATCGCCGCCGGGCGCGCCCCGGGTGCCGCCATTTTCCCGGCCCGGTGGATCAGGATATTCCCGTTTTGCGGGTGGTGAGCGCACAGGGGGAAACGAAGGCGATCGTCTTTGGCTATGCGTGTCATGCAACATCCCTTGCGGATTATGACATCTCCGGAGACTGGCCGGGGTTTGCCTGCGCGGCGATCGGGGAACGTCATCCGGGCGCAACGGCATTTTTCATTCCCGGCTGCGGCGCGGACATCAACCCGCTGCCGCGTCTGCTGCCCGGGCGGGAGGAGGCCCTGTCCCGGGCCTATGGCGGGATCATGGCCGATGCGGTGGAGCTGGCCCTCACGACCGATGATTCAGGACAGGAGCGGGAATTGTCCGGCCCGCTGACTGTTCATCACGGGGTCACAGAGCTTTTCTACGACCAACTTCCCGGCGAGGCGGAAATCGCGGCTCTTCAACAGCACCCCGACGCGGACATGCGCCGCTCGGGACGTGACCTTCTGACGCGGCTTCATTCCCCGGAAGGCCTGCCGGTTTCTCTGGAATACCCGGCGTGGGTGATCCGGATCGGTGAGCTGCTTTGGATTGCCCTGAGCGGCGAAGTGACGGTGGACTATGCCCTGACCCTCAAAGAACGCCATGGTTGGGACACGACATGGGTTTCCGCCTATGCCTCACCCACCGAAGCGTATTTTCCGTCGCACCGCGTTTGGCGGGAAGGCGGGTATGAGGGGGGAGATTGCCTGTTGCGTTCGAGCCACCCCAGCCGCTTCCGCGAAGATGGGGAAACGCGCATTCTGGCTCTCATGGAGGGATTGATCTCCAAGTAAGAATGAAGGCGCAACTTCAATACAGACGAACGGAAGGAAGAGACTCGCGCGGAGGCGCGGAGACGCAGGGATTGTTTTCAAATTTCGTCCTTCCCCCTCCTCTGCGCCCCTGCGCCTCCGCGCGAGACCTTATCCCCTGACCACAGCACGAAACGCATTTCCCTTATGAAAATCGCCCACTTCACCCAGGACATCACCCCGCCCCTTGGCCATCCGCTTTGCGCGGGATGGTATCCGGCGGCCACTGCCGTCAGCGAACGCCTGTCCGCGCATGGCGTGATCATCGAGCCGGAGGATGGAACGTCGCCGATGGTGCTTTGCGCTCTGGACTGGGCGGAGCTCAGCAACTTCGAGCACCGCCGCTGGTGCGAGGCGATTGCCGGGGCGGTGGGAACGACCCCCGAGCGCGTGGCGGTTCATTGCCTGCACAATCATGATGCCCCCTGGCCGGACGAGGAGGCGCAGGCTTTGCTGGATGAACAGGGCAGGCCGGAAGTCATCATGCAGACCGCCTGGTGCCGCGACATTCGCGCGGCGGTGGCCCGGGCGGCGGGCAGGGCGGCGGAGCGCCTCGAACCGGTGGACCGCCTGCGCTTCGGACGCGCGCGGGTGAGCGAGCTGGCCTGCAACCGGCGTCCCATCGGCGCGGATGGCAAAGTGGTGGGCGTGCGCTGGACCCGCTGCCTCGATGCGGAGATTCGGGCGCTGCCGGAGGGAACCATCGATCCCTGGCTGCAAACAGTCAGTTTTTGGCAGGGAACAAGAAAACTGGCGGCCCTGCATTATTATGCGATTCATCCGACCAGTTATGATGGAACGGGCATCGTCACGACGGACTTTGCGGGCATCGCCCGGGACCGCCTCATCGCGGAGGAAGGCGTGCCGCATGTCTATTTCACCGGCTGCGGAGGAAACATCACCGCTGGAAAATACAATGACGGCGTGGCGGACAATCGCGCGTTGTTCGCCGGAAAAATTTTCGACGCCATGCGGGAAGCGGAGCGTCAGGCGGGAGACTCGCCCGTTCCGGAATTGGAATGGCGGACCGCCCCCGTGCGGCTGCCGGGCCGGGAGGACGTGACGGATGAACAATTGATGACGGCCATTCGTGCGGCCAGGGAGCATCCCAAACAGGCCAGCCGCGCGGCTTTGGAACTCACCTACCGGCACCGCGTCGAAACACCCATCACCGTTTCCGCCTTGCATTTCGGGAAGGGCGCCGCATTGCTTCATCTGCCCGGTGAAGCCTTCATCGAATATCAGCTTTTTGCCCAGGAATTGCTCCACGACACCTGGATGGGCGTGGCGGCCTATGGCGATCTCGGGCCGGGATACATTTGCCTGGAACGATCCTTTGCCGAGGGCGGCTACGAACCCCGGGATGCCTTCTGCGCGCCGGAGAGCGAGCACGCTCTCAAGCAGGCCATCCGTGACGTTTTAACCCCATAACCAACCGTCAGAGAAGAGGAAAAAAGAATGATTGAAAATGACATAGGAACGAAGGGGACTGAGGCTGCGATTTGTGTTCATCGCGAATTGGGGCCTAGCCTGCTGAAATCCGTCGAGCAAATCACCCGCTGCGTCAACGGCTTGGAAGAACCCGAACGCCTTTCCCCTCGCAATCTCCGCGCCTCCGCGCCTCTGCGCGACACCCTTTCCAAAATTTCATGAAAACACCCACACGCATCATAGACACCCACCAGCATGTATTCTGGTGGAATCGCGACGACGCCGGATTGATCGCCGACATGGACGATCATCGCATTGAATACGCCTGGCTGCTGACCTGGGAGATCGCGCCGGACGAGCACGCACCCCACTACACCAAGGCGCTGAATCCGACCCGTGTGCGCGCCGATGGAACCCTCGAAGGCATTCCCCTTGAGGACCTTCTCGTCGCCAAAAACCATTACCCGGACCGCTTTGTTCTCGGTTTCTGCCCGCATCCGTTGCGAGGGGACGCCGCCGACCGGCTCAAGGCCGCAGCCGGGATGTATGACGTCAAGGTCTGCGGCGAGTGGAAGTTTCGGGTTCCGTTTGATGATCCCCGGTGCATCCGGCTGTTCCGTCAGGCCGGAGAGCTTGGCCTGCCGGTCGTTCTGCATCTCGATGTGCCGTTCCTCCCCGATGAAAATGGGAAGCCTGCCTATTACGATCTTTGGTATGGTGGCACGGTGGACAATCTGGAGCGCGCACTCGTGGCCTGTCCGGAGACGACGTTCATCGGCCATGCACCGGGATTCTGGCGGGAAATTTCCGCCGATGCGGACACCGCACACGACGTCTATCCCAAGGGACCTGTGCAGGCGCCGGGACGCATCCACCGGTTGTTGGAAAAATATGATAATCTCTCCGCCGATCTTTCCGCCGGCTCGGCGCGCTTCGCTCTCGAACGCGATCCGGACCATGCCAAAAAATTCCTGAAGGATTTTTCCAAGAAGCTGCTTTTTGCCCGCGATTACTACGGTCAGGAACTCCACGATTTTCTTTCCACGCTCAATCTCGATGCGGAGACCGTCGCCGACATCTACTGGCGCAATGCGGAAAAGCTGGTTCCCGCCCCCCAAAAAAATCCTAACCTCTTATGACAACACCCCATCTGGACCCCGCCGGTCACTGGCCGCTGGAAACCGATCACCGGAATCATTCGACCCATGACCTGATCGGCATGGCGCGCGAGATCACTTATGAAGACATCGACGGACGCCGCGCCGCGGTTTTCCATGGAGCAAAGAGTTCTTTGGAAATCGCCGACCATCCAGCCCTGCGCCCGGGGACCGGGGACTTCAGCGTCAGCCTCTGGCTGCACACGAAGGACGGTGCGCAAGGGGGGGACGTGGTCGGGGATTTGATCAGCAAATTTGATGGTGATGCCCGTAAGGGATTCAACCTCGTGGTCTCGACACAGACCGGAACGACCGTGACCACCCAGCCGAATTACCGGCAGATTCAATTTGGAATCGACGAGGCTTATGTCGAAGAAGCCTGGCAGGATTGCGGGACACCAGGACAGGCGGTGAAAATTTGCGCGCTGCTCGCCATGAATGGTCATCTTTTTGCCGGAACCTTCGAGAATGGCGAAGGCCGGACCGGGCATGTCTGGCAGTATGAGGGCGGGAAGAGCTGGAGCGATCTCGGCGCCCCCCCGGCGGGCTGCAATTCCATGGGATCACTGACCTGCTTTGACGGTGACCTCTTTGCCGCCTCGGGACGGTATAATCCGCGCGGCTCACAGCTCGGCATGGCACAAAACATCCGCTCCGGCGGTCCGGTCTATCGCATCACCTCGGATGGCACCTGGAAGGATTGCGGCCATCCTGGACTGGAGGGAGCCGCACCGGATGATCCCGACACCCTGACCGGAGAAAGCAATCAGGCCGATGACACCAACTGTCTAACCGTCTTCCGCGGCAACCTCTATGCGACCAGCCATCATCGGCGCGGATTGTTTCGTTACGAGGGCGGGAAAAATTGGAAGCCGGTCGGCCCCGACCTGCGCATCATGTCGCTGACGATTCACGAAGGACGGCTGCTGGCCCTGATCAATGGCGGGGGGGCGTATCGTTATGAGGACGGAACGGACTGGACATGGATCGGCGATCCTCCGCTTTCCACGCAGACGTATTGTGCCCTCACCCATCAGGGACGCCTGCTGGTCGGCACATGGCCGGAGTGTCACATCGTTCGTTATGAAGGCGGCACCGAATGGAAGATTCGCGGCATGGTGGGTTACGAGCGCGAAGTGATGGCGGCCTCGCTCTACAACGGCAAGGCGTACTTCGGCACGCTGCCCATGGCGAACATCTTCCGGATGGACGGCGACAGTTTCACCTATTTTGGCAACATCGACAATCACCCCGGCCACCATCTGCGCCGCGCGTGGTCCATGGCGGTGCATCAGGGCGCGCTGTTCGCGGGTTCCCTGCCCCAGGGAAAAGTGATGCGGCGCTGCGCCGGTGCGGTGGCGACGCACGACCATGCGCTGCCGTCGGGGTGGCGCCATCTGGCGGCGGTGCGCACGGGAAATGAAGTGGCGGTTTATCTGGATGGGAAAAAAGTGGCCGGCAGTCCGGTTCCGGGCACCTGGAACATGAACACCGCCAAACCCCTCACCATCGGCGGCGCGGCCATTGGACATGCCTTTTCCGGAGCCCTGCGCGATGTGCGCTTTTACCAACGGGCGCTGACCCCCGAAGACCTTCAAACCCTTGCCATCTAATCCTATGAAAACAACAACCACACAATCCCCGCTCGCCCTGCTCGGCGGCCCGAAATCCGTAACTCTGCCCATGGACGACATGTTTGCCTGGCCGATCATTACGGAGGAGGATGAAGCCGCCATTCTGGAAGTCGTGCGCGCCCGCAACATGAGCGGGACGGACGTCACTCAAAAATTTGAAAAGGAATTTGCCGAGTGGATGGGCGTGAAGCATGCGCTGGGATTCAACAATGGCACGGCGTCGCTCCTGGCCGCCATGTTTGGAGTGGGAATCGGTCCCGGCGACGAAATCATCTGCCCGACGACCACCTACTGGGCCTCCGCCTTGCCGGTTTACACGCTTGGCGGAACAGTGGTCTTTGCGGACATTGATCCGCGCACGCTCTGCCTTGATCCCAAGGATATCGAGCGTCACCTCAGCCCAAAAACCAAGGCGATTGTCGTGGTCCACTATCTGGGGTATCCGGCGGACATGGACGAGATCATGGCCGTTGCAAATCGTCATGGTTTGAAGGTCATTGAGGACGTGTCCCACGCCCAGGGCGGGCTCTACAAGGGGAGGAAAGTGGGATCTCTCGGTCACGTTTCGGGCTATTCGCTCATGTGCGGAAAATCCTTTGCCATTGGGGAGGGAGGGATGCTCACGACCAACGATCAGGAAATCTATGATCGCGCCGTCGCCTTTGGACATTACGAACGTTACTCGAAGGACATCCCCACCAAGTCGCTGAGGGCATGGGCGGATTTGCCGCTGGGAGGTTTCAAGAATCGCATGCACCAACTCAGCTCGGCTATGGGCCGGGTGCAACTCCGCCACTATGACAAACGGTGCGCCGAAATCCGCAGGGCGATGAATTACTTCTGGGACCTCCTTGAAGATGTGCCCGGGCTGATTGCCCACCGGGTGGATGAGGCGACTGGGTCCAACATGGCGGGTTGGTATGGTTGCCACGGAATCTACGATTCGCAGAAGCTCGGAGGACTCTCGATTTCCCGGTATTGCCAGGCGGTGGGCGCGGAAGGGGTCTCGATTGGACCAGGCTGCAACAAGGCACTGCACACCCATCCGCTCTTCAATGATGCGGACATTTATGGTCATGGAAAACCCACACGGATCGCAAATTCCAGCCGGGATTTGCGACAACCCCTCGGCACATTGCCTGTGGCCGAACGGATCGGGCACGAAGTCTTTCACATCCCGTGGTTCAAGCATTTCCGGAAGGAGCAGATTCGGGAATACGCAAACGCCTTTCGCAAGGTGGCCGAGCACGCCGAGGAGTTGCTGGAAGGGGATCCGGGGGATCCCGCAACGCTTGGAGGCTGGAACTTTTTCCGGAGCGTCAAATGATTCCGGTCCTCATTCACATCAACTACTTCGAGCAGGGCCAGTCGCTTGATCGGGCCTGCAAAATCACGAAGGAACTCGGTGCCGACGGCATCGAGTTCCGTCGCAAACCCGGGGGATTTCCAGGAAGCGATCTGGATTATTTGGATGAAGTGTCGCGGGCTGTTGACCGTCATCCTCTCGAGTGGATCAGCTTTGGCGCACCGGGTGTTGATTTGATGGGCGAAGACGCCGCGCGGCACGAGCGGGAGATCGAAGCGGCGGAGAAATTTTTTCGCAAAGCCGCCGGACGGTTTCCGCTGCGGATCGTGAACACCTTCACGGGGGACCTTCGCAACCCCGACCCCGCACAGTCCGTTTACGACTATGCGCGTCACGGCTCCGCACTGGCCACCGACGCACAATGGGAGGCGGCCATCGCGGGATTCCGCCGCCTCGGCGCCCTCGCCGGAGACCTGGGCTTCCGATTTGCCTTTGAGACGCATGGCCTCTATTTGCATGATTCGGTGGAGGCGACGCTGCGGCTGGTGCGGGGCATCGCCTCGACGCACGTCGGCGTCCTGTGGGATCACGCGAACCTGATGTTGTTTCCCAAGGCTCCCGCTTTTTCGGAGGTGATCCAGAGTGCCGGGGACCATCTTTTCTACGTTCATCTCAAAAACCTCCTTGTTCCGCCGCCCCAGTTCGTCGCCGTCAGCAGCCTGAGTGGTGGAATCCTGAACATCCGCGACCAACTCGGACATCTCCGAAAGGCGGGATACGACGGACCGCTGTGTCTGGAAGCTCCGCGGGCTGGGGACCGCGAGGAATTTCTGCGGGAAGATCTGGATTATCTCCGCCGTCTGTTGAGGGCTTCGTCAGACGTCTGAAATTGTTCGCCCGCTGCGACTCGGAGCATCCCATGAACAAAATCTGCCTGGACGGCAAAGCCACTGATCGCCCAGAGGGGGGGCGCTACCATTGTGGCACACTGGTTTATACGAAAGCCGGGCTCTTTACGCTTTTTGCGTGGCTCCTTTGGGGGGACTTTTGTTTCACCCTCATGGAGGGCATCTGGCCAAACATCCTGCCGTTGGTCCTCAAGTCCGAGGGCGCACCCAATACCGTGACGGCACTCGTCATCACGACGATTCCGAACCTGATGAACTTCTTTCTCAATCCAATCATCAGCACGATCAGCGACCGCCATCGTGGGCGAAGGGGACGACGCATTCCGTTTCTCCTGTATTCGGCTCCCTTCATCTCGTTCTTTCTGGTTTTGATGGGATTTTCGCGAGAGATCGGTCGCCAACTCCATGCGTGGATGGGGGATTGGGTGCCTCATCTTACCCCGGCGATGATGACCGTCGGCGTGATTTGCGTGTTGATTGTTCTCTTCCGATTCTTCGAACTCTTTGTTGCGACGATTTTTTATTATTTGTTCAAGGACGTGGTGCCGACGCCCTTCATGGGGAGATTTCTGGGACTCTTCCGCGTCATTGGCGCCCTGGCGGGGGCAATGTTCAACATATTCTTTTTCAAGTATGCGGAGTCTCACACCGCCGTCATTTTTCTCGCCGCTGCTGTCCTCTATGGAACCGCTTTTCTTTTGATGGGATTAAATGTCAAGGAGGGGGAATATCCTCCGCCGGATGCAAGGCTGACGCAGGTTCGCTCCCCCTTGGCGGTCATCAGAGTGTTCTTTTCGGAGTGTTTTAGTCATCGAATCTTCCGAAGACTCTTCGCCTACTCCGCGCTG
Organism: Chthoniobacterales bacterium; assembly: GCA_014879575.1. GTDB lineage: Bacteria > Verrucomicrobiota > Verrucomicrobiia > Chthoniobacterales > Terrimicrobiaceae > QYQL01. The sequence continues at coordinate 16,039 of JACSRU010000099.1, read as the reverse complement.
GCTGGAATCAGTGGCGCCATAAATGTCTTCTCAATTTTCATGGCGTTTTCCATCGGACTCACCATTGACGAGGTTGGGAAGGTCGCGGGATTTTCGGCAATTGTCGGCATGTTGCTCCTGTATCCCATGGGAGCCTTGGTGGACCGATATCATCCTTTGCGCGTGACGATTATCGCCCAGATCGCATTCTGCACGATCACCATTTTCCAGTGGGTCTTTCTCTTTTATGATTTTCCAAGAGACGTTGCCTTCTGGATTTATGCCTCCTTGTTGGGAGTCTCAATTCCCATCCTGGCGGCAAACACAGCCGCCAGCCTGCCTCTCGTCATGCGATTGTTTCCCCACGAACAGTTCGGCCAATTTTGTTCGGCAAATGCCATGTGTTCCGCTCTGGGGATAAGTCTGGGGGGAGTTTTGAGCGGGCTCTTTTTGGATGCTCTCAAGGGGCGGTATTCCAATCAGGGGGATTTCTACTATCGGTTTGTTCCTGTGTGGAATTCGGTATTCATGTCCCTCGCCGCCCTGATGATGATCCTTGTGTATCGGGAGTGGAACCGGCTCGGTGGGGACAAGAATTATCGTCCTCCCGTCGAGGACAACTTTCTCCAGAAATCCCGATGACCCGATCATCAATCGGGAAAGTCAACTACACCGCTTTGTCGCCGGTCTCGTCTGTCCGAATACGGACCGCTTCCTCGACCGGAGAGACAAAGACCTTGCCGTCACCGATCTTCCCGGTCTTTGCCGCTTTTACGATCGCTGCCAGCGCACTCTCCAGGGTGGAATCGGTGATGACGACCTCGATTTTGATTTTGGGAAGAAAGTCCACCGTGTATTCGCTGCCGCGGTAGATTTCCGTATGCCCTTTCTGGCGTCCGAATCCCTTGACCTCGCTGACCGTCATCCCTTCGATCCCGAGATCGGCCAGCGCGTCTTTCACTTCTTCCAGCTTGAACGGCTTGATGATTGCTTCGACTTTTTTCATGGTGTGGGTTTCCTTTCGATTGCTTTGAGGGTTTGTCTTAGTCAAGAAGATAGCCCTCTTCGCCATGGTCCGTGGTATCCAGGCCATGAGTTTCAGATTCCGAAGAAGGCCGCAGCCCAATGGTCCATTTGATGAGAAATCCGATCACGGTTGTGGCAGCCACCGACAGGGCCACTGTCACAAAAACGGCTTTCAATTGATTGAGAACCAGTCCGGCCCGGAGCCCCTCGACGACGGGATTGGCCTCCGCGCTGGCGAGGACTCCGGTCAGGATGGCTCCCATGGTCCCGCCGACGCCATGAACTCCAAATGTGTCCAGGGCGTCGTCATAGCCGAACATTTTTTTCATATAAACCACGGCGAAAAACGGCACAATCCCGGCGGCTACCGCCATGATCATGGCACCGGCGGGTGTGACAAATCCGGCAGCCGGTGTAATGACAACCAGCCCGCCCACAATCCCCGAACAGAACCCCAGCACGCTGGGCTTGCCCTTGAAGATCCACTCCGCAACCGCCCAGACAAAACCAGCCGTCGCCGCGCAGAGGAAGGTGGTCGTGAAGGCGTTTGAGGCAATTGCATCCGCTCCGAGCGCGGATCCGGCGTTGAACCCAAACCAGCCGACAAAGAGCATCCCGGTGCCAACCATGCAAAGCACCATGGAGTGTGGCGGCATGGGTTCCCTTCCAAACCCAAGACGGGGTCCGAGAATCATGCACAGAACAAGCGCGGACCAGCCGGAACTCATGTGAACGACCGTGCCACCGGCAAAATCGATCGCCTTGATGCCGGCATTCGCATTCAGGGGGCCACACATGAAGCCGTTCGGCGCCCAGACCATGTGCGCAAGGGGAAAATACACCACAAACATCCAGAGTCCGGTAAAAAGGAGCACCGCTGAGAACTTCATGCGCTCGGCCGTGGCTCCGAAAATGAGCGCGGGCGTAATGATGGCGAAGGTGAGCTGGAACATCGCCCAAACATAATCCGAAATCCAATAGTATCCGGCTCCCACATTGCCTGGTTTCATGCCGTTGAAGCACGCCTGGGCAAGATCTCCGAGGAAGGCATTCCCGCCGGAAAACGTCAGACTGTAGCCGACAAGAAACCAGAGAATCGTGACAAGTCCGGCGCTGCCGAGGCACATGGCCAGGACCGAAAGCACATTTTTCGAGCGGACGAGCCCCCCATAAAACAGAGCCAGCCCGGGCAGTGTCATAAACAACACCAGAGCCGTGCTCGTCATCTGCCAGGCATTATGCCCGGGTCCGGGCCCGGCGATCTTCGATGCCACGCCCTCCGTTCGCGCGGAGTTGTTTACGTAGGCCTCGAGATCCGCAAGACGCTGCTCAAGGGTGGGCTCCACCGGGGTGCCGGACACTGGACCGACGGTATCCTGCGCGAACGCAGGTTTTGGACCGAGAAACGATCCGATTGCAAGGAGCGCACAGACCAGTGCTGCCAGGGAATGTTTGTTTTTGAACATAGGAATTTGTTGTTTGCAGACGCATTGGTCCACAAACAGGACAAAGCAATCCCCATGCCAACTCGGGCACAATCCACAAGCGGCGAATCGCGGCGGCCGCAGTTGCCGTCTGCCGACCGCAGGAAATTCGCTTAATTTTTGGAGTCCGGGGTGGCGATCAACGCACTGAATCCCACCTGGCTGATCCCGGCCTCGCGACAATAATCGAGCACCTTGAGCACCCGTTCGTAAGGAACCTGGCGGTCCGCGCGGACAACCGCCACCTGCCCGGGCTGAAGCTGCGCCAGTTTCCCCAGCATCTGGATCAACTCCTCATCGGTGATCGGCTTTTGGTTGACCGACATGCCGCCATCGGCCCGCACATTGACGATCACGGGAACCGGCGACGGATTCCGTGGAGTGGACGAACTGGACGTGGGCAACTGGATCCCCACATCGGACTCAATCCGAGCGGTGGACCAGGCCACGAGCATGAAAATGACCAACACCATCAGGATATCCACAAAGGACGTGACGTTGAAATACAACGGCGTCGCACTCGTCTGTCCGGTTTGGAATTTCATGATTTTCAGGGAATGGGCAGTGAGGGGATCGAACCCCCGACCAATAGTGTGTAAAACTACCGCTCTACCGCTGAGCTAACTGCCCGAATGTGTGCCGGAACCTAGCAGGCTCCCGCTGCGGGCACAAACTCTAAAAGGGAAATGGAGCTGAGGGGATTCGAACCCCTGACCCCCGCATTGCGAACGCGGTGCTCTACCAACTGAGCTACAACCCCTTGTTTTTTCTGCTTCGACCCCAAGAGACCGTGGAGCCGGGAAGCCTCCAGTCTGTCTCATGGAATGCGTTTTGAAGCAAGGAGATTCCCGTAATGGGAAAAATTGCTGGAATTGCTGGAGAAATCCCTTTTCCCCTTTGCCCGATCCGGTTCCGCTGGTTTCAAACCAACCGCCCTGCCAACCGCGTTGATTGAGAGTCTTGAGAGAGTCTTGAGCATTGCGGAAATCCTGATTGGATGGACAGGATTCGATGCGCTCGGCACACACAGGAATTCTTCTTTCGCTGGCCCTGATGTGGGCGGTGCCCGGATATTCGAGGGAGAAGGAAGAAGTCCTTCCCCCGCCTCCCATGGCAAAGACCGGGACCACCACGGCTTTTCTCGATCAACCGGTGGAAATCACCCTTCATTTGGCCGGGCGCATTGCGGAGCCCCTGTCCTTCCTCATCCGCAAAAATCCCAGAAGCGGTAAATTGAGTGGCCTGCGTCGGATCACCCGCAACTCCGCTGTCATTATTTATACGCCGGATCCCAAGGTGAGGCCGGGGGATGATTTTTTTTCCTTTGCGGCTCAATCGGTGGACTCTGCGGTTTCCGCGTCGGCGACCATCTGGATCCGTCTCATCGAGCGGCCTGCGGTTCTCGAACATCCGCTGGAACTCGACTTTGGAACGGTGTTCTTGGGCGATGAGGAGGAACGTTTGCTGACGATTAAAAACTCAGGCGGCGGCGTTGCGCTGGGCACGTTAAGTCCGAATCCTCCCTGGCGCACCGGAAAATCTCCCGAGTTTCGTGTGCCGGCCGGCACGGAGTCCAGCGTTCCGATCCTGTTTGCCCCCGAGGAAGAGCGCGACTTCAGCGACAGAATTCCAATCGGGCAGGATCCCCAGGCCTTCGTGACGCTTCGGGGAACTGGCATGGCGCCCGTCACCTGGCCGAAAGAAGGGGTGGTCGTCTCGCCGGAGGAACGGGAGAAGGGAACCACCACGATCACCTTTGCCAACCACTCGTCTGTTGAGCGGGTGGTAACGATCAATTGGCCGGATTTTTTGAAGGCACCCAAGGAAATCCTTCTCCCCCCCGACGCCGCGTCTCCCCTGCGCGTGGACGTCCAGGCTCCCCCGTCCCTGAACGTCGAACAGGAAGTGGAGGTCCGGAGTGGAAACTTTTCGGCCCATCTGCCTGTTCGGATTTTTCCGGCTCCAGCCAGGCTGAGCGTCACTCCGGAACGGGAGTTGAAACTGGGCATCAAGGAAAATGGCCGAATGCTTCATGGCCGCTTCCTGGTCAGGAATACCGGCGGCGCAAAGACCACTCTCGAAATCCTTGCTCCCCCGGGGATTCAAATCCTGCCGGATCCTTCGAACATTCTTTTGGCCGGGGGAAGCGAACAGGCGTTTGAGATCCTTGCGGAAAAATCCCCCTCACACCTCTCGGAGGGGATCCTCCGGCTCCAATCCCCCGGCGGAAAACCCGTGGAGATTTCCCTCAAGCTGCCGGCCCCGGCGGAGAACCGCGCAGCCGTCCCGGTGGAAGATTTCCTCAGGCTTCCCACCGACCCCCAGCCGTCACCGGTTTCCCCTCCATCCGGAAAAGTTCCAGCGGTGGAATCCGCCCGTCTGGTCAGCGCAAAAACCCATGAAGTGGAAATCCGTTGGGATGTGCCCTCACCGGAGATTTCGGGGTTCCGGGTCGAGCGGAGAAAACTCTCTCCCGGCAGGGAAGGACGGGTGGTCATCGATTGGCTCCCCTGGCCCGAGGCCAAAATCACGCGCACCGATGGGACGGCGGCCGCCCGGTTCGGGAATCTGCCGGCCGGATCCTTCTGGACAATCCGAATCGTTTCGCTCGATGAGAATGACGCCCCCGCCGCCGTGTCGCCAGCCTTTCAAATCGCAACCCGCACGGCGTGGAAGTTCCGTCTCCCCCTCTGGGCTTGGATGCTTCTTTTACCCGGTGTCCTCGGGGGCATTGCACTTCTCCTTTGGAAGAAAAACCGGCATGCCCTCCACGCCCGGGAAGACGAAAGAATCTCGCGCCTGCAAAATTCATAGGGCTTTTCGTCCCGGGGGTGGTGGCCACCTTCAGAATTTCGGCGCCTTCACCATGCCCGCCTCCAGATCATCCCTCCTGCGCTGGACAATTCGATTCGCAATTTCCTGCACCATTTCTTCCAACAGGAGGCGAAGGTGACTCCCCTGCCGGTAATCGGATGGCGCGATATTCTTCACCCGGTCCGCATGCGTGCAGAGTTGATAGCACTTCTTGAAGCTCGAACGCGTGGGATCTTCGGAATTGTAAACGGCGATGGCCTGCCCTCCGTTCTTGCGCATGACGGTGAAACACGGCACATCGGTGGGACCGTCGCCGACGTAAATCATGTTCTGGAACGGAACCGGCCTTAACTCCGGAGACATGTGGTCGTTCACGTCCTCGTCCATCTCCAGCATCCCTTTGTTAATGCGGAACAAAAACTGGGTTTTCTGCGTGTGGCTGATGACGCGCTTCGGAAATGTGATCCGATCCCGCTCGTCCACCGCAAACTCGCAACCAAAAATTTTCCGGATGTAGGGCGCGAGCCGACTGCCTTCGATCAGTGCCTTCAGACCCGAGGAGACGATGTAATGCTCGACATTGATCCCGTGGGCTTCCTGATCCTCGTTCAATAGTCCACTGCGGAATTCCTCGAACATTTCTGGAAGCCCCTTGTAGAAATTCAACCGCTGCCCGAGTGCCATCAGCCGCGCATTCGTTGGACGATCCATCTCGAGGCAGTCGAGAAGAACCTTCATGTAGGCAAGCTCGTTGTCGTATCCCTGTCCGCTCACCAGTTCCCCGCAACGCTGCCAAAAGCTGGCGGGATTGATGCCAAACTCCGGAAAAAGGGCTTCGTCCTGCATGTAGGTCGGAGACAGCGTTTGATCATAGTCGTAAATGATCGCGATCGTATTTTGGGGCGTTGACATCCCTCCATCGCTGCCTTTCAGGGGGCACTCTGGCGATCAAAAAGTTCAGAGCCCGCCTTTCCCCAATCCCGACAACCTCACTGCCAAGGGGGATCGTCAGGATTGGAGGGCTTGTTAGAACGAACTAACAAATCATTGACAGCGCCGAGAGTCTCTCTTAAAAATTGCGGGAAAGATTTGCTCCATGAAGAAAAACCTCCTGATGAAATTCCGCGAATTTTCATTGTTGAGAAAGTCATTTGTCCGGCCCTTGTTTGTTGCTTTCCTCGTCCCGATTCTGAGTGTTGCGTTGGCGATGGCGGAAGGGGAAGTGGTTGTCCAACTTGATTTGGAGGGACTTCCCGCAGGAGTCCTCGCCGCCGGGACCGGGGTTGCCATGCCGATTTCGGTGCCCAATCGAGTGACCGTGGCGGAGCCGAACCAGGTGGCGGTGGAGGAGAATTTCACCAATGGGTCCGGCACGTTCGAGGGGCGCTCGCTGGTCCTGCGGAAGGAATCCCCAGATGGGGAGTGTGCGGCGGATTTTGTTTTTGCCGGGGTGGGTCTCCCCAATCCGGGCATCGTGGTTTTCGAGGCGGAGATTCTCTTTGAAACGTCCGGACAGAGCGGCAACGCCTCCATCAACTTTCGAGGCTCCAAGAACGAGCTTTTGTATTATCTCCAGATCGGTGCCAACGGAGGTCTGCTGGCCACGGCGGGGGAAGCGAGCCGGAGGATCGAGTCTTCGCTGGCCATGGAAACTCCTGTCAAGGTGCGGATCGTTCTGGATTTCTCCGCAGGCTCGGCCTCACTTCAAATCAACTCCCAGAACATTGAGGGAACACTGCCCCTGGCGCGCGCGGAGACGCTGCGGAGTCTCGGTTTCAGCATTGCGGGCAATCGCCGGGCCTTTGCGGTTCGATCAGTAAATGTGACCATGCAATAGCCCTTGCGAAACGGAGAGTTGGAACGTTGCAATAATCATCCATGAGCGCCCTGACTGCATTCCCGGAGGAAACCCTTCAGAAAGAGGCCGTCGGTTCGCCTTGTGCCGGGTTCTCTTCGGGGGACCGGAAGCGCTTTGTCATCGTCGGCACGGGCGCGCGGGTCGTGAACTTTTTGGACCCGATCCTCAAGGATTTTGCGGAGTCCAGCACCGTGGTCGGACTTTGTGACGCGAGCCCCACGCGGATGCGTTTCCATCTCGACCGGATCGTCCGGGAATACGGCGCCGCCGCGATCCCGGCCTATGCCGCGGAGGATTTTGAAAAGATGATTCGGGAGCAGCGGCCGGACACGGTCATTGTCTGCACACCCGACACCTCGCACCACGAATACATCATCCGTGCGCTGGACATGGGGCGGGATGTGATTTCGGAAAAACCGATCACCACCGACAGCGTGAAGTGCCGGGCGATCTTCGATGCGGTCAAACGCTCGGGGAAGACGGTGCGAACCACGTTCAACTGCCGCTGGATGCCGGGTCCGGCCCGGGTGCGGGAGTTGGTGGACTCGGGGGTGATTGGCACGGTGCGTCACGTGCAGTTCGAGGAGATGTTGAACACCTCGCATGGGGCGGATTATTTCCGGCGCTGGCACAGCGAGAAGAGCGCGTCCGGGGGGTTGCAGATTCACAAGTCCACCCATCACTTTGATCTGATCAACTGGTGGGTGAATGACATTCCGGCCCGGGTGTTCGCGTTCGGCGAACTCGCGTTCTACGGAAAGGCGAACGCGGTGCGGCGCGGCGAGGGGGATCGAACCGGTTACGAGCGCTATACCGGAGCCGCTGTCGCTCCCAATGACCCGTTTCAACTGGACCTGGATGCGGACCCGCGCCTGAAGGCGCTCTACAAGGACGCGGAGGCGGAGAGCGGTTACATCCGCGACCGCAATGTCTTTCGCGATGGCATCGACATCGAGGACTCGCTGAGCGTGTTGATCAAATACCGTTCGTCCGCCATCGCATCCTACACGCTGAATGCGTTCTGTCCCATCGAGGGTTGTCGTGTCGCGCTCACCGGGGACGGAGGACGCATTGAATACACCGAGACCAAGTATCCGGACGTGCGGGACAAGGACGGTCGGAAGGAAATCGAGCACGGGGGAGTCCGGATGGACATCCGGGTGATTCCCCTGTTTTCCCGGGGATATGATGTGCCGGTCCTGACGGGACAAGGCAGCCACGGAGGCAGCGACATGTTGCTGCAGGAACAACTCTTTGCCGCGAATCCGCCGGTGGATCCCCTGGGGCGCAACGCCGGGCATGAACAGGGCGCCGCATCCCTGCTGATCGGGGTGGCGGTCAATCACTCCCTGGACTCGGGTCAGCCCGTGGAAATTGACAGCCTTCTTCCGCTGAACCCGGATGCACAGAAGTTCGATGATCTGATCTGACCACCCATGCCTCTCTCCGAACGCATGCCGTTTGCTTTTCCGCGCCGTGGGACGGGAGGGTTCACCCTTGTGGAGATTCTCGTGACCGTCGCAATCATCGCCGTCCTGGGAAGTCTTTTGATTTCCGGGGTTGGCAAGGCCATGGAGCGGGCGCGAACCGTGGGCTGTCTTTCCAATCTCCGCAGTCTGGGGGCGGCCATCCATTCGCACGCCGGAGAACACGACGGGTTTCTCGTCAACAACACCTATGATTCCAACGGCAAGGAAACCGTGCGCTGGCAAACCGAGCTGGACCCCTATCTGACGCCGAATTGGACGAAGTGGACCAAGGCCACGGCGAGCAAATCCGCGTTTCGTTGTCCCGCCAAAAAGCCCCCGGGCTCGGTGTCCGATCAGGGGCTGTTTTACGGCCTGAACCAGGAGTTGATGAACACCGCGGCCGAGCCGAACCGCGGCCGCCTTGCCCTCGCCTCCGTGGTGTCTCCCTCGCAATATGTCCTGGCGTCGGACACCCAGGGTGCGGGTTGGATTATTTCCTCGAGTTTGTCAAATATGACGTTGTGCGGCGTGACAACGCGCCATGATGGGCATCCGAATTTTCTTTATGCCGACGGGCATGTGGCGCCCTTCACCAGGGAACTCAAGGGCTATCTGGAAGCCTGGAATGATCCCTTTTATCGGGCCATGTGGCATGCCCGCTATCGCCCATGAGAATCTCCTTCCCGCTCGCCTTCAATGCCTGGGTTTCGGTCGTCCTGGCCTGTCTCCTTGTCGCCTGTCAGGACAGCCGGAACACGCGCCCGGATGCCGTGGTGTTGGTTCAAGGCGGCAAGGCGCGTTCCGTGGTGGTGATGGCCGACAAGGCCAACGCGGGCGTCCGCGCGGCGGGGGAGCAATTCGTGCGCCTCGTGGAGCGTTCGACGGGCGCAAAAATTCCGATTCTCCCGGAGGCGGCGAAGCTGCCGCCTGACACCGCGCGGATTTCCCTGGGTGCGACGCGTCTTGCGTCCGAGGCCGGGCTCACGATGGACGGCATCCCCGAGGAGGGATACCGGATGCTGACAAAGGGAAACACGCTCTTCATTCTCGGACGGGAACCGTCCACGTCGGACGCGGGCAGGGTTTCCTCCCGTCCGACCCGCTGGGCTCTCAATGCGATCCTCGAGGAACAGTTGGGCGTGCGCTGGTTGTGGCCGGGGGAGTTGGGCACCCATGTTCCGAAGCGGGACCGCCTTGCCATTCCGGAGATGGATGTGACCCATCAGCCCGCGCTCTCGGTTCGAAATTTTTGGGTGCCGAAGGCACTCGTGACGGCAGCGAAGACCCCGGAGCAACGCCGTATCGGACGGGAGGCCTTTGATTGGGCGGAGAACCACCAGGGCGGAAGCCGCGACACCCATGCCATGGGACATTCCTTCCAGGATTGGTGGGCGAAGCATGGAAAAAACCATCCCGACTACTTCGCCGAGACGCCCCCCGGTTTCCAGCAGCCCTGGCCGCGCGCGGAGCGCGTGAAACTCCGCCTCTCGAATCCCGCCGTAATCGAGCAGATCGCCCGCGATTATCAGGCGGCGGGGGCGCCGGATTATTGGAACATCACCCCCAACGACGGCAGCGGCTTCGATGTCGGAGAAGCCTCCCGCGCCTGGGACATCCCCCAAAACCAGAATCCCGCCGCCATGTGGCAGGTGGTGCCGTTTCAAGCGCAGCCGGACCTGACGGCGCGCTACGTGGAGTTTTGGAACCGGCTGCATGAGCGGCTCAGACAAATCAATCCGAACGTCACCCTGGGATGTCTGGCCTATTCGCTTTATCGCAACCCGCCCCCGGCGGAACGTCCGCTCAAGGCGAAAATGATCATCGGCCTCGTGCCCACCTTCTTCGACTACGAACAGTGGAAGGGCTGGCGGGCGGCGGGGGTCGAAAAACTCTATCTCCGCCCGAACTGGTGGCACCGTGGCGCCGATGCGCCGTATCTGCCCCTGCACGAGACGGCGGACTTTTTCCACTTTGCCTGGAAGAACGGACTGGCCGGAGTTATCATGGACTACCTCGTCGGTTACTGGGGGACACAGGGGCCGAACTACTACCTTGCGGCCCGTCTGATGAGCCGCCCCGATCTTTCCGCCGATGAGATTCTTTCCGAATACACCTCGGCCTTTGGCAGGGGCGCGCCCCGAATCCGCGAGTATCTGGCATATTGGGAAAAACTCAGTCCGGACTACGAACAAATGGGCGCGCAAAAGGGAGAACTGGGCGCATTGATCAAGGCGGACAAGGTCCAGGCGGACTCGAACGTCTTCCGTCAGGCGATGCCGCACCTGTATCCGGACGACGTTCTCGCACCCGCCGGGAAGCTGCTGGACGAGGCCCGGCAGTTGATCGGAACGACGGACCCCGAGGCTCTGGCCAGGGTGGAATTCCTGCAAAACGGACTCGAGGAAGCCCGCGCGTTTCGTGATACCATGGCCGCCTATGACGCCGCAAAAAAGGGCGTCGGCACCCGGGAGGAGTTCGACCGCCAATACCGCCGCCTCATGGACCTGCGACGAAAACTGGCTCCCGATCATGGGATCTGGAGTGACATTGTGGGCGCGGACGAGGCCCGCCGTCAGACGTTTGGCGATTTCGTCCGCTGAGTTCGTTTCATGGACCCCAGCGCCATTCTCTCCTTCGCGCGCGAGCTTGCCGGACGCGAACTCGATGTCGCCCTCCACGGGGACGCGACGGATTGGTATCGCTTCCGCGCCGGGGAGGACGGGCTTCTGCGGATCGAAGCCGACAATGCCCGGGGAGTTCTGTATGCCGTTTACGACTCGCTTGCGGGAAAGGAAGCGGGGGAGGGAACCCCGGAGTTTGCCATCCGCGGCATCAACCCGTGTGAGAGCCTGGCCCGCCACACGCCCGCCCAGTTGGAAACCCTGCTCGACCGGATGGGACGCTGGCGGATGAACACGCTCATCATCCACTCCAACTACGGCTTTCTGCCCTTCCGCGATCTTATCCTTCGCGAAACCCGACGGCGCGGAATCGACATCGTCCATTACACCTACTCGAACCTCTGCTTTATGGAGGGGCTCGCCCCGGAGCACTATGCCAGGGACGCCTCCGGCAATCCAAAATGGACGAGCCTGCAATGCGAGACGCGCCTCTGCGCGAGCAATGAAGAGGCGCTGCGGAAATATCGGGAAGGCCTGCGGAGCTATCTGGAACGGCATCCGGACTACGAACGCATGATCTTCACCACGGCGGATGGCTGCGAACTTTGCGAATGCCCCGGCTGCCGGACGATTTCCCCCATCGGCCAATGGCAGGCGATCTTCGATCCGTTTTTCGATGCCGCCCACGCCACCCACCAGATCGAGATGCTTTCCTACGTGCAGCGCTTCTCCGTGCCGGGCGATCTCTCCCGGATTCGCCAGCTCCCGCGCGTGCTTTTCGATTCCCACCTGCGATTCCCCCGAACCCCGCTCGGCCAATCCCACGAATGGATGAAACACGGACTCCGCCATTGCTTTCCTCCCGACGGCGATCCAATCCAGGACCCGCGCGGGGATGTCCCGATCAACACCTACCTGTGGGACCGGCTGCTGGACTGGCGCGGTGCTTTCGACGGACAACTCTCCGTGTTCGAAAACCTCATGGTGCAGGGCATCTGGGGCTGCCCCCGACCAAACACCTCCGTCTATCTCGACGACCTCCGGAATTTCCGGAAAGCCGGAATCAACGGCGTGATCTACGAATGCTTCGAGCCCGGAATCACCCCCTTCCTCCCGACCTTCGACGCCATCGCGCGGACGATGTGGGATTTGGATGCCCCGCATGTTCCCACGGACTTCGAGGCCGGTTACCTGGCCGACGGGGCGACGGACGGGGATTTCCTCGCCATGCACCCCGGCCATGAAAAATGGGCGCTGTGGAGGGACAGAACCCCCCGTGCGGCTCTGGCCGTGCTGCTCTATCGCTTCCACCGGGAACCCTCCGTGGAAGTCTGCCACGAAGTCCTTCACCACATCCTGAATCACCCCGAAAAAGAGGACCACGACTGGATCTACATTGCCCAGGGCGCCCTCAAAAAGGCCTTCGCCCTGGGTGCCATCCAGCCCGCAACCCCCCGGGAAGCGGCGTTTCTGAATCTGAAAAAATTGTGGGATTTCCAGGAACTCCACCACCCGTCGCGCGAGTCGGCCATTGAGGTCATTCATTCCCTGTGGACCCGGATGAAGCCGTGATTGAGGAAACCGGGGACCGGACCGCGCCGCCGATAATCGCATCGACAGGAGGGCGGACGTTGTTAGATTGTTCCAACCAATCCCACCACCTTGCACGATCAGAAAATGAAACGACCCACACAGGCCGACATTGCCCGGGCACTCGATGTCAGCCCGGCGACCGTCGCCCTCGTTGTCGGCAAGAGCAGTTCCTCCCTCCGCGAGCGCCTGAGCGCGGAAACCATCCGGAAAATCGAGGCGAAGGCCGAGGAACTGGGGTATTCCCCCCACCGGGGCGCGCAGATGATGCGCAAGGGGCGCAGCAATCTCATCGTGCTGCTCAACTTCAGCAACTATTCGGAACTCACCGACCACAAGGTGTTCGAATTCGGTCGCCTGGTGCATGAGGCGGGGTTTGATTTTCAAATCATTGACTCCTTTTTCTGGACCGATGATGCCAGGCGGCTGGTGGAACAGATCGTCAGCCTCCGCCCGGAGGGCGTGGCCATCATCGGCAGCGTGCAAAATGATTTCGGACCGGAACACATCGAACGCCTCCTCAAGTTCGGCATCCCGCTCGTTTCGATGGGGGGCCGGTTTCCCGGAGTCCCCCTGGTTCGTTATGATGGACGCTCTTCCTTCCGGACCCTGACCGAATGGGCTCTCGACCGGGGGCGCAAGCGTCTCATCATGGTGGTGAATCCGGAAAACGGTCTCCGCGAACAAGTGAGGGACCGGCTCGATGGCTTCCGCGAGGCGATCGCATCGCGCACCGGGCAGCCGCCGGAAACCCTGGACGGCCTCTCGGTCTCGAAGCTGAAGAAGAAGAACGGCCTCTCTGCGGCGATCCTCCACCATCGCAGACACAGGCTCCTGTTTGACCCCTTCAGCCAGGGAATGGAAGCCATGGAGGCCATTGCCCATTGGCAGGAACCACCCGACGCCCTGCTCGGAATCAATGACTTCTTCGCCATCGGCGCGCTGACCGTCTGCAACCGGCGCGGCCTCCGCGTCCCCGACGACCTGATGATTTCCGGCTTCGATAATCTTTCCTACGGCACGCAGGGCCTGGTCTCCCTGACCAGCGTGGAACAGCCGATCAAGGCCATGAGCGAGGCCCTCATGGAACTGTTGCAGGAGCAGATGACAGGAAAGACGCGGAGAACGTCCACTCCACCGGAGCGGATTCTCCCATGCGAAATCTTCTGGCGGGAATCCACCGGCGCCCGAAAGCCCACCCAATCCCCACACCCCGCAAACCCGCCGGAACCCTCGCTTCTGCAAGCCGGATAGACGCGAGCCACTCCTCAGAAAAACGCCCGTCCTCGCTGATGAAAATGTTAGAACGTTCTAAAAAAGTCTTGCATTCCTGGAGAGTTTCCCTTTTCATTCACTCAACAACCCCACAAACACACCTATGAACTCCCTCATCAAAACTTCCCTTGGACTCGGCACCGCCGCTCTTCTCGCCATCACGAATGTGAATTCCGCGACGGTTGTCGCAGACTGGGGCGGAGATTATGTGTCCGTAGATCAAGCACTGGCGGTCCCCACGCCTGTTGGGAGCGCGCCGACATGGACGTATAAATACTCGGCATCGACTGCGATTTCTCCCGCTTCAGGCTATACGGCTCCCTCGGGAAAATCCGGCACCTTTTATGGAGCCTTGGAGGTCACAAACAGCGAAGCCGCCAACGCTGCTTCGGCTTGGGATGCCTCGCCCAGAATTCAGAACAATGCTGCGGCAGACCGAATCCGCTTGCGCTCGAAGGCTCTGGCCGCAAGCGGCACATCCGCCGTCACCGGCCTAGTGTTCTTCAAGAAGACCGACTTTCTGAACAGCATGAGCAGCCCGTCGCAGATCAAATTCGATTCCACATCGAACTTTACGATGAGCCTTGCCACCAATGTGGGGAGCGTCCGGCTGGCGGTTCTCGACGGCAGCCAGTGGTATCTCTCCTCCTACAATTTTACCTCCGGATCCGGAAATATCTCACTTTCCAACCTTGCCTCCGAGAACTTCGGAGCCTGGAGCATTGACTCCACCAGCGCGCCTCTGCCTGCCGTCCCCGGCTCCTTCGGCATCGCAGGCTCGACCTTCACGGACATCCAGGCCGTGGGATTCTATTTCAGCGGATCGACAAACACGACAGGGGTGACCCCCGGCGTTCAGGCAACCGCCTTCAGCGTGTCAGCCGTCCCGGAACCCTCCACAAGCCTCCTCATGGGCGTGGGTTTGACGGGCGTCTTGCTCATGGCCCGGCGTCGTCGGCAGGGCTAGAGTCAGGGAAAGGGTCAGTCCCATAAGTTATAATTGACCCCGAACTCTGTAACGTCGAGAGTGGCCTCATGGCCAGAAAACCACGTCTCGAGTTCGGTGGGGCGATCTACCACGTCATCAGCCGGGGAAACTATCGCAAGGACGTCTTCGCTGGACGGTCAGCCGAGGCTTTCGAGAAAGCCTTGTTCGAGGCATGCCAAAAATGCCACTGGCGGCTCCATGCCTATGTGATCATGAGTAATCACTACCATCTGGCCTTGGAAACCCCCGAGCCCAATCTTGTGGATGGTATGAAGTGGTTGCAGGGTACCTTTGCCAATCGCTTCAATGCGTTTCACGATGAATGCGGACATGTGTTTCAATCCCGCTACAAAAGCCTCCTCATCGAAGAGGGACGGTCGCTGCTCGGGTTGGTCAACTACATTCACCTGAACCCCGTCCGTGCGGGGCTTGCCACTCTTGCCGAATTGCAAACCTACCCATGGTCGAGTTTTCCAAAATATTTTGCGAAGAAAGTGAAGCCACCCTTGATACGGGGGGAGTTCCTTTCCGTGCTGGAATTTCCGGATAGCGTTTCTGGCATGAAGCAATACGCCCGACATTTGGAGCGGTGCGAGGAAACCGATCCGGCCAAGCACGACGAAATCGTCCGCAGGTATTGCCAGGGATGGGCGGTGGCGGGGAATGCCTACCGCAAGGAGTTGAGAGCTCGTTTTCGAGATGACATCGCGGACCCGTCGGGCCGGGAATTCCGTGAGCTCAAAGAGGCCCGTTGGGAAATTTTTTTGAAGGAAAAACTTCGTGAGGAGGAAAAATCCCCCGCCGCAGCCGCGCAGGAATCCAAGGCCGCGTCATGGAAGGTCCGCGTGGCGACGGCCCTTCGATCCCAAACCACCGCGACCAATGCCTGGATCGCGCAGCACCTCGTCATGGGCCATCCCAGTAGGGTGCGAAAT
>JACSRU010000133.1 GCA_014879575.1 Chthoniobacterales bacterium | reverse complement strand
TCCGCCTCAAAGCACCTCTTTTGGAGAGATGACCTCCGTGTCATCCGCCTCAAAGCACCTCTTTTGGAGGGATGACCTCCGTGTCGTCCGCCTCGGGGCGTGCCTGCCACGCCCGCCACCACGTCATCTCCCAAATTCTCGACCTTGTGCATTGGCTGACGCTTTTCCGCCTGGTGGAGCACTGCGATGCGGAGTCGCCTGGAAGCTGATTCCGACACCCGCCTCTCCGCCGGTTTCGGGTTTGCCGATGGTGAGTCGGGACGGAGCGATCTTTCGGGCCACGAGGAGGGCGCGGACTCTTTCGGCGCGCTGATTGGCAAGTGCGTCGAGGCGGTCGGCGGGGATCTCGGTGGCCGCCACGTAGCGATCAAAAAGGGGACGGTCTTTATCCTCCAGGGTTGCCTCGGCACCCTTTCCGCGCTTCGCGAGGTAATGTTGGATTCGGCGTCTTGCCAGAAATCCCGCATCGGACACTTCCGGCAATCCCTTCCCGGACTGCACGCGTTCGATCAGAAGTTGGGTGGCGAGAATCGGACGATCATCGGCACTGGTGCGACCGCGCAGGACCAGACCCATGTTCGGGCGTTCCGCCAGCAATTTCATGAAGCCGTCCAGTCGGTCCACCGCCTCCGGCTCGACGTTGCCTGCCGCACACTTGATGGGGGCAATGGCAAACGGGGTGCCGCCTGTCGGGGCGACCGCCTGGGATTTTCCTTTCGTTGGAATCGCGCCGAAGGCTCCCCCGAGCAACTTCAAGGGCGAGCTGATCGCGCCAATGAGTGCCGCCCGCAGGGCCGAGGCAATCACCGCCCCCATTGACACCGTGGAGCCTTTTTCATCCATCCGAATTGGGATTGTCAGCCGGATGTTGCCCGCTGGATCGCGGAGCAAAGCCAGCGCGAGGTCCAGAGGAAGTCCAAACTGCCGGGAAAACAAGTCGGGGTCGCGCAGGGACACGTCCAGCATGTTCAGCACGATGTCGCTGTCGGCCTGAATCACCGCGCCTTGCAGACCGAGCTTTGTTTGCAGGGTAACGCTTCCGGCATCGAGGGAAACCCCCGCCGGCTTCGCATAGGGATTCCATGTCGGCAAATCGAGTTCCTCCACCCCGATGACAAAGTGCCCCACCTGTCCGCTGGCGAGATTTCCCTTGATGGAAAGCCTCGCGGCGGACGGCAATGAGGCGCGCAACGCGAGGGCGTCGAACGTCGAGGCCGGAAAGCGAAGTCCCCGCAGGGCAATCTCCAGATCGCGAATGTCTGCCGTGGCGCCAACAGTTGCATCCTTCGCCACGATCCCCCCGTCTTTTAGCTCAAACTCGTCAACCCGGAGATCGACAGGCACCCCCGCCTTCCCGGCGGATCCTTTGGAATTTTCGGATGGCTGGCCGAGCAAGGTCTGCAAGGAGGGAGACGGATGCGTGTAACGCACCCTTGGAGAGGAGAGGACAATCCGGTCGAAGCGACATCTGATCACCGGGAACGGCTTCCCTTCCTCCACAAAGGGCACAAAAATTTCCTGAATCACCGTCTCGAGACGCTCCCAACCAACGGACTCTCCACTGCCGTCCGGATTCGTTATGCGCAGCGCATCCAACGCCGTCCGTCCGGAGACCAGGATTCCTGGCGCCTCACTCGCGGAGCCCATGTTGACGGAAAGATTCAGATCACCACTGGAGTCGGCGGACTCGAGCCAGGCAGCCAACCCGGGATGCGCCGCAAGGAGCAGGGGCGGAAATGACAAACCTTCCCACGTCAAACGTCCCTTGAAAAAAGGTGGGAGGATTCCGCCCTCGCCCGCCAGGTTCACTTTTCCCGAGCCAATCTCAAGTGTCAGATCCAATGGAAACCGGGCTCCCTGTTCGGCACTGATACCGGAGGTCTTGAGCGTCATCTGGACATCCAAAGGGCCCTCTTTCGTGATCCAGGTAAACTTTGCCCGCTCGATGTGGATTTGGCGGATGCGATATGCCATTGGTTCGGAGTTTGACGTCCCCAGAAAGGCCGGATCCGTCAAAAGCAAATCCCGCCACACACGCAAAACCGGCCCCCGAACGACCATTGTGCCAAATCCGAGATCGGCACCCCGCACAGAAATGTCGTCGAGACCAAAGCTCTCCAGCGAAAATTCCAAAAGATTTTTTTGGGTCGGTGCATCGAGAATCCGGATATCGAAGGCACTGGCCATAAAGTGCTGAATCTCGATCGGCCACGGGAAAGACGTTCCGTCCTTCGGTGCCGCCTTGCTTGCGGGTTGCGCCAGCGGCCTGGCATGCCGCAGGGGATCGATCATGCGATCCGCTTCGCGCATCACGCGGAGGGCAGGAGACTCCACGGCGAGTTCCCGCACCTGCACCTTCTTATGGAACAACTCGCTCCACGACCAGGCAACCGTGATCCGTCCGAAGTGCAGGGCGGCCGACTCCGCATCAAGCGGAGGCAAATGCCAGGCAGCGGCCTTGGGGGAAACTTCATCAGGGAGCGGCGCGACGCCGACATCCTCAAAAACCGCACGGCCTTCCCAGAGCGACAAATGGACGGCCCCAACGCGAGCCGGGAGCCCGAGATAATGCCGCGACCCCCATGCCACGCCCCGCTGAAGAAGGGTGGGCAACGCCAAGCGGAAGGCAATTCCCAGCACGATCCCCACCAGAAGCAGCCAGAGCACCCAGCGGACCAGTCGCCTTCGCGACTTCCGGTTGTCATTTCCGCCGCCTTTCCGTGAAGCTGACAGCGAAGGATTCGAATCCGTAGGCTCCATGGGCAATTTGTGGCGGAAACCTGCCAGAAAAGCAATCTGCCAGAAGTCTTGGCAAGAAGGCTGGAAGCGGATGAAATTCCCGCCTGCCCGCATGTCCGATTCTTCAAACCTCGTCACCGACCAATCCCTGATCCGCCGGTTCCTCGAACAACCGCCGGAACTCTCGGCGCAGGTGCGCGCCGCCCTGTTGGCCGATGGCGGGAATATCCAGCTCTACGCCTGGGCAGACCGGGATGCCGCCCTTCAACTAAACGGCCGCTGGGTCGTCGTGACCGACTCGCTCGTCGTCATCGCTTCCGAGGAGGATGCCCCCTCCGCCTGGCAACGATTCCCACGGGATGACATCCGCCTCATCCGCGAGGATTCCGGCAGCAGCGGCGGCTGGCTGGGTCTCTATGGCGGGGAGGAGCAACTGCTTGTCGGACTTTCCTTCACCAACAGGCAGAAGAAAGGGTTTGAGCAACTGCGGGCTCTCTTGCAACAGCAACTGGACGGTCGCCCGGTGACACCGGTGAATCCGGATCAAATCTACGCGGAGGCGGTCGCGTCGAGGATTCGCGACGCCCAGGCGACTGTCGCCAAAAACCAGATGGCCGTCATCTGGAGGCTGCTGAGCTACTTCAAGCCCTATCGCAGGGAGGTCGTCGTCGGCTCGGTGGCGGCCGTCCTGATGACCCTGCTCAATCTCGCACCCCCCTACTTCACAAAGTATCTGCTCGATCAGGTGATCCGTCCGGTTGAGGAGGGGAAGTTGCGCCCGGAGAGCGTGACCGCAACCGCTGCGGGTGTCATCGCCCTCCTCGGCCTCATCTTTGTGATCCGGGAATTCTGCCTCTGGTTGCGACTGCGGAAAATGGCGTTCCTCGGGGAGCTTGTCGCGCACGACCTCCGCCAGGAAATCTATGCGCACCTCCAAAAATTGCCTCTCGGCTTTTTCTCCAAAAAACAAACCGGCGGCCTCATCACCCGCGTGAGCAGCGACACCGACCGTCTCTGGGAATTCCTGGCTTTCGGTGTGGTGGAGGCCTCGCTCTCCCTCCTCATGCTCGCTGGCCTGGGAGGCGTGCTCATCTGGATGGATTGGCAACTTGGCCTCTTGATGACGCTTCCGGTTCCGCTTTTCCTTGCGGCCTATTATTTCCATGGGAAGGACATCAACCGAAAATTCCTGCGCGCCTGGCGGAACTGGTCGGACGTCACGGCGGTTCTTTCCGATACGATCCCCGGCATGCGGGTCGTCAAATCCTTCAACCAGGAGGATCGCGAGAAGGTGCGATTCGACAAGCGGAACGACATCGCCCTCACGAGCTTCAATTCCGTGCATCAAAGCTGGACGACCTTCTGGCCGCTTTTGATGTTCGCTTTTCATGTCATTCTGCTTGCCGTCTGGGCCATGGCCCTGGCGCGAGTGCTGGGTCTCTGGGGGGCTCCCCTCACCCTTGGAACTTTTGTTGCGTTTCTCCTCTACATGGGGTTGTTTTTTTACCCGCTCGAAGTCATTGGCCAGATCACCCGGATGATGAATCGTGCGGTGAGTTCTGCCCACAGGGTCTTTGAGGTCATAGACACCCAGCCTCCGACCCCGGAAGACACGGAGGCGGTCCGCCTTGATCCCCTGAAGGGCGAAATCCGGTTCGAACACGTTTCCTTTTCGTACGATGGAGTCCGACAAATCCTGCGGGGCATCCATTTTACCATTCCGCCCGGCGAGATGGTCGGGCTGGTCGGCCCCTCGGGAGCGGGCAAAAGTACGATCATCAACCTCATTGCGCGGTTCTACGAAATTTCCAGCGGACGGATCCTCATTGATGGTGTGGACCTAAGGCAGGTGGATGTCGGTCACTACCGGCGGCAGGTTGGCATGGTCCAGCAGGAACCATTTCTCTTTCATGGCACCCTTCTCGACAATATTCGGTATGGACTGCCGGATGCGGACCTCGCGAAGGTGATCGCGGCGGCCCGCGCGGCGAATGCGCACGATTTCATCTGCCGACTCCCCCTCGGCTATGAGACGGTCGTCGGCGAGCGTGGCCACACTCTCTCCGGCGGTGAACGCCAGAGGATTTCCATCGCCCGGGCCATCCTGCATGACCCGAAGATTCTGATCCTCGATGAGGCGACGAGCAACGTGGACACCGAAACCGAACGCAACATCCAGGAGGCTCTGGACCGCCTGGTCCAGGGACGCACCGTCGTGGCGATCGCCCACCGGCTCTCGACCCTGCAACGGGCATCCAGGTTGCTGGTCATCAAGGAGGGCGCGCTTGTCGAGGAGGGGACGCATTCGGAATTGCTGGCCCACCCGAACGGTCTCTACCGCAAACTTCACGACATGCAGCAGCAACTCCACGCAAACTTTGCCGTATGAAAAATCCCCGAATCGAACTTCGAACCGGTGCCGACGGACGCCTGCAATGCCGCTCGGACGACGTCTGGCACCCGGTGCGCGTGGTCCGGTGCTTCCCATGGATCTCCGCAAACGGTTACATTTCTCTTCGAGACTCGGAGGGCCGGGAACGGACCCTCGTGGAAAATCCTGGTGATCTGGACGCCTCCTCGCAGACCGCGCTGGAACACGCCCTGACGACTTCCGTGAATTGTCTCGAAATCCAAAAAATCCGGCGCATCGGGCAGGATATCGAGTTGCGAGTCTGGGACGTTGGAACGAGTGCGGGAGACAGGAAATTTCAAACCGAACTCGACACCTGGCCCGAACCGGTCTCCGGTGGCGGATGGATCGTGCGCGACATCACCGGGGATCTCTACCGCATCCCAAGACCCGAAGCCCTCGATGTCGCCAGTCGGCGATTGCTCTGGGCTTTCCTGGATTAGTCACACGCCGTCTGCGCAATGCCGTTTTTTGGAGCTTTTTCATGGACAGATTGAACTCTCTCATCAAAAACAATCCCTTCATGCGTTGCCTGTTGTCCCACGGAATCCGAATGCCTGCCACGGTGTTGGCGTGTTGCCTTCTGGCCTCGTGCGCATCCGTGAGCGTCAAGGATTCGACCCGCCTGAGTCCGCATCCCCCCGCCCGCCGCCCCACAAAAGTTTTGGTGGCGCCCTTTACCTTCACGAGTCCTGAAATTCGTGTGGATCGCCAGGGGGCCGACCTCGAGAACTTCAAGTTCAACCTTCGCGAGTTGATGACCCGCAACCTTGTGCGGCGGCTCCCGAAGTATGTGGCCCCAGCTGAGGCGATCGCCGGCAACGCGCCCCTGCCACGCGGGAACATCTGGCTCATCCGGGGGAATTTTGACAAGGTTTACCAAGGCAGTCGGCTTCTGCGTTCGGTGGTGGGCCTCGGCGCGGGTGCCACCCTCATGGACACCACGGTGATCGTTTACGATCTCTCCGGACCCCGGCCCCGGCCCTTCCTGCGCATCGTCACCACGGGCGGATCAAATATTTCCCCGGGCATCAGCGGTGTCGCCACCTTCTTCATCTCCGGCCCCATGGCACTCACCTCGTTGTTCAATGTGGTGGATGGCATCCGCAGCGGCATCACCTTCGCGGTC
>JACSRU010000057.1 GCA_014879575.1 Chthoniobacterales bacterium | reverse complement strand
GTGTGCACGGCGGGCTTTTTGTCGATGTCACCTGCTTCTTCCAGGATGTCCAGTGTTTTCAAAATCCTGCGACTCGACACTCCAAGAACCTTCGCGGCGGCGGCGACATCGAGAGTCAACCATAAGCGACCACGCTTCCCGGAAGAAAAAATCCCGCGCAGGAGGCGCTGTCTGTCCGACGGGTGTCCCGCAAGGATCTTCTCCTCCGGATGCCGGAATGCGATTCGGAAGACCGAGTAAAATGTCCCGGTCGCTTCGAGGATCTTTTCCTTCTCCAAATAGGTCAAAACAGTTTCGATGACGAGAGGGCGGACATCTGTCGAGCGGGAAAGCTCGTGGAGGCTGAGGTCGAACTCCCGGCCCTGCCGGAGGAGGTGATCCACGAGGTGCCGCAGGGACTGTTCATCCGGAGTGTTTCCCAGGGTGAAATTCTGAAGGACGGTCAAATCCTCCGCGCAGGCGAGCATCTCGCAATGTGCCGGAAGTCCATCCCGTCCGGCCCGGCCAATTTCCTGCTGATAATTCTCCAGCGTCTTTGGCAGGTTGTAGTGGTAAACGGAGCGGATGTTGGCTTTGTCAATTCCCATGCCAAAAGCAATCGTCGCCACAATGATCTCGCAGCACCCGGTCATAAAGTCATCCTGAGCGGCCGCCCGGACATCATCCGCCAGGCCCGCATGGTAGGCCCGGGCATTGAGACCGCATTTTTTGAGATGAGCCGCCACGCTTTCCGTCGTGTGTTGGAGCGTGCAGTAAACAATCGCGGGAAAGCGTTTTTCGGTCAGCAACCTCTGCGTCAGGAGTTCGAGGCGGTGGGACGGCTCCACAGGGGTGATGTGAATGGCAAGATTCGGACGGTGAAAGGAAGTCTGGTAGTGATCGCGGGTCAAAATCCGGAAATTCCGACGGATATCCTTCGCCACGGCAGGCGTCGCCGTCGCGCTCAATGCCAGAACTCTCCGAATTCGGAACTTCTTCGACAGGGTGGCCAGGCGGAGGTATTCCGGACGAAAGTTGTGTCCCCATTCGGAAATGCAATGCGCCTCATCAATCGCAAGCAGGCTGATCTTCGTCCGCTTGAGACTCGCAAGAAAACCTTCGCTGACAAATCGCTCTGGCGCGACATAGAGCAACTTCAGATGCCCGGAGGACATCGCCTCATAAATCTCCGCTATCTCGCCCTCGCTTCTGGTGGAGTCCAGTCGCGCCGCAGGAAGTTCCCTTGCACGGAGGCTCATCACCTGATCCTTCATGAGGGCGATCAACGGGGACACAACCAGCGTGAGCCCCTCGAGAAGCATTGCGGGCAACTGATAGCACAGCGATTTCCCGGCACCCGTGGGAAAAATCGCCAACGCAGAACGCCCCTCCACCAACGCCTGAACGACTGGCTTTTGTCCGGGTCGAAAATCCCGGTGACCGAACCAGCGGAACAGAGCGGCCTCCAGATTTTCCGGCAGGGGAGTCGTCATTGGGAACGGCGGAATCGCCTCCTCAACAAAGGAAAGCCTTGCCTTCCGGGAGGGCGTGGGTCATGTCCGGCGGAGGGTCGTGTCGCGCAGGAATTTGGCATCGTCCCGTTCCGGATAATCGAGGGTAAAATGCAGGCCGCGGCTTTCCTTGCGGCTGATTGCACAGTCCACGACGAGCGACGCCACGGTCACGAGGTTGCGGAGTTCGAGGAGATCCCTTGTGATTTTGAAGTTCCAGTAAAACTCCTGCACCTCGGCATGCAGATTGCGGAGGCGCGTCGCGGCGCGTTGCAGCCGTTTGTCCGTGCGGACGATGCCCACATAGTCCCACATGAGGCGGCGGACTTCCTCCCAGTTGTGAAAAATGACCACCATTTCATCCACATCCGTGACTTGTCCCGGGCGCCACTCCGGGAGATCAAAGGCCACACGGGGAGGGCGGTTGCGGGTGCATTTTTCAAAGGCGGCATTTGCCAGGACGAGCCCCTCGAGGAGCGAGTTGCTGGCAAGACGGTTGGCGCCGTGCAGCCCGGTGCAGGCGACCTCCCCGATGGCAAAAAGTCCCCGCAACGAGGTTTCTCCATGAAGATCGGTTTTCACGCCCCCGCATTGGTAGTGGGCCGCAGGCACGACGGGGATCGGTTCCTTTGTAATATCAATGCCATTCGCAAGGCAGGTCTCGTAGATGAGGGGAAACCGGTTCTTGACGAAGTCTGCGGGTTTGTGCGTGACATCGAGAAAGACGCATTTGCTGCCGCTGCGTTTCATTTCCGCATCAATCGCCCGGGCGACGATGTCGCGGGGGGCGAGTTCCTGCTGCGGATTGTGATGTTCCATGAAGCGGCGGCCCCTGGCATCGATGAGGATGCCGCCCTCTCCGCGCACCACTTCGGATATCAGAAAGGATTTTGTCTCCGGATGGAAAAGACAGGTGGGATGGAATTGGATGAATTCCATGTTGGAAATCGTCGCGCCGGCCCGCCACGACATGGCAACTCCGTCGCCCGTCGCGATGTCGGGGTTCGTTGTGTAGAGGTAAATTTTGCCGCATCCTCCGGTGGCAAGGATGATGACATCACTGCGAAGGGTCTCCACTTCGCCGGTTTCTTCGTTGAGGACATAGACTCCGACGCAGCTGTTTTGCATTGCGTAGCCGAGCTTGCCGGTCGTGATGAAATCCACTGCCATGTGATTTTCCATGACATCAATGCGGGGATGGCTGGCAATCTGCTCCAGGAGGGTGCGCTCGATCTCCATGCCCGTCGAGTCCTGGAAGTGAAGCACCCTGCGCTTGGAATGCCCGCCCTCCTTGCCGAGATCCAACTCGTGGTCTCCATTGCTCTCGCTGCGATCGAAATGCATGCCAAGCCGCATGAGTTCGGCAATCCTGTCGGGCGCACCCGTGACGACGGCCCGCACGGCATCTTCATGGCAGAGACCCGCGCCAGCGACAAGGGTGTCCTGGATATGCAGATCAAAGGAATCCTCATGGCTGGTGACACAGGCGACCCCCCCCTGGGCCCAGGCTGTATTTGAGTCCGCACGTCCGCGCTTGGTAATCACTGCGACACTGCCTTTGGCGGACGCCTTGAGGGCAAAGCTCAAACCGGCAATGCCGCTGCCGATGACGATGAAATCATATTCTTTCATGTGAGAACGAGGAGGGGAATATTATCAATGAGACGTGCCTTGCCGAGGAACACGGCAGCGGCAAGGCGACCTGGTCGTTTTCGGCTTTTCAGGGGGGTAAGAGTATCCGCCTCAACGGCCTCGACATAATCCAGTCGGGCTCCGGGAATCGCGGAGAGAGCCTTCCGGGCGAAACGCTCGATGCCCGTCGGGGTTCTTTTCTGAGCGGCGCACTGGAGAACCTCATGAATTCGGGGTGCCCGGGAGCGCTCGATGGGGGTCAGATAGGCATTCCGGGAACTGATCGCCAAGCCATCCGGCTCCCGGATGGTCGGATGCGCGATAATGGTGATGGGAAAATTCAGATCCCGGACCATGCGTCTGAGAATCGCGAGTTGCTGCCAGTCCTTTTCTCCGAAGATCGCGTGTGTGGGCTGCACGGCCAGAAACAGCTTGGCCACCACGGTGCAAACCCCTTGGAAGTGGCCGGGGCGTGAGCGTCCGCAAAGAGCCCGGGAGAGCGAGGATTCCTCCACAGTGATCGAGCGATCTTGGGCATACATTTCCCCAACACCCGGAGTAAAGACCACATCCGCTCCCGCCTTGCGGCATACGGCGAGATCCCGGCGAAGTGGTCTCGGGTAGGAGGCAAAATCTTCCTTCGGACCAAATTGAGTGGGATTCACGAAGAGGGAAACCACGACACACCCCCGGGGACCGACTGCCTTGCGGGCCGAGCGAATCAGGGCGGCATGTCCGGCATGAAGGGCACCCATGGTGGGAACGAGGAAGATCCGTGTGGAGGCATTTTTTCTCCAAGTGCGGAGGGCACTGATCGTTTTTGCGACCTTCATCTCAGAGGGAGAAGATCCTTGAGGCGACTACTTCGCGGGAGATGTGGCCGGAGATGCCGGTGGCTGGACAGGTGCCTCCGGACTCTTCACCGCCGTCGGGGCAGCGGGAGAAGCGGTCGCCTGCGGCACGGGCGCATTCAGGAGCGATTCCTGAATGGCCGTCTTGGAAACGGTGCCTTTGGAAGTGAGGATCGACAACAACAACGTAATGACAAAAAATGTGCCAGCCAGCCAGGTGGTGGCCTTGACCAGAACCTGGGTCGTCTGCGCCCCAAACAAGTTTTCCGTCATCCCACCGCCAAAAGCCGCTCCGAGACCTTCACTCCGCGGACGCTGCATGAGAATAACCAAAACGATCAACAGGCACACGATGACGTGCAGGGTGATCAGGACGGGCATGACGATAAACATAGAGAGTAGGATATACTAGGACGGCGGAGTGTGTTGTAAAGCTGCGATCCAAGAAATTTGAACGTGTCCGGGCGTGCCCCCTATGTTTATGAACGGGCCGCTTTTTCGAATTCCTCCGGGAATTTGGCAAGAAAGCTCTGCGTGGGCCACGAACAGGCCTCTCCAAACGCGCAGATTGTGCGGCCGGCAATGTTGTTCGCGATATCCTGCAGAGTCTTCGGATCCTTGTCACGCCCGCCCCCATCGAGCATGCGGGTTGTCATTTTCGACATCCAGAGGCTTCCCTCCCGGCAGGGGGTACACTGCCCGCAGCTCTCGTGGGCGTAAAACTGGTTCAAGTTGTTGAGTGCCCAGACCATGTCCCGGGAATCATCCAGCACCATGACGCCGGCACTGCCCATCATCGTCCCCACGGACTGAAGCGTCGAGGCGTCCATGACCACATCGAGCATCGGCAGATCCTTGTCCACCATGGTTCCATCCGGACCCTTGCCCTTGATTTTATAGACTTCACCCGCCCGCATGATTTTCGCGGAGCTCCCTCCCGGGATCACGGCTTTCAGTGTCCGGCCCGGTTTCAAGCCGCCACAAACGTCAAAGATGAGTTCCCGAATTGTAACGGCACCGCAGGGGAATTCATAAATCCCCGGACGCATCACGTCCCCGCTGACGCACATCGTGCGGGTGCCACCATCCCCGGGGGTGCCCATGCGGGCGTATTCCGCCGCACCGATCCGGAGGATGTGCTTCACGTGGCAGAGGGTTTCGACGTTGTTGACGATCGTCGGTTTCATGTAGAGGCCCAAAACCGCCGGGAAATACGGGGGCTTGATGCGTGGATAAGCGCGCTTGCCCTCGAGAGACTCCAAGAGAGCGGTTTCCTCACCGCAAATGTAGGCCCCCGCACCCTGATGGACATAGATGTCCAAGTCGAATCCCGAGCCGAGCAGATTTTTCCCGATGAACCCCCGGGCTTTGGCTTCCTGAATTGCCTTCCAGACAATTTTGGCCGCGTGGGGAAACTCGCAGCGAATATAGATGTAGGCGAGGCGGGTGTTTGTGGCGAAGGCCGAGATGGCGAGTCCCTCGATGAGCTGGTGGGGATCCTGGTGCAGGATATACCGATCCTTGAATGTCCCCGGTTCGGACTCGTCTCCATTGACGACAATGTAATGGGGCTTCCCGTCGTCGTATTTGATAAAGCTCCATTTTGTGCCGCACGGAAACCCCGCCCCGCCCCGTCCGCGGAGATTGGCCGCCTTGACGGCGTCAATGATCTCGGACGGCTTCATTGTCACGGCCTTTTTCAGCGACTCGTATCCCCCGTTGGCGATATAGGTGTCAATATCCGCGGCATAGCCGGGTTTGCTGATATTCTCAAAAATGATGCGGCGTTCCTTCGGATGCGGGGTCGGGTGCAGGGCAGACATGATTTATTTCAGATTCTTCACGATGGCCGGGACATCGGAGGGTTTGATATTTTCCACCAGATCGTCGCCGATGAGCGCAACAGGAGCACTCCCGCAACACGCCAGGCATTCGACAAACTCCACGCTGAACTTCCCATCGGGAGTTGTTGGCGGGGCAGATCCGAAGCCGTGATGCTCGACGTGGGGATCAAGACCGACCGCCTCGCAAAATTTTTCCTTCACATCGTAGCTGCCGGCCATGGCGCAGGCGAGTGTCCGGCAGACGCGGATGATCGTCTTGCCAGCCGCTTCCCGGCGGAACCACGGGTAGAATGTCAGCAGCTCCAGAATGTTGATCGGCGTGAGATCCAACTTGGCCGCTATCCACTCGATCCCCGTGTCGTCCACAAAGCCAAAGTGGTTCTGCCAATGGTGCAAAAGCGGCAGCGACGCGCTGCGCTTGGAAACGGGATAGTGGCTGATCAGTTCCTCGACATCCGCCTCAAATTCGGGAGTCATCTGCTCCACCTGCCTTGTCTTCATCTCGGTCATCCCGTGATTTCTCTGTTTTTCTTCCCTCCGCATCAAGCAAAACGATTGTGGAATCCGGGATAAATGACTGACAATTGGCAGGGATATCGGAAGCTTCAACACAGGAACCCATGAAGAACAGCGAGGAAAAAGACCGGCACTCCCAGGTGGGATTTTGGGGATGCGTGACGCTCGTCTTTTCCAGCATGGTGGGGACAGGGGTCTTTACGAGCCTTGGATTTCAGATAGGCGCATTGCCTTCTCCCTTTGTGATCCTCCTTCTTTGGGGGCTGGGGGGTGGCATTGCGCTCTGCGGAGCCCTGAGCTACGCCGAGCTTGCGGCGGCTCTCCCGCGCTCCGGAGGGGAGTATCATTTTCTCTCCAGAATTTTCCATCCGGCCCTGGGATTGATGGCAGGCATTGTGTCCATCTTTGTGGGATTTGCTGCGCCAATTGCCCTCGGGGCGATGGCCTTTGGGAAGTATGCCGCTTCGGTAATTCCGGGAGTGCCTTCGATGGTCACTTCCGGGGGAGTGGTCCTCATTCTCGCGCTCATTCACGGGGTGACAGTCAAGGTGAGCGGGGGTTTTCAGGTTGTTGCAACCCTCTTCAAAGCCGGACTCATCCTCTTTTTTGTTTTTGCGGGAGTCATTCTGGCACCCGGCGCCGATTTTTCGCCAAAGCCGGGGGATCCTGGGTTGATTTGGAGTTCCTCCTTTGCAATCGCGTTGCTCTACGTGATGTATTCGTATTCAGGATGGAACTCCGCCGTCTATATCGCCGGGGAAGTCCGTTCCCCGGCAAAGACGATTCCCAGAGCCCTGCTGTGTGCCACCCTCGCCGTGACGCTCCTCTATGTGGCGCTGAACGGGGTTTTCCTTGCCAGTGCCCCGCAATCTGAGCTTGTGGGCAAAGTGGAAATCGGAGAGGTAGCCGCTCGCCATTTGTTTGGAGAGCGGGGAGCGCGCCTGATGGCCGGACTGATTTCCGGCGGACTGCTTGCAGCGTTGAGTGCCCTCACTTGGGCTGGCCCCCGGGTCGCCCAGACGGCCGGAGAGGACTTTGCCGCGCTCACCTGGTTTGCCAGGAAGTCCTCCGGAGGGGTCCCTCGCCGGGCCCTGGGCTTTCAGACGCTGGTCGTCATGATCCTGCTGCTGTCCTCCTCCTTCGAGGCCGTGTTGATCTACGCGCAGTTTGCGCTGGTTTTCTGCTCCAGCCTGACCGTTCTTGGACTACTGGTTCTGCGGAAACGGGAACCCTCGTTGCTGCGTCCCTTTAGCTGTCCGTGGGTTCCCTTTGTGCCCTTGATTTTTCTGGGGAGCGCATCCTTCAGTCTTGTATACACATTCCTCGAACGCCCGGTGCAGGCCCTGGCAGGTGTCGCCACTCTGGCCTGTGCCGCCGGTTTGTATTTCCTTATCCGGAAACCACACGGTAAATGAGGGGCATGCGTCCGATTTTTTTGCTTTTCATTTTCTGTTCGAGTGTCATTGGGCAGGAGGTAAGAAAAGCCCTTCCCGTCGAAGGGAGGAACTCCCCCTGGAACGCACGGGCGCAATTTCTGGCCGGGGTGCCATTGACACCCGACCAGCCACTGGAAAAGCTGCAGAGGCGGGCCGGATATCAGGCCCACGCCGCAGAATTCGAAAAAATGTGGGCGAGGTATAACGAACACTACTTCTCCCCAATGCGGACCTGGTCGGCGATGGAACTCGCGCCAAGGATTTCCAGAACGGCACCGGTGTATTATTTTTTCGGAGGACCGGATGCGATTTCGGCACTGGCGTTCTTTCCGGATGCGTCGGATTACATCCTTGGCGGTCTGGAACCGATCGGACAGGCTCCCGATCCCACAACTTTGGTTCCGGCGGCATTGGATGCGGCACTTCAGAGTTTGCGGCAGTCCACCCAAACCATTCTTTCCTTCGGTCATTTTATCACCAAGGACATGAAGGCGGAATTTGCGATTGGCGAGTTCCGGGGGGTGACCCCGATCCTTCTTTCCTTTCTGGCGATGAGCGGCAGCGAGATCCTCGATGTCTCCTTTTTTGGAGTGAACGGCGAAGGCCATTCCGTGGAATACGGCTCCCATCCACGTGAGAAGCCGGGAGAACTCCCCGGGGTCACGATCACATTTCGGAAAAATCCTCTCACCCCCGCACAAAAGCTTCACTATATCCGGGCCAATGTTGCCGACGATGCCCTCCGCAGCGAGGGGAGCATCCTGCGCTGGGCGGAACAGTTTGCTGCTGGCAACGTCTATTTTAAGGCCGCCTCCTACCTGCTCCACGAGTCGTCATTTTCCAGGATTCGCGGCTTTTTACTGGGACGGGCCCAATCTGTTTTGCAGGACGACTCCGGGATGCCCTTTTCTTTTTTTCAGAATGGCGAATGGCGACTCTGGTTCTTTGGGCGATACAGTGGGACTCTTGAGATTTTCAAGCAATACGACCAGCCGATCCTGCGGGAAGCCTTCCAGACGAGCGGAGCACCTCTTCCGTTTGGAACCGGCTACAAGTGGAGGTTGGGGGAGTCCAACCTCCTGCTCGCCGTCAAACAGGCACCCCCGCGGGCGGAGGCGGTCACTCCGGTTTCTTCGGACTGAAGAGTGCCTTCAGAAACAGCGGATCTTGAAAATCGGAAGGGCGGCCCAGGCGCACGACAACCGTCCCGAGAGAGGGGAGGATGTAAACCCTCTGGCCGCCGGAACCCGCCATGCAGATGAGATCCTGTGGAGCGGCGTTCGAGAGACTCATGCGGTTCCAGTTCCCTTGTTTCGACTTCGTGGCAAGTGCCGTCTCGATGTCGGATTCCCTGGCATTTTCTCCCGGATTGTTCAGCCAGAATCCCAACCCATAGGCAGGATTCGCCGCCGAACCCCTCCAGGTCGCCTGGATTTTTCCGTCCTTTGAAGAGGGCACCCGGCGATTTCTGACCTTCAGCACATACCGTCCAATTTTCAGCAGATCTTCAGGAGTGAGCATCGCGCCTGTGGATAAATAGATTCTGCCCCCCCGATCCGTGCGCCAATCCACGGGGGACACCCCCAGGTGGTTCAGGAATTTTGTCAACACCTCCCGGGCGCGATCCGGATGCGCGGTGTCCGGGCTGAGCACGGCACCGAGAAGCTCAAAGTGGGAGGGACCGTAGCAAAACGATTTCCCTGGCGGGCTCACTTGGGGAAGATTCGCCGCCGTCCGCCGCACATCCAAAACATTCTTCTGGTACAATTTTTCATATCCCGTTGCCAATCCGGAGGTCTGGGAAAGAAGGTGTCGCAAAGTCACCGGCTCGGAGGCCGGACGCACCACCTGATCGAGGGCGAGTCCACGAAGTTGCAGGCAGGCAAGGGCGGTCAGGCTCTTTGTGATGCTCAGAACCCGCACCGGCGAGTGTCTGTGGATGCCACTGCGGAATGAGGCAAACTCCGGGCGGCCCACCGAGCTGATCATCAAAGCCGTCCCGCCGTGTCTGCTGGAGTAGGCCTCTGCCGCAGCGGGATTCAATGGAAACTCCGTCCGCCCCACCTCCGAGAGAAGAACCACTGCCGCAGCAACCCCGATAAAAAGGCTTCCCGAAAATTTCCGTGTCAGGGGTGGCATCAGCCGGAAATTGCCAGACGTCCCCGATGCGGCGGCAAAAGGAGCACCGTCGGCGTCGCCTCTTCCTGCTTGAGTCTGCGATAATGCGAGGAGGGCTTCCAGATTCCCCATCCCGTCTCCCACGAATGTTCGCAGGCCACACACCTTGCCCGGCTGGGCTGACCGGGAATCCAGGGATTTTCGCACCCGCATTCCGGGCAGATGATCACAAAGACCGGATGTCCCACGAGCACGGCGTCCGCCGCTTTTTCCACCGACACATCAAGATCCCCCGCTTCGAGAGGGAGATCAAAATTTCGTTCGCGGCTGCATCTCTCGAAGTAGCGTTTTTGCGTTGCATCGAGAAGCTTGGCCACACCCATGTGATTGAGGAACCGGCGATCCTTGCGATCATGGAGCATGTGCAGGGCCAGCAGCAGTTTCATCCGGGCCTTGGTTGTCAGTCGGATATGCAGGCTTGCCGCCATGGTATGAAACATTTCGGCGAGTTCCGGCGGCGATGGCAGGGAAAAACTCAGAGTGGCCCGGAACAGTTCCTCTGTATCTGCTGAGTTGCGCAGAATCGGACGAACGTTGTCGCGGGTTCCCGAAAAAACCAGAACGGTATCCTCGCCACACGCGGAAAGGACCGCACGCAAGATTTCACGAATCTTCGTGACGGGGTGCCGGGGTTCCTTTCGCACAACGTGAACAGGGGCATGCAGGTAGAGGAGTCCCCCCCGAGCGGGTTGGATGGCCTGCTGTGGCGTAATGTTTCCCACCAACAAATCCTCCATGTCGCATTCGACAACTTTTCCCTCCGACGAAAGGATTCCGACGGTCGCCAGAGATTTTGCGAGGGTCACCGCCGCCTGATGGCGGCCGCTTCCCTCCTCTCCCTCGAAAATACAGTGAAACTTGAGCGGCGGCACCGGCATCCCGAGCTTGCGACGCTGAATCGCTGCATGCGCCTGATGCAGGAGCGTCTCCATGACTGGCTTGGAGGCACCCATTCCGACTTCCTGTTGGATCTCCCTGAGAACAGAAGAGAGCGCATCCCCGTGGGAGTCGCTGGGTTGCGGTGCTTCACTGCGTTGTGTCAAATGCCCGTGCGTGGACTGAACATTCAGGCCCGCCGAGGCATCCATGCTGCAAAAATCGACTGCGGCGGAAGTCACCCGGTCCAGCGTGACATGGGCGTAATCTTTCGAGGCTTGTTCAGCAAAGACGCAGCCATGCAAGCGCAACGGTCCGCCCCCCTGCATCATCAGCCCGCCCATGACCTGACGCTCAAATTCACAAAACAACATCTCCACCTCGCCACACTCCAAAAAATGGGCGGCAAGTTGGTTTTCAATAAACAACGTTCCTGCCGCATAAACTTTGGAGGACTCCGCGTGGAGTCCCGCACCAGGATTTTCGCTTTCCTCCCGAAAGGCTCCCTCGATCCGGGAGTGGAGGAGACTCAAGCTGGAGGATTTTTCCACCGCGATGCCCACAGTGCATCCGGAAATCGCGCACCCCATCAGTTCCGCCCTGGTTTCGTTTGTCAGTTGCAGTCCGACCTCCGCTTCATCCAAACGGGAGTTTTCCAGGAAGAGGAGGCTTTCCTTCCCCGTGCACTTCATGCCGCCGGAAATATGGCAATTGGAAAAAATGAGACACCCCCGGGATTGCTCGACGGCCAGATCTTCCTCACTTCCCGGCAGGATATGAATGCCTTGGAACCAGACCGAAAAATTTCCATCCAACCGAATCGTGGCCCCTTTTCCCGATCCCCGAAAGCGGACCGTGCCCGGTCGCGCCGCCCGGAATACGAGCGAGCGGGTCAGCTTCGGCGCGGGATAATTTCCCGGAGGCAAAATGATGCAATCCTCCCGGTGGGCCTTTCGAATGGCGCCCAGATAGGCATTCAAGGGAACCGACCCGTCGTCGGGCTCGGGCAGAAAGACTTCGCGGCTGCGCGCCGGAGGATGGAATTTTTCCAGAACACCTGGAAGAGCGGAAGGCCGAAGGGAATTCTTCATTCAGGGGTGGGGGATAGTCTTGGCCTCCATTTGTGTGTCAGCGGCGATATTGTTGTGAGGCTGTTTAAAAGTCCAGCGCAATGGCGGAGTCGGAGCGACCAGATTTTTTGGCGGCGATTTCCGTATTGCTTTTCCCCCTTTGCGGGAGCAGCTTGTTGGAGCATTTTTCAAACCCAACATCCCCAATGAGTCACCAACCCAGCAGCTTGGATTTCCTCAAGCAATTCACCACCGTCGTTTCGGATACCGGCGACTTTGAATCGATCCGAAAATACACTCCCCAGGATGCCACAACGAACCCGACGCTGATTTTCAAGGCGGTTCAGCAGGCCGAATACAAACATCTTCTGGACAAGGTCATCGCCGATAAACGGGGAAGCACCCTGGCCGGGGCGGCACTGGTTCACGCCATTATTGACGACCTTCTGGTTGCCTTTGGACGGGAAATCCTTGCGATCGTCCCCGGGCGGGTAAGCACCGAGGTGGATGCCCGGCTTTCCTTCGACACCGACGCCACGGTAAAGAAGGCCCACGAGTTGATTGCCCTCTACGAGAAGAGCGGCACGCCCCGCGAGAGAATCCTCATTAAAATCGCCTCAACCTGGGAGGGCATCCGTGCGGCGGAGATTTGTGAAAAGGACGGGATTCGTTGCAATCTGACCCTGTTGTTCTCCCTGCCGCAAGCCATCGCCGGGGCGGAGGCTGGTGCCCGCCTGATTTCGCCCTTCGTGGGAAGAATTTACGACTATTATAAAGCCACTACCGGCAAGGACTTTGTGGGCGATGAAGATCCGGGCGTCCAATCCGTTGAGAAAATCTTCACCTACTATAAGAAGTTCGGCTACGAAACCCAGATCATGGGCGCAAGCTTCCGCAATGTCGGTCAGATCGAGTCACTGGCCGGATGCGATTTCCTGACGATCAGTCCCGACCTTTTGGAGGAGCTGCAACGTTCACCCAAAAAAATTGTCAGAAAACTCGATCCCCGGAAGGCCGCCGGTGCGCCGGGGGAAAAAATTGTGGTCGATGAAAAAGTCTTTCGCTGGATGTTGAATGAAGACGCGATGGCTACGGACAAACTGGCGGAGGGCATTCGGAAGTTTGCCGTAGATATCGTCAAACTCGAAGGAATTATCAAAAAGTCCCTATGAGGGGGGGGCGTTTACTCCCCGCATTGGGGGCTTTGAGCGCGTCACTGATGGTGCGTCCGGTCAAGGTGGCAGCAGACCATTCCGGCGCGGGACCGGTTTCTTCAAAACCTTCAGGAAAAAATCTTCAGGCCCGTTGATCGGATCGCACGATTTCGGATTGTGAAAATCTCCCTCACCACCCGCACGAGTCCCATTAAAGACGCTCTTTACGTGGGCTTGTCCGTGCTCCTCTGCTTTATTGCCTCGGCCTATTTCATCTACAACCAGGCGAGCGCACGAAACAACATTCACAATCGCCAGCGACTGGAGGCGATCGCCTGGAGAACAGCCACGGCACTGGATCTCATCGAGCACGATCGCCTCAGCCAACTTGTGCCGGGTCAGATGGAACAGAAGGAATATCTTGCACAACAAAAGCCCCTCAAGGAGGTCAAGCTCAGCGAGCCGCTCCTGTCCCGCATCTATACAGTCACTTTCGACAAGGAATTGCCACGAATGGTTCTGGATAGCGAGGGATTTCCAGCAAGAAGCTGGGAAAGGCTTCCTCTCCAGCCGGGGAAGAGCGGGGATTTCAGCAAGGAGACGATCTATTTTTGTGCGCTCTCGGTCAAGACCACCAGCAAAGGATGGGTTGGGGAAATTTCCTATCCCGGCTCGGCGGAATCGCTCGTCGTGGCCATGGTCCCCCTGATGTCCGGAACGGAACAGCCACGCGGAGTTCTTGTGGTGGAGTCAACGGCAGATCGCTTGCAGCCGACACTCGCTTCCTTGCGATCAGCGGCGTGGTCTTCTGTGCTGATCGGTATCGCCGTTTCCCTGACCGTGGCACTCGCGGTTTATTCCTACCGGAAAAAAAATCAGGCGGATCAGGAACGACTCGCAAGCGCGGAAAAGGCAGAAAAAGCACTCGTCGGGGCAATCGGAGAAGCCATTTACCGGTATGATCCGACAACCGATGAACTATCCTGGCAGGGA
Source organism: Chthoniobacterales bacterium (assembly GCA_014879575.1). Lineage (GTDB taxonomy): Bacteria > Verrucomicrobiota > Verrucomicrobiia > Chthoniobacterales > Terrimicrobiaceae > QYQL01. The sequence goes on along the minus strand of JACSRU010000057.1, from coordinate 12,958 downwards.
AATCTTTCGGAGATCGGATGGACGGATACGGGAGATGTGCCGAAAAAGCGCATGGAATGGATCGCCTGCATTCACCCCGAGGACGTCCAAAAATACCGAACCGTCGTGTGTGAAGGCGGCGGAACGAAGTGGAATATCGAATACCGGATTTTCGGGAAAAATAAGCGGGTAAGTTGGCTTCTTGATCGGGGGCAAAACGTGGAACTTACCCCGGGACAAATGATCGCGGTCGGGACAATCCTGAATCTTACTCCGTTGCGGGAGGCGGAACGTCGGTTGTTAGATGTGTCCGAGTCTGCCGGGGAATTTATTTGGGAGGTGGATAATGAAGGGCACTATACCTATCTTTCTGAGCGCGCGCGCGAGGTTCTGGGATACCCCTTGGATAAATTGATCGGTCATCACCCCCTGGCCTTGGTCCCACCGGAAGACGCGAATGCGGTCCGCGAAATTTCAAAATCCATTGTGCGGGAAAGGCGATCCTTCCGGGATTTTGAACATCGGATGATCCGTGGAGATGGGCGCATCATTTGGTTGAGCGTCAACGGCATCCCTGTTAGCAATACCCAAGGTCAGCTCACGGGCTACCGTGGGGCGGGACTGGATGTCACGGCGAGAAAACAAGCCGAGCAGGAACTTGTGCGCGAGAAGGAGTCCGCCCAGGCCGCTGATCGGGCAAAAAGCGAGTTTCTCGCTGTGATGAGTCATGAGATCCGGACGCCTCTCAACAGCGTCCTGGGCTTTGCCGACCTGCTTACGGAGACGCCCCTCGATGTCAGCCAGAAGGAACAGGTGGACATGATTCGCCGGAGTGGAGACGCCCTGCTGGTGCTGCTGAATGACATCCTGGATTTTTCAAGAATCGAGTCCGGGAAAATGCCCATCCAGCCATCCTCCGTGGATATCCGGGGATGTTTGCGGGACGTGGTGGACCTCTATGGGGCAACGGCACAATCCAAAGGACTGACCATTCGGGTTGAAGTGGAGGATCAGGTGCCCAGTTCACTTTTTACGGATCCCGGACGTCTTCGGCAAATTTTACTCAATCTGATCGGCAACGCTGTCAAGTTTACCCCTTCGGGGGGAATTGTGGTGACCGCAATGCGGGGGCAACACGATCCTGTGGATGGACGTTTCCCTCTGCGGATCGAGGTGTCGGATACCGGGATTGGCATTCCGCCGGATCGGGTGGCGCGCCTGTTCAAACCATTTTCTCAGGCGGACTCCTCGACGACCCGCCGGTTTGGAGGAACCGGGCTTGGGCTGGCGATCTGCAAACGCCTGGCCGAATTGCTGGGAGGCAATGTCTCCCTCGTCCGGTCGTCGCCATCCGGCAGTGTGTTTGCCCTCGAGTTGACGCTTGTCACCATGCCCGACATCGCAAGTCCGACTCCGGACAAGATCCTTCCTGCTGGCACAGGCACTGCGCTGCATCGCCGCAATGAAAAATATCGGATTCTCGTCGTGGAGGATAATTCCGTGAACCGCATGCTGGCCCAGCGCATGCTCCTCTCGCTGGGTTTTGAGAGCGACTCTGCAGAAAATGGACTGGCAGGTCTCGAAGCCCATCAAAAAAATCCGTATGACATCATTTTTATGGATCTTCAGATGCCGGTGATGGACGGCGTGGAGGCCGCGGGGAAAATTCGTGATTTTGAGAAAAATAATCATCCGAACAGTCCCGTGCGAATCATCGCATTTACAGCGGATGCCATGTCCGGGGACCGTCAACGATGCCTGGATGCGGGGATGGACGACTACCTGAGCAAACCCATTCGCAGACCGGAACTTTCCAACGTCCTGGACAAGGCGGTGCTCTCCCTCGCGAATGACCGATCCGTTTAAGCCGGCGGGCTTTGTCCGCCGTTTTTCAATTCCGGGCTTTGCCTTTGCGCACGGTGACAGGTAGGGTGGGGGAGTGATTTTTGACACACTACGCTCTGCGGTGGACCTTTACAGCCACCTCCCGCGTTATCGCGAAATTCTCGCCGTCCTTTTCAAATACGGATTTGCGGATGTCCTCCGCCTGGTTGCTCTTCAACACATTCTTCGGATCGAGGATGTCACGATTCGGCCCCATCCGGATGACGAAATTTTGTCCAAACCGCTTCCTGTGCGTTTGCGACTGGCTCTGGAGGAACTCGGTCCGACCTTCATCAAATTTGGGCAGATCCTCAGCAGTCGGCGCGATTTGATCACGGATGACTATTTTATCGAACTCTCAAAGCTTCAGGCCTCCGTGCCACCATTTCCCGGAAATGAAGCCCGACAGATCATCGAGCGGGAACTCGGACATCCCATGCACGCCCTCTTTTCAGACTTTCTGGAAAAACCCATTGGGAGTGCCAGCATTGCGCAGGTTCACGAAGCATTTCTCAAGGATGGAACGCCTGTGGCGGTCAAGGTACAGCGTCCGGAAATCGAAAAAACCATCGCGCTGGACGTTGCCATCCTCCATGACCTGGCGCGTTTTGCGGAGAATCATGTTCCGGAATCCTCCGGATTGAATCCCCTCGGCGTGGTGCAGGAGTTTACGGACACATTGCAGCGGGAACTCGATTTTGAAAACGAGGCTTCAAATGCGGAGCGGTTTGCCGAGCAGTTCGAGGGAAATCCCCATATCGAGACTCCAAAGATCTACCGCGATCACTCGACAAGCAAGGTGCTGACGATGGATTACATTGCCGGCGTCTCCATCACCGACAAAAAGGGACTCCTTGCCCAGAATACAGATCCGTCGGTGCTCGCCGCCACCATGACCGGCCTGATTTACGAACAAATTTTCGACCATGGCTTTTTTCATGGAGATCCTCATCCGGGCAACATGACCGTTTTGCCAGACTCCCGAATTGTGCTCTATGACTATGGTATGATGGGGAAGTTCACTCCCCAAATGCGGGAAAGCATTGCCCTTCTTGTTAGCGGGCTCGGTGAAAAGGACCACGCCCAAACCACCCGGTCCATTCTGGATCTCTCCGAGGAGGGGGTTGTCAGCAATCAGATGTTGCTCCAGGCGGAAGTCGAAAAATTCGCGGAGCAAAATCTCAGCAAGCCGCTGCGTGACATCTGTTTGGGAGACGTTCTTAACCGCCTTCTCAGCCTCCTGCGAGACAATCGCCTTCGGATGAAACCCGCCTTTTATCTGGGCATCAAGGCACTCGCGCAAGTGGAAGCCATCGGTCAATCCCTTGATCCGGAACTCAATTTCATCCGCCTCGGCGAACCATACGCTACCCGTGTCCTTCTGAGAAAATTTGGCGCCGGGCGCGTCGGATCAATCTTCAAGGGGGTGGCTGTTGAGGCACTCGACTTCCTGCGCGATTTCCCCGGCGATTTTCGCCACCTCTACCAAAACATTCGCAGGGGGAAGATCAATGTTCCTCTGGAGCACAAAATCGACCCAAAGGGGTTTGAGCCCCTCCGAACGACCTTGGATTCCATTGCCAACCGCCTAGCCAATGCCATCCTCACGGCTTCGGTCCTCATTTGTTCGAGTATCGTTATCCTGGCATCTCTTCCTCCGCATATCGGCGCCGTCAGTATTCCGGGAGCCGTCGGACTCCTTTTTGGCGCATATATGTGTCTGCGCTTGCTCCTTTCCATCTGGAGACACGGCGGACTCTGAGCGGCTGCCAAGTCCACCATCCCTGTCGCCTCCGACGGGAATTTTCCCAGGAAAATAACACGTCCCAAGCCGACGTTTCCTTTTTCCTCTGTGAATAAATGCCGGATCTTCCGGAAAACCGATCCGCGCGTTTGTTTCCGCTCACATCTTATTCACAGACAGGTATTTTGCTGTCGGCCAGATGGATAAACATAATATCATATAATAAATGTAGTGTATAATTGAACCTTGAAAGGAACTGAGGCGTGGACAAAGATCACGGTGCGAAGAAACGCAATTCATAAAAGCAAAACCCTTCTACGGGCTCCGCTGGATGTTTTTGATCAAAATGAGGACGCAATACCGCCTCAAAACGCCGGGCATTTGCCGCAGGGAGCCGGACCAGCAAGCGTGTTTTCTCCTGGCTCTGAGCTCCTGTCGCGGAGAGAAGGAGTCCTTGAAGCTGCTGAGCGGAGGTGACGACGGCTTCCCTGACGGATGGCAAATCCTCTGGCGAGGAAAGCACGAATATCCCCCGTCCATCGGCAAGAGCCTCCGGGGCCTTCCAATTCTTCTCCACCGCCTGCTCCAAGGAAGACCGCAAGCCTTCAATTTCCGGTGGAGATTTGGGCTTTGTGAGAAACTTCTGAATTCCCAGTCCCACCAGAGTGAGAGGCACTGCCAGCGCAACAAGCAGAATACCGATCATCTGAATGACTTGAATATTTACTCGAAATGGAAATGGAGAGCGTGCCACGGGACAGGAGGTCAGAATGGATCAAACGGACGAATCCCGCAAGATCGCACAACGCAGGATTGACCATGCCTCTCCTCTGCCCGATATTCCCCGTCCTCTAATGGCCATAAAAAACACCCGCAACTTTTGCATCATTGCGCATATTGATCACGGCAAGACCACTCTCTCTGATCGTTTGCTGGAATTTACAGGGACAATTCAGAAACGAGAGGCCCAGGAACAGTTGCTCGATGCAATGGATCTGGAACGCGAGCGTGGCATTACGATCAAGGCACATCCGATCGCAATGGAATACACCGCAAAAAACGGACACCATTATCGGCTCAATCTGTCAGACACACCCGGGCACGTGGATTTTTCTTATGAAGTCTCCCGCTCACTGGCCGCCTGCGAGGGGGCGCTTTTGATCATTGATGCCGCACAAGGAGTTGAGGCGCAAACTGTTGCGAATGTCCATCTTGCGGAAAAACAAGGCTTGAAACTCATTCCGGTGATCAACAAGATCGATCTCCCCAATGCGGACGTTGAAACCGCAAAAAAGCAACTGGAGGACATCCTGGCCATCCCCGCCGAAGAGGCCATCCTGGCGAGCGCAAAAGCCGGGATCGGAATCGAGAGCATCCTGGAGGCCATTGTGGAAAGGATTCCCCCACCCTCGGGAAAATCAGACGCCAAGCTGCAGGCTCTCACTTTTGACTCCACTTTTGACACTTATCGAGGCGTGGTCATCTATACCCGGATCGTGCAAGGGACGATCCGGGCTGGAGATCCCGTCAAACTCATGGCAACGAACACCTCCTACGACGTCAAGGAAGTCGGGGTCTTCAAGCCTCAACAACCAAAGTTTTTTGTCCGGGAAAAGCTCCAGGCCGGCGATATCGGATACGTTATCGCCAACATCAAAACCAGTTCGGAGGTCAAAGTCGGCGACACCCTCACCGGTGCCCGCAATCCGGCGGAATCCCCTCTTCCGGGCTTTCAGGTCGTCCAACCGATGGTTTTTAGCGGGATTTACCCGATTAATACTGCCGATTTTGAGAAGCTCAAGGCGGCCATGGGGAAGCTCCAGCTCAATGATGCCGCCTTCCACTACATGGCTGAGTCCAGCGTGGCCCTTGGCTTTGGGTTCCGTTGCGGATTCCTTGGCCTCCTCCACATGGAAATCATTATCGAAAGATTGCGCCGGGAATTCGATATGGATATCATTGCCACCTATCCATCAGTTATTTACGAGGTCCTTCGCACAAACGGCGAACTTCTCAAGGTGGACAACCCGGAGCAACTCCCGGACTTCAGTCTCATCGAGGAAATTCGCGAGCCCATGGTTATCTGCTACATCATGATCCCCAATGAATACATCTCGCCCTTGATGCAACTTATCATGGATAAACGGGGAGAAATCAAACACACCGAGTCCCTGGATACCAAACGGGTCATGCTTACTACGGAACTTCCTCTTAATGAAATTCTTGTGGATTTTGTTGACAAAATGAAATCCATCACCCGTGGTTACGGGTCCATGGACTACGAGCATGGGGAATACCGCCCCAACAAACTGGTGAAACTTGATATTTTGGTCAATGGCGAGCCCGTTGATGCCTTTAGCAGCATCGTTCACCGAGACAAGGCGGAGTCTCGGGGACGCGCCCTTGCCCTCAAACTTAAAGAAGTCATCCCCACTCAACTCTACCAAGTCGCCATTCAAGCTGCCATCGGTGGAAAAATTGTCGCCAGAGAGAGCGTCAGTGCCATGAGAAAGAATGTCACCGCCAAATGCTATGGAGGAGATATTACACGAAAGCGGAAACTTTTGGAAAAACAAAAAGAAGGTAAAAAGCGAATGAAAGCCTTTGGAACTGTGAATATTCCGCAAGAAGCATTTATTGAGGTTTTGAAGACTGGATAGCGGGCTGGGCGCGCGATGCTCTCAAGCATGCATATTATGCGAACAAAGCAGATTCCGAAAATTCGCGAAATTTAAGTTATTATTATTTAATATCTGTAAATACAAATTTCATATAGTGTATATTCATATGTTTCTGATAACTCCTAGATACATAAAAGAGGCGAAGCACTATCTGTATGGGGCGAGGAAGTTTCTCAGCTATAAGCGGGATATCCTTTCGAAGGATCAGTTGGAAAGGTTGGAAGCCAGGATCGTGGATTTAAAAGGGGCCATGAAGGAGAAGCGGTGTGAACCGGTCCATGACGCCATTCGGGAGTTGGACGCACTGATTGGAAAAATCACCCCCCCCGCGAAGGATGCCGGGTGGCGGGAAAACGTCGAGGTCTTCTTGGTGGCAATTGTTATCGCGGCCGGAATCAAGGCGTTTCTTTTGCAGCCGTTTCGGATTCCGACGGGTTCGATGCAGCCGACCTTGTTTGGGATTGTGGGGACGCCGACCAACTCCCCTCCCCCGAATCCCTTGGTCCGGGTTTTTGAATTTGTCTGTCTGGGGCGACACTATATTGACCTGAAGGCCCGGGAGACGGACGTTGTCACCGGCTTGCGGGAGCGGACGTATCTGAATTTTTTCACATTTACCGAAATTGTCTTTCGCAGGGGTTCTTACACGCTTTTTGTGCCAAGAGACCCCTTGGCCCGGTATTTTCATGTGGTTCCAGGACGCGAGTATCGGGCCGGAGAGGTCATTGCCCGTGGCCATATGGACACCGGAGACCAGGTCTTTGTTGACAAGGTGAGTTACAACTTTGTCAAACCGGCGGCGGGGGATGTCTTTGTTTTTAAAACAACCGGAATTATGAAGATCGAATCCGGTTTGGATCCTGCTCTGGGCTCGCAGCATTACATCAAACGACTTGCGGGCCTGCCCGGTCAGACGTTGAGAATCGCCCCCCCCCGCCTCTATGTGGACGGCCAGGTGCCGCAGCAGTTTGTCTTTGAGCGGGTGATGAGTGGGAAGAACGGATACAACGGATACTCCAACGGTCCGGAGGGCCGGGCCGGGTTCACCTACCTGGGGTCACCGGACGACACGTATAAAGTGCCTGCCGACGGGTATTTCGCATTGGGAGACAACAGTTGGCACTCCCGGGACAGCCGGGACTGGGGTTTCGTGCCGGAGAGGAATGTGACGGGACGCGGACTCTTTGTCTATTGGCCCTTTACCGCCCGCTGGGGCTTGATCCGGTGACATGCGGATGAGGCAGGGTGTCGGTGACGACGGCGAGTTGCCGATGAGCCTTCAAGTGCCGGGTCACAAAAATTTGTTTTGAAGGAGATTGAATTCTTTCCCATGCCGTGGATTATCACCGCTGGGGGAGTGCCCCCGGTTGAGGGAAATTTTAAAGAGAAACGATTTATAGAATGAGCGAGAAAGTCACACTTAGTTATGATGGCAAGTCCGTGGAATTGCCGGTCATTGTCGGCAGCGAAGGGGAGCGCGGGATTGATATCGCCAGGCTTCGGGATCAGACCGGGTTGATCACCTACGACGACGGGTATCGAAATACCGGATCTTGCACCAGTGACATTACGTTCATTGACGGGGAAAAGGGGATTCTTCGCTATCGGGGCTACCCCATCGAGGAGTTGGCGGAGAAGAGCACCTTTGTCGAAGTGGCCTGGCTCCTGATTTACGGAAATCTTCCGGATCGCCAGGAACTGAAGGCATTTTCCGATATGTTCACGGAGTTTCAAGTTCTCCACGAGGACATGAAACACCATTTCGAGGGATTCCCTCCGAATGCGCATCCGATGGCCATCCTCTCCTCGATGATCAATGCCTCCGGGTGTTTTACCCGCGAACTCACGGCACCGAATGATCCGACGAAATTCCGGAGGCATTCCGCGCGTTTGATTTCGCAAGTCCGGACGATTGCGGCCTTCGCCTATCGGAAGTCGCGCGGCCTCCCCAGTGTCTATCCCAAGCCGGAGTATAAATACACCGAGAACTTCCTGCACATGATGTTCTCGATGCCCTACGATGACATTGCGCTCGAACCGGAGGCGGTCGCTGCGCTGGATCAGATTTTCCTCCTTCATGCGGATCATGAGCAGAATTGTTCGACATCGACCGTGCGCATGGTGGCTTCTAGCCGCGCGAACATTTTTGCAAGTGCTGCGGCGGGTGTCTGCGCGCTATGGGGTCCGCTTCATGGGGGTGCGAACCAGGCGGTTTTGGACATGCTCACCCAGATCCGGAGCGAAGGAGACGATGGATCCAAATTTCTTGAGCATGTGAAATCCAAGGAGGGCGGCAAGCGCCTCATGGGATTCGGGCATGCGGTTTATAGGAACTATGACCCCCGGGCAAAAATCATCAAAGCCAGTTGCGACAAACTTCTGGCCCGGCTGAAAAAGAGCGACCCACTTCTGGATATTGCCCTGAAGCTTGAGGAAACAGCCCTGAAGGATTCCTACTTCCTGGAGCGCAAACTCTACCCGAACGTGGATTTCTACAGCGGGATCATCATGCGTGCCCTTGGGATACCCACCGAGATGTTCACCGTCATGTTTGCCATCGGCCGCATGCCTGGGTGGATCGCAAACTTCAAGGAAGTCATGGACGATCCCAAGTCCCGGATTTATCGTCCGCGGCAGGTTTACACGGGACCGACCATTCGGAACTACGTCCCGTTGGAAAAACGCTCAGCGCACTGACAGGATTTTGAAGTCAGCCCGCCCGAAGCAGGGTGTGGAGCCGAAGACGGGATTTGAACCCGTGACCTATCGATTACGAATTAGGGCATTGCCTTTGTTCTGATATGTTCTATTGTGCTCCGATATGAGCACAAGCAAACCCATCGAAACAGCCACAGCAAAGGATTTGCTGGCGGATGGCACCGAGAGCAAAGCGGAACAAACTGGAACAGGGCGGCGCGGAAAAACTACCAAGCAACTACCAAACCAGAAAGCCGGGGGAGTTGGGAAAAATAGCGCGAACCACTGGAAGGCGAGAATCTTCAAGCCCGTGAATGATCGGGGGGACGCATCCCCCCACTTCGCAATGCAGCTTCAATTCAAAGGGCGGCGCATGAGTTTCGGGCTTGGAACCGGGAATCAGGAAGCGGCAGCGGCACGGGCGGCGGGCATCTACAACGACTTGCTCAAACTCGGGATTGAAGGAACCCTTGCCAAGCATCGCCCGACCAAAAGCGAGGATGTTTCCACCCTTGGGGCATGGATCGAGGGGGCACGGAAGGTGTTCGACAAAAGCCCGACCACCTTTGATGCGTATGCGCGGGCGGCTCGGCATATCGCGGCTTCCATCCTGCAAGTTGAGCGGGACAAGAAACGCTTTGGCCGGAAGGGCGGGACATTCCGCCAACAGGCGGACAAGACCCCGGTTTCCATGTTCACGGCTCGAGCGGTTCAAGAATGGAAAATCCGGTATGTGAAAGACAGGGGCGGAAACAACCCGGCACGGCAGCGGGCGGCGCGTATCTCCTGCAACTCCTGCCTTCGGATGGCGCGTTCTCTCTTTCAAGAGGACATTGCCAAGCATCTTCCTCCCTTGGAAATGGAAGAAAGACCGTTTGAAAAGGTGGACTTCTACCCTCGGGAATCCATGAAGTATCATTCCAAAATCGATCCTTCCATCTTGCTCGGGAAGGCACGGGCGGACCTCGGGGAAGCGAACCCGGAATGCTTCAAGATTCTCCTTCTGGCAATCGGGGCCGGACTTCGCCGGGGCGAAATCGACCGCTTGCTCTGGCGGCAGATTGATCTGGATGGCGGGGAGATTCACGTTGAAGTCACGGAAGCCGGGGGGCTAAAATCTGCGGACAGCACCGGAAAGGTTGCCATTGATGAAACCCTCTGCGGATTGCTCCGGGGCTTCAAGGCAAAGGCGGCTTCGCAATATGTGATCGAGGGCGGCGCGGGGGAAGGCGGGTCGCGGGCATGGGGCCAGCGTTACCGCTGCCAAGATACCTTTGATTCCCTGCTCGCATGGCTTCGCAAGAATGGCGTTGAAGATCGTCGGGCCTTGCACACACTCCGCAAAGAAGCCGGGGCAATCATCGCCACAAAGAGCGGCATCTACTCGGCTTCAAAGTTCCTGCGTCACTCGGACATTAAGACAACGGCTCAACACTATGCCGACAACAAAGAGCGTGTTTCCATTGACCTCGGGGCACTCCTGCCAGCGGAGGGCACTATCCCCTTCCCTTCCGGCAAGGCTGAAACCAAGAAACCAGCAACCCGGAAGCGGGCCGCAATAAAATGAAAGAAACCACCATGAAGAAAACGACGAATGCCAACACCCCACCCGCACAGGAAAACGGCCATAGCGGGCAATCTGGCGCGAAGAATTTACCCGCGCGGCAGTTGAGAAACCATGAAAAGCTTGCGGCAATCCCTCCGCTTTCCGTCGCTCAACTCGCGGCAACTCTCCTGCGCGATGGCGGGGAGCCTATGGAAGCAGTCCGAAAGGCATACGTGCTTTTGGACATTGCCGAGCATTGCAGCCTGTCACTGAGACTAGAGGCCAGCGTTGAAGCCGGGATTTCAAATTACATCGAAGGCGTTGCGGTGGATGATGGCTTTTATTCATTCATACAGAATCAGCCTCATTACGATTACCAGTTTGATGAGAAGGGGGAAATGTTGCCTGTCCCATTTGATGAGGGCTTGGCCGATCTGATACCGTTACCACCCTCCACGAAGAACAAACCCGACGAAAGGATGAGCCGGTTCAGAAAATTTATTGCTCAACGCTACCGGGAAGCACGCCCGGAACAGGAGGAGCAAGAAAGAATGATCGAAGTCGGGGAGCGGGTCGAGGCAATGAGGGGGGCTGGAATCCCAGCGAAATTCTTTAGCGTGGCGTGCGTATTGTTTCCTGACTGGTGGAAGAGAAGTGAGGTTGCGCGTTTACGGGATGCGGGGGCACTTGGGCAGGCGGTGAAGAAGGGAAAACAAGGGCGAGTAAAATCGAAAACGGACAAGCGCAAGGGGGCGCGTCCGCCGAAAGAGGCCATGAAGCAAATCGTTGAAAAGATGCGCGCCGACTTGACATAGTTTTCGCGGGATTATGCTTCCGGCGTATAAGCGGATTCGCCGGGTTATGCTCCCGTTCAAGGGCGAAGAGGCTTGGATTATGCTAAACCCATAGCCAACGAATCGCGGCGGGCGTCCGTGTTTCAGTGTGTTCGCAGTCTTGCAACACACATGAAAAAAACTATTGATTCAGTAACGCAAATGTTCACTCGCCGGACCCTCTCGGGCCGATGGGCGAAGTCCACAATGTCATTGAAGCGCATGGAGAAATCCGGGGAGCTTCCTTTCCTCAAGATCGGGCGCGATGTTCGCTACCGTCCAGAGGACATCGAGAAAATCGAACAGGAGGCATTAGTTTCCCGATGATCGCGCATCCCGACACCGGACCCCGGAAACGAAGCACCCTATCAGCGGCGAAACTGATAGGGCGGCTTTCGGTAATAGGACTTCAATCACTCTACATTTTCGGGCGGCTTTTGCAATGGCCGCTTGAAGCATCATTCTGGATTCTCTCGGGCTTTCTTGCGGGTCTGGATACAGAAATCATGCGCCGTAAGGAGGGTTTGAAATGACAATCCCGGAAAGAATCATTGAGCGAATCGGGCCTGCGGTTTTGCTTCCCATCCCAGCGGGCGAGAAAGGCCCAAAAGTCGCGGGCTGGCAAAAGCTGACACTGGCAGACATGAAGCCGGACTATCTGGCCGGACTCAATCACGGCAACAATATCGGCGTTCTTCTGGGCGCGGCATCCGGGGGCCTCGTTACGATTGACTGCGACAGTGACGAGTATTTGGAATCGTTCCTGTCCGTGAATCCCGGTTTGCGCGAGGGTCTGATTTCCAAAGCATCGCGCGGGGGCAACGTCTGGCTGCGGATCAAAGGGACATTCCCCAAGTCTGCCAAGATCAAGCTGCCGGATGGCTCGCCCTGGGGGGAGTTTCGGGCCGATGGAAACCAGACTGTCATCTATGGCAAGCACCCAAGCGGCTGCAAATACGACAACAACAAGCTGGTGCCCGCTTGCGTAGAGTTCGCTGCAATCAACTGGCCTGCGGGCCTGCGGTTGCCGTGGATACCGGAGCCTGCCGTTGTGCATGTTCCAACAAGGCCAACAAGCGGCGGCAATTTGATCGAAAGGGCGCGGGCCTATGTGGGTAAGATGCCGTCCGCGATTGCTGGCAGCGGGGGGCATGATGCCACGTTCGCGGTCTGCAAGGCTCTCGTCCATGACTTCGCTTTAAGCAAGGGGGACGCATGGGCGGTTTTGAGCGAATACAACGCGCGGTGCTCTCCGCCGTGGAGTGAAGCGGAGTTGCGGCACAAGCTGGATGATGCAGGCAAGTGCAACCGTGCTGTCCGGGCTCGGGGGCAACTGGCCGACACCGACCGACCGGACTTTCAACAATCCCCAAGACGCTACGAAATAAACGAAAGAACGAATAAAGAGGGGGCTTCTTTCGTAAATTCGTTTAATTCGTATGCCGTAGAGGCTCCCAAACTGGCAGAGGATGCCTTGTTCGGTGTAGCCGGGGCGATTGTCAAAAAGATCGAACCTCACACGGAAACGCAGGGCCAATTCTGAGAACCAACCATCCATCTGAATGACAGAGAATTAGGGCAACGAGCTGGACAA
>JACSRU010000118.1 GCA_014879575.1 Chthoniobacterales bacterium | reverse complement strand
GCCCGGAAACTGACGGAATGTTGCAGGCCAGAGACTCGTCCTAAATGCCCCTTAAGTTAGTGCCATTCGTCCCTGACCACGTTGATTCGCACACTGAATTCCGATGTCCATTCGGCGGTCACGACGAATGCCGTCAATGCCCTGCTGGCCGGGCCACGGACATTTGATTTCGTCGGCAAGCCGGTGCCCACCAACAGTGCCGATGCGTTTTTCCGAGTGACGTTCACTCATGCGAATCAGGGGGCCAGCGCGCAGAGTGCGGTGATGCACCTTCTGGGATTGAAACAAACCACCAACATGATCCTCTGGAGAGCCGCGATTTCCTATCCGGCACCGTCCTATCCGTCCGAAACTGTGGTCTTGATCAACAATGCCCTCTACTAAACGGCGTCCGCTTCGCCGCGCACCGGTGGCGTTCACTCTCATTGAGATGCTCGTGGCACTGGCCGTGTTGATGCTCATGGGGGTTCTGATCCTGTCGGTCATCAACAACACCTCCAGCGTCGCCGCGCAGGCGGCCTCCCGGCTCGACGCGAATCGTGTGGCGCGCGAATGCCTCGATCTGATCGGCAGGGACCTCGCGGGCCTTCGGATTCCCTATGCCAATTCCTCCCTCAATTCCGGAATCCCCACCGGTGGAACCAACGGGCTGCAGATGGCGGTCAACCCGACCTCCGTGGACGCAAAATTCCAGAACCCGCACAGCATGTTCTGGCAGTCCGCCGTCTCGCGAAATCGAAAATACGGCAACCTCGCCGTCATCGGCTACTTCGTTCTGAAAGATCTGGCGGCCGACCCGAAAGACAATCGCCTCCAGCTCCGCCGCGTCTCTGTGGAGCCGGAGAATCCCAATCCCCCTCCGGCCAGCCCGGACTACCTTATCTATAACGACCCGACCAACTGGCACCCCAATGCGCTTTTGGAAAAATTCGCCCCGGACGATGCCACCGACGACAACGCCGCCGGCCAGCGCGGCTGGGTCGCCGACGGTGTAGTGGCCCTGTGGGTGCGCACCCTGGACCCGTTGGGAAATCCGATCACCACCGATGCGACCGGGGCGGCTCTCAACGGCACGTTCGATTCACGCAAAGGCTACAGCTATGTGAGCGATGGGGCCACAGTCTATCCCGGTGGAAGGCAGCTTGCCGCCAGTGCCAACAACCCCAGGGGCTACGATCCCGTCCCAATGGCCCCGGCCTTTCTCGAGGTGGGCCTGGTCTGCGTCGCCCCGCGCGATGCGCAGCGCATCACCATGCTCCCGCCCGCCACTGCGACGGCACCCGCGAACTTTCACGCGGACATGAAGGCCTTCACCGACGCCGTCCGGGCGGGGAATCCCCAGGCGAAAAGCGTCGAGAGTTTCAGCCGCATCTACCGCCTGTACCCCCGCCCATGAGGAATCCCAAAAATCTCCGAAACCACCTGCGGGCATTGCGCTCCAGCGCGCTGGTCATCGCCCTGCTCGGCATCACTCTGGTCACGGTCCTTGTCCTCACCCTTTTCCTGGTCACCCGTTCCGAGCGAAAATCCGCCAGCCTGGCCTTGGGCAAGGCGGCGTCCGAATCGCTTGCCGACCTCGCCGCCGACCTGGCCGTTCTGAAGATGAAGGAAGCCACGGAGGACGGGATGTCCTCCGGCAAAATGTGGATCTCCGAACCCGGACGCATCCGGGTGTACGACCGCTCCAATCTCTCCGCCTCCACCGATTACGACCTCTTTTCCGCGCTGCCCGGCCCTGACACCACCCTTCGCGATCAAAACAACGTGGACCTGAACCGGCAGGCGTTCGATGGAAGTTTTCCCATCGCCGCCCCGGCCCCGGGAAACACGCGCGCCACAATGAAGGTGGGTTGGATTTCACTCCCGGCCGATCCGGGTCAGGCGGCATCCGCGACGAATCCCATCACCGGGCGGGTGGCCTTCTGGGTGGATGACGAATCCTGCAAGATCAACATCAACACGGCGGATGGCAGCAAAAAGGAGGACCTCTACCGCACCATCGGCCCGTCGGAAGCCGCCCAGAGTTTTGGATTCGGAACTCCGGGAGAAATCAGCCTGGAGGCTCTGACGGACAGCGGCAATGTCCACCTCTCCAACACGACCGCCGCAGAGATCGCCGCCTATGCCTGGAACCGGGGGTTCAATTCCCCGGCGGAAATCGGCCGCATTCCCGGCCTCCCCGGCAGCTTCTTCGAGCACAACAAATTTTCGATCACCCATTACAGCAAAACCCCGGAACTGACCTTTTACGGCGAGCCGAGGATCTACCTGCTTCCCGTCGTCCCGCTTTCCTCCGGACTCGTCCGCACGTTACTGAACGGCGGGTATGGCAACTATGGAACGGAATCCGTGGCAGGCACGACCTCTGTGACGGACCCGGTGAAAAAGTCCGTCTCGGCTCCGATCGACTTCATCTATCCCATTTCGCATCCCACCCTGAACGCCAACAATCAGTTTTCCTACCCCATCCCTCTCAATCCCGTCGTGGCATCCTATGAATCGAACAGCGGATCAACCATATCGGCCAACAACCTGAGCTTCATCAAACGGATCGCCAATGCCATCAACGGAAAAGACAGCAGCGGCAACCCTGTCCAATGGCCCGCCTTCCAGGGAAATACCAGCGGGTTCTCCACCAAGTATTCCCCCCGCCAGATCGACAGCATCGCTCTCCAGATTCATGACATCAGCAACACCTGCGTGTTTCCCGACCAATACCGCTGTCACAGCCTGCCCTCCATCGCCTTCGATGGCGTGATCAACACCGACACCTCGCAGCCGCGCAGCGTCATCGGTATCGGACGCATGTTGAAACTGACCGAGATTTCCATCCAGGCGTCCGCCTCTCCCGGAAGCATCAATGGCATCGAGTTTCCCTATCTGAAGATGCGAACTGACATGGAGTTTTATTTCCCTCAATTTTATCAGGGTGCCCCGCTTCATTCCCCCTATGATGTCGGTTCGACGCAACAGTTTCGCCTTCGAAATATGCAGGCGGGGGTGGGATACTCCAACGGGCAGCTCCAGCAGGGACCGAATCAGGTGGACATGCAGAAATCCGACACCGCCGTCAGTTGGCTGGGAGGATTCTGGGGTGACAATCTCCTGCACATTGACCGGCAAGGCAATGAGACCGCTGGAGTTGATTTGGTGGGCAACGACCGGCTCCTGGACGACCCAGACCCCGCCAAGGCCCTGGCCTACCACCCGTTTCTTCAGTCCGGGTCCAATTCCCCCAAAGGCTCGGTCGCTTCCATCCTCACCACCCCGCGTTTCTGGTCCCCTCTCGAGATCAGCAGTCCGATCACCCCCACAAATCCAACCGTTCAATCCGTATTTCCTGGCACCTATTTTTCCCAGCCCAATCGATACAAGGACTCCATATTTTATCCCGCCCGACCCGGCACTGCGGAGTTTCGTTTTCGCGGAGGTCTTAGTGTCTGGAATCGCACGGGCTCCGCGTTTGGCGGGTGGAACCAATGGGAGCCCGTGCCATTGGATGGTCTGCGCGGTCCGTTCACCGGCGAATCGCCTTCCCTTGTGGCATCCCAACTCCGGCAGACGGTCATCCCGGTCGCTTTCGCCTTTTCCCTGGATGCCCCCAATGGGGCCGGTGCGGAGCACTACATCCTCCAGGTGGCGGACCCTTTGGTCAACAAATTCCCCGGCGATTGGCAGGTTCAGAGCACCTTGACCATGATGCTGAATTCCGACGGGAACAGCTACAGTTGGATCTACCAGCGCGGAGGAAGTGCCGCTGTTGACAGTGCGTCGTTTCCTCCACCCTCCGACATTGCCGCATCCAACCTCAAGTTCATCCAGCTCCAGAACAGCGATGGCGACAATCTGCATTTCAGGCCCTCGGGTGGCGGTGATCCACTCTCGATTTGGCTGCCTCGGCAGGACATTCGGTATCCGAAACAATCCCGCTTCCCCTCGGTGGGAGCTCTCAATTTTGTTCGTACCGGCATGATCCCGGACAATCTGTCCGCTTCCCTCGGGAACCAGACCGGTACTCCATGGCGCTCCATCAACTTCTCCGCTGCCTCGGCGTCCAGCCAGTCGGTCCATGGATCGGCTTATCCCGATTGGGCCATGCTTGACCTCTTCACTGTGCCCTACCTCCCCCAGAAGCCATACGCCACCGGAAATTTTTCGAATCCCCCGCTGCCTCCGGCATTGACCTTCACCGAAACTCCGTTTCGCAAACTGACGTACGGAGGCGCCACCGAAGGTCGTATCAACATCAATAATCCCCGCGTTCCATATCCCTTTGATCAGGACCCTTCGGTCAACCCGGCCCCCCCCGTCCGAACAGCACCCCTCGAAGCCCTCTTCTACGGCATTCGGCCCTCACGATATCAGGATGACGCCCCCGAGATTGCCGCCGCGTCCAAGGTTGACCACGCGGCACTCGCCAAGGCCGTCACAGACTACCTCAACTCCACGGATGGTTCCGGACGGAAGAAGCGCTTTCTCCTGCCCGGTCAACTGGCCGACCTCCCGGAGATCGATGCCTATACCTATGACGGCGTCGCGGCGAATGCCCGCTCGCGCAATGACCTTCTCAAGCAGGTGGTCGGCGCCACCTGCACGCAGAGCAATGTGTTTTCCATTTGGGTCGTGGCACAAAGCCTCAAAAAGTCCCCCAAAGGAACGGATCCCTCGCGCTTCGAACCGGGGGATGTGATCCTCGGCGAAACCCGACGCCGCTATCTCGTCGAGCGTCATTTGGAGTTCGGCGCGGATGGTGTTCCCGGCAATGCAGTCAATCCCGGGTCAGACGGCTTTGTCGGCACGGAAGACGATCCGATCAACACCACCTATCATCCCAAGTTGCCCTTTCCGCTTCCCTACCGCTGGCGCATCGTCGCCGTGGAAACCTTCTGATCCCATGTCCCAACATCTCCTCATTTTCCTGGTTGTCCTCCTTGGGATGGCCGCATTCCCGAATCCGCTTGCCGCCCAATCGCCACCTCCCGCCTCCCGGCGCGCCACCCTCTCGCTTCGCAGCCATGGCTGGACCGACACCGGCGCGCTCGTCCTGGGCGTTCGCGTGCGGGGGGGAACGTCCGGAACGAACCTTGGCGGGATGAAAGGAAACGAGATGTCGGAGGAGCTCCTCCCCTTCAGCATGGGGTCCGGCACCCTTCTGGACCGGAACAATAACGCCATCCTCCACGCGCTGAATGCCCTGCCAACCAAGCCATTTTTCGGCGCCATGACCGGCATCATCCGTCTTGGCCCTGGCGATACCGTGGTCTTTGGCGTCGCCTTCCCGCGTCCATCCGAACCTCCGAAGGACAAGAACGGCCGACCAACCGATTTTCGTCTCATCCTGACCGTTCCCGACATGGAACCCCTGGATTTCATCATTCCCTACCATCCGCCTCCAGTGCCTCCGCTCCAATAACCCGTCCTCCCTCTCGCCGCCCATTCGTATGCCCAGCGCCCACGCCTCACCCTTCTTCAACGCCCACCATTCTCCCACCGGCGCCTTCGCCTCCTTCACCCTCGGCCAGCGCGGCGCTTCCGGCGGGCTCGGACTGGAACTCGGCGGACCCGCCAACGAAAACCTCTTCATCGGACTGCAAAGCCGGGACGGCAAAACCTACGAAGCGCTGCCGTTCTATGCGGGGAGCACCGACGACAGTGTGCGCTACGACGTTTCGGCGGATCCCATTGCCAGGAAGCAACTCGTTCATCCCTTTCCCGAGAAGGCCATCACCAGAGAGTTCCACATCGGGAGCGACACCTGGCGGGCCGGCGACCTGACATTTTCAGTCTTCACGCCCCACCCCGCCGTTCCCGATCCCGAGAAGGCTTCCCGTCACGCCCTCATGGCGGCTCTGGTGCCAGCCGTCTTTGCCGAGATCCACGTGGATAACACCAGGGGGCGGAAGGCCCGCACGGTCTTCTTCGGTTACGCGGGAGCCGATCCCTACACGCATATGCGCCGCTTCGATGACACGGCAAAAGCCGGACTCGTCGGCGTGGCGCAGGGCCATCGCACCGCCATCGCCAGCGTTTCCCCCGGGGTGACCTCGGCGCTGGGATTCCTCATCGACACTTGCCTCGATCCCGGCCACCCGGAAAACGCCGCCTTCGGCCTCGGAGGCACCGGTGCCCTGCTGGCGGAGGTCCCGGCGGGGACAAAAAAAACGTTCCGCTTCGCCATCTGTTTCCATAAGGCGGGAACCGTCACCAGCCATCTGGACTGTCGGTATTCTTACACCCGGTTTTTTCCCACCCTCGAATCCGTGGCCACGTATGCGCTTGCGCATTGGAACGCACAGGTTGCCCAAGCCCGCGCGGCGGACCGCCGCCTGCAGCGCGCCCGCCTCAGCGACGACCGGAAGTTTATGCTGGCCCATGCCGTGCGGAGCTACTACGGGAGCACGGAATTTCTCGAACACGACGGCCAGCCGTTCTGGGTGGTGAACGAAGGCGAGTATCGCATGATGAACACGTTCGACCTGACCGTGGATCATCTGTTTTTCGAGTTGGATCGGAATCCGTGGGTCGTGCGCAATCAACTCGACTGGTTCGTCCGACGCTATTCGTATCAGGACAAGGTCCGCCTGCCGGGGGACGAAACAGAATATCCCGGCGGAATCAGCTTCACCCACGACATGGGCGTCACCAACACCCTTTCGCGACCGGGATATTCGACGTACGAATGCTTCGGCCTGCACGGGTGTTTTTCCCACATGACCCATGAGCAGTTGGTCAACTGGGTCTGCTGCGCCGTGTCTTACGCCAAAGCCACCGGCGACACGAAGTGGCTGCGCAAGAATCGCAAGATTTTCCTCGCCTGCCTCGCGAGCATGGTGCGCCGGGACCACCCGGTACCCAGTCAGCGGGATGGCGTGATGGATGCCGATTCCAACCGCTGCCGCGGCGGCTCGGAAATCACCACCTACGACAGCCTTGATGCCTCGCTGGGCCAGGCCCGCCGCAATCTCTATCTCGCGGTCAAATGCTGGGCCGCCTATCTCGGACTCGAGGACGTTCTGACCTCATTCGGCGAGGCCGGGAAAGCCCGGCTTGCGAATCAGCAGGCCCGCCTCTGCGCGGCCACCATCGCCTCCTTCGCGACGGAAGACGGCTCCCTTCCCGCCCTCCTCGAAGCGGGCAATGCCTCGCGCATCATTCCCGCCATCGAGGGGCTCGTCTTCCCGTTCCAGTGGGGCATGGCCTCCGCGCTCTCCGAGTCCGGACCCTCCGGGAACCTCATCAAAGCCTTGAAGCATCACCTCCGCGCGGTCCTGAAACCCAGCATCTGCCTCTTTGCAAACGGCGGCTGGAAGCTCAGTTCCACCAATGACAATTCCTGGCTGAGCAAAATCTATCTCTGCCAGCACGTTGCCGAGCGCGTCCTGAAACTTCCCGCAGACCCCCGGGCGGACGCCGCCCACAAGGCCTGGCTGTTGCATCCGGAAAATACGTTCTTCGCTTGGAGCGATCAGATGGTGGCGGGCATCGCACGCGGCAGCAAATACTACCCGCGCGGCGTCACCGCCTGGCTTTGGCTCCGCCGTTAGGAACGCCCGCATTCCGTATCCATTCCGTTCCGCTTCCCCTGCTCGAAATTTCCGCGCAGTCTTCGCGTCTTCCACCCTTCCCATGAATCGCCCCGCTCTTCTTTGCCTTACTGTGTTGTCGTCCTGCCTGGTGTCCCTGAACGCCCAGGACCCCGAATCCCTCAGTCCCACCTCGAACAACCGGGAAATTTCCGTTCTGCCCGCGCCCGGCAAGGTCGTCATTGACGGCAAGGACGACGACTGGGACCTCTCCGCCGGCATCTGGAGTTACAACGATCCCACGTTGGTGAACAAATATTCGGTGTGGACCCATCTCATGTGGGACGACAAGGGGGTTTACCTGCTGGCACGGTACCACGACCTCTCTCCGATGAAGAATGCCACGCGCGGGAAGGATTTCATGCAGAGCTGGAAGGCCGACGCCTTTCAGGGCCGCGTGGTCTTGGACGCAGGCACCGACGACGAGCACCAGATGCACATCAATCTCTTCCACTCCTCGGCGGAGGACCTGCCCTACATGATTGTGAAGCACGGCGGGTTCAAGGCGCAGCCGCCCTATGATGCCACCGGTCCCGACCGGCCCGATCAGTTGGAAAAATTCGGCGCCACGATGGACGCGGCCGGGGGCAAGGTCGCCTTTGCGCCCTGGGCGGATGGCAAGGGGTACACGATGGAGGCGTTCTGGCCGTGGAGCTACCTGCGCACGTCCGGGAAACCGCTCCAGGCCGGCGAGGAATTTGTCTTTGGCGTGGAGGCGATGTGGGGCAATGGCGACGGCACCGAAATGGTTCATCGCCTGGCCGATAATCTGAAAAACGATCAGGTCAACCGCATCTTCTTCTTCCGCACCCGCAACGGCTGGGGGCGGGCCGTCCTTAGCGACAAGGGCCACCTGAACGTCACCGAGGAACAAAAGAAGCTGCAGGCGGCACGGCTGAAGCAGTTTGTCAATTACGATACCGAAGGCCCGATCCCCATTTCCTATGAACTCGACAGCGACCGTGAGGTGACCGTGGCCATTGACAACAAGGACGGCGTGCGCGTGCGCAATTTGTTCGGTCAGTTCCCGCGCACCAAGGGAAAAGTGACCGACTACTGGGACGGCCTCGATGATGCGGGCAAGCCGGTGCCTCCCGGCGAATACACCGTCACCGTCGTGGACCATGAACCGTTCCGGTTGACGCTCTTCAACAGCCTCTACAATGCCGCCACACCTCCGTGGGCAACCGACACCGGCCGCAAAATCTGGGGCAGCAATCACGGCCATCCCATGACCGCCGCCACGCGCGGCGACACGATTCTCATCGGCGCCACGGGCACGGAGGGCGCCTCCGGCCTGATGAACATCACGCCCGACGGACTCATCCAGTGGAACGACTTTTACGAATTGCAGGATGTCACTCTGGACGACCAGGTCGCGTATGCGTTTTCGTGCGACAGTTGGATCAAGCAGGTCGTCATGCGCCGCTACGATCTCAAATCCGGCAAACTCCTGCTCTTTGAGGACGCCGACAAGAGCCCGAACGCGGTCCTGCCGGTGGACTTCGAGGAGGTCAAGGACGGCACAATCGCTCTCAGTGGCGGAAAGATTTTCATTCAAATCAAAGGCGGAAAATTTTATCGCATGGACCCCAAAACCGGGGCGCTGGAAGCGGAGACTGAAGTGAAGGACCTCATCGCCCTTGATGATCGCGATGGCAAGCTGCGTGGGTTGTTTGCAGATGGGAGCATTTACGAACTCGGCCCGGATGGATCGAAGAAGGCACTCTTTGTCAAAGTTCCCAACCTGAAAGATCCTGCCCGGTTTGCGATCAGCCAGGATGGCCAGCGGATCGCGGTCAGCGACAAGGGTACCAATCAGGTCCTGATTTTCAGCCCGGAAGGCAAATTGATCCAAACCCTCGGGACGCCCTACACCGCCGTGGATGGGAAGCGTCCCGCCGGGAAGTTTGTCGAGACTGATCTGATCGCCCCGAATGGGATGGATTTCGACGCCCAGGGACGCCTCTGGGTGGCGGAGGCGGAAGACACCTGCCGCCGCGTCACCTGCTGGTCGCCCGAGGGCAAGCTGGTGAACCAATTCTGGGGCTCGGCTGACTACGGCGCGATGGCGGGTTTCCCGCTCACGTATGACTCCACCCGCTTTATCGCGCACGGGGTCGAGTTCCAACTCGATCCCCAACTGGACATCCTGAACAAGCCGTCCCAGGAGAAACCGCTCGTCTTTCATCCGGAGTTGGGAAAAACCCGCGGCCTGGTCTATCGGTATCAGGGCCATGAATATGCGGTCTCCGTTCCCGGCTTCAACAAGCAGTCGTATGTCCTGATCGCAAAGCGCAACAAGGACGGCGTCTTTCAAACCGTCGTGCGCATCGACTACCCCCGGCGTCAGGGCAAGGAGACCCTTCCCGGAAGAACCTGGACCGATCTCAACGAGAATGGAAAAGAAGATGCCGGAGAGGTCACAGAGAACTTTGCGGGTCAGGCACACTATTGGAGCAACGGCTGGATGCGCCCGGACCTGACCTTCATCACGCCCGACCAGAAGCTCTATCCCTTGAAAAAGCTCACGCCGGGTGGAGTGCCGGTTTATGATTTTACCAAGCCGGAAGCACTGCCTGTCGGATTCACGCCCGATTTCCGCGCAAACGGATCGGGCACGGTGGTGATGGATGCGCAGGGCAACCTTTCCGACGGCATCCAATATGCCACCGTGGACGGGCGCACGGGAAGTTATCCCAATCCCTATGGACGTCACGATGCTCCCGCCGCGCGACGGGGATTGCTCATCGCGCCCTTCCGCACCAACGGGGTCGTGGAAGACGTTCCCGGCGTCGGCAGCATCACCGCCGTCGGGGGCGATCGGGGGGAGTGGTTTCTTCTTTCACTCGACGGTCTCTACCTTTCCAGTCTGCTCCAGGATTCCAAGGGCGATGTCACCCTCGACGAAACCTTCGTCGGTCAGGAATCGTTTGGTGGGTTCATCTGGCGCGACGAAAAGGGCCGCATCCTGCTCCAACTGGGCGGGTCTTCGTATCGGCTGATGGAACTGCACGGCACCGAAACCGTGCGCAAATCGATTCAGAAGATTTCGCTTTCGCAGGAACAGATTAACGAGGGCATCCGCCTCGCGGAAGCCCGCGCGGCCGCCGTGCCGAAGGAACCGGAATCGCTCACCGTGGCCAAAGTCAACAAACTGCCGACCGCCCCGGTTGACCCGGACATCCGTTCGACAGCGTCCCTCATCGAAGGCGCAGAAACCATCCGGGTCCAGGAGAGCGGCGATCCCAGCCGCTGGTTCCGGGTCGCCCTCGCCCACAACGCCAGGGATCTCGCCGTGGCCTGGCAGGTCAACGACGCCAGCCCGTGGAAAAATGCGGAAGGCAAATTCACCCATGCCTTCATCGGAGGTGACAGCCTCGACCTGCAGTTGGACATCCCGGGACGCGGCCCCGTCCGCCTGCTGGCGGCACCGGTCGGCGGCAAAAACACGGTCATTTACTGGCAGAAAACGGCGGAAACCAAGGAGAACCCGACCACCTATGCGGTTTCAAACAATGAGACGAACGCGCAGTCGTTCGACGTGGTGAAAGTGCTGCCCAAGGCCAAGCTCTCCGTCCAGCAGGGCATGCTCGGCACCAGCGCGCTGCTGACCGTCCCGCTGGCCGAGTTGGGCCTGGATCCGACGAAGACACCGGATATCAAAGGCATTGTCGGCGTGATCTTTTCCGACCCGTCCGGCACGACGCGTGCCTCGCGCCTCTATTGGCACGACAAGAAAACGGGGTTGGTGTCGGATGTGCCCAGCGAGTCGCGTCTCAACCCGGCCAATTGGGGCACCCTCAATTTCCAACGGTGATTGGAGGGCGTCCGGCCCGGACGCCGACTTGTTGTGATTCCGCGTCCGTTTGATCCCGCGGCGCGCGGAATTCCACGGCGCGCGAGCCGCGCGCCCTCCAGGCTTACCCCGAAAAATGCTGGTCCAAGGTGGACTTCAGGATGATTTGCGGAATGAATTCAGCTGTGAACGTTTTGCGGAGGCCTTCGTGGGTTTGCCGCGGATCGGAAAGGTCCTTCACAACCGCCTGAGCCAGCTCCTTGGGGTCCAAATGGACGAGATCGACACAGATGCGTCTGGCGGAAAGCTGGGGCACCCGCACGGGGCCGTGGCAAAACGCAAGCAGGGAGCGACGCGAGAGATTCTCAATCAAGTCGGGATATCCATTGCAGAGATGGTCGGCGGTGGAGAAATCCACAAACGCCAGGACATCGCGCACGGGCTGGGAGGATGCCTTGGGAGATCTGGCGCATCGGGAAGAAAGGGATTTTTCATCCGGCTCCATGGTCAGCACCTCCATGCGATGCTCCTCAAGGATGGAGGCAAGCATTTTGGCCGCCCGCCGGTGCAGAAGCTGAGGCGGGGTGGGAATGAGCACCCGGCGAATGCCCTGGGATTTCCAATGGGAGGCCATCTGGCGGTAGGCAGGCTGCCAGTCGCAAAGATAATTCCGGGAGGGAATGCCCAGCGAAGATTCCGTTGACTGGATAAGGATCAGGCGGATGCCGTGCTCCCGGACGGTCATCAGGACGTGGGAAGAAAGGGGGTCCGGAGATTGCCAAATCAGAAAATCAAGATTGTGACGGAGGAGGCGGTTGGCGAAATCGGGATCGCGATCCTCCCCCGCGTTAAAAAAAATGGTGTCGGCAACGAATCCCCGGGTGCGGAGGTGTTCATCCATTTCGGACTGAAAAGCGCATTGGAAGGGAGAGGTGATCATGGAGGTGAGCCAGATCGGAAGTCCCACCACCCCATTGACTGGCTTGCGGGAGACGAAATTCCTGCCGGTCAGGAGTGTGTGGGCGCCGCGAATGCGGTGGAGCAGACCTTCGATGTCGAGAGTCTCGAAAGCCAGAGCGGTGGTGCGCAGCGGAATGGAAAAGTGATGGGAGATCTCGCGGACCGAGTAAAAATGGCGAGATTGGTCCCGCTGCAATTTTTTGGCGCAGTCGCGCAGGGCGTTGATGAGTGTCTGTTGGCGGCTGAATCCGTCTTGGAATCCCGGAAAGGAGGCAAAGACTTCCTCAAGCGGGGGGAGATCCTTGAGAAGTGCTCGACGAGCCATGCCGTTGCATGATAGTCGGCACCGGGTGGGGCACAAGGGATATTATACGGAAAAACGACTGTACCATACTGTATATATTTGCCTGGACACAAGGAAGAGGAGAGGATGGCAGCCTCGTCATGGTTCAGAAAAAAGGCTCCCGTCGCAAGAAGGCCCCCCGAGTGATTCTTTATTGTGGAAGCGATCCCTCGGCTCGGGACGGCCAGCTTTTCTTCCTGGACCTGTTTTGGAAACTGATGGCGGCGGGAAGGGAAAAGGGATACGAGATTTTTCCCGTAATGGATGGGCGGTCGGGCCCCCAACTGGGCACCCCGCCTGCGGAAGTTCAGGCGATGTTAAAAGACGGGAAGGCGGATGGCATCATCGGCATCATGCTTTTCCAATCGATGCTCGACTGGATCAGGGAAAGCGGACTGCCACACGTCGCACTTTTTGAGGGGAGGGGAACGGAGTTGGTCAATTTTGATTATTTGAAATTTATTGATCTGGTGTTTGACCGTTTTGCCGAGCTGGACTGCCAATCCATAGGGATGATGCTTCCCAACCACCTGGCTAATGCGGATCGTATGGAGCACATGGACAAGGCGGCTGCTCGCACCGGGCTGAAGATCAATTACGAGTGGATTTTGGTTTCGATGAAAAACGGTGAGTTTGATGGGTACAGCCGGTTTTGTTCGCTCTGGGGAATGAAGCAGAAACCGGACGGATTGGCGATTTTTCCGGACATCACGGCCAGGGGGGCGGTGACCGCCATGCTGGAAAAGAATGTGAAAGTTCCCGGAAAGATCAAATTGATTCTGCACCGCAATGCCCAGACACCTTATCCGGTTCCCTTTGCCTGCGACTGGGTGGAGAACAGCACCGCGTCCATGACTGCCGCGCTGTGGAGTCAGTTGGAGGCGCAGTGGAGGGGGGATGTGCTGCGTGAGATTTCGGTGCCGTTTTCCCTGGTGAAAGGGTAGGGGAGGGCACCCTGGAGGGCGTCCGGCCCGGACGCCGATTTGTTGGGTTGCGGTGCCCGTTTGTGTCACGCCACGCGGGATTCGACGGCGCGCGAGCCGCGCGCCCTCCATGTGGGTTTCGCCACGGCGCGGGCGCGCCTGGAGGGCGTCCGGCTCGGACGCCGATTTGTTGGGTTGCGGTGCCCGTTTGTGTCCACGCCATGCGGGATTCGACGGCGCGCGGGCCGCGCGCCCTCCATTCAGCGGGGTGTGATCGCATACCGCAGCCCGTCCAGGGAATCCCCGGCTACCGGCTCCAAATCAAGGCCCAACTGCCATTGCCAACTCTGGAAATTGCCCTTGAAAGACACGAGATTCCATCCCTTCCGCAGGGTGGACGTCCATTCGCCGTCTCTGGCTTTCTCCGGGTCGCCGGAATAAACATTCTCGCCGTTGATCCAGACCTGAACGTGGTTCTTGCCCGCAAACCCCGGCCGCGAGATTTTGACACGAACCGGACGATCCTTGTCGCTTTCGATCCAGCGCAGCCCATAGCCGACCTCGCCCCCTCCAAAATACGTCACCTGCGCAAAATCAATCACCCCGGGCGCGCCAGCTCCGCCATAATTGACATCCCCAAGAAATGCCCTCCACGACACCGGCACCCCCGGCTTCAATTCCATTCGGGACATCGCTTCCCGGAAACCGACTCCCGTCCGCACCACCTCGTCCGGCGGCAGTCCTCCGGTTTCCGGCACATAGACGCCATTCTTCCATCCGAGCCATCCGACATTTCCCGTTCCCACCAACCAGGGCGCGGGAATCCGCACCTCCGCAGACCTTCCGCCGCTGCGAATGGTCAGCGTGTTGACCAGCCGGTCCAGGCGGGACTCCAACACCCAGGTGGTTTTTCCCTCCGCCTTCGTCTCCTCCCGGGCCGTCCAGCCCTTCGGCAAATCCAAAGCCGCAGACTCGGTGTTATGAAAAACCGTCAGCCGCAATCGCAGCGGAGATCCGACGTCCTCGGGAGAAAGCAACTCCCATTGGAAGGAAAGACGATCCCCGGAAGGGCTCTTCTCCATCGCCTGTCGAACCAACGCCTCGCCCGGCACCGCCTCTCCCAATCCCGTCAGCATCCCGGCCGCGATGGCCATATGGCCTGCGGGATTCGGGTGCACCTGGTCCGTCGTAATATGAAAACCTGGATTCGTCCGCCGCCCATTGGCCAGAACTGTCCAAGCGGTTTCGCGAGTTGGCAGCAGGAGGCATTTTTCTTCTGCGGCCAGCTCCTTGAGGGTCGCCACCATGCGATCCATTACCTGATTTTTTGGCGATTCGGGATCCTCCGTGCAGGGCGTGGGCGTAGCCAGCGCAATCACCCGGGGCGTGGTTCGGGTGCGCACGGCGGTGAGCAGGCCACGATAGTCCTCTTTCCACTTTTTGAGCGCTTCCGGGGTGTCCTTCAACTGCGCGGAAAGCACATCGTTCATCCCCAGCATGATCACCACCACGTCGGCGTGTTGGTCGAGTTCCGCCTTGGCATCGAATTCCTTAATGTCGAGAAGCACCGGCATTTCGCGGCTTTTCTTTTCAACGCCGGCCCAGGACCCCACCGTTTGTCCACTGCCTCCCAGGGGAATCAGAACCTGCCGATTGGCGGGATTCTGATCCTGCAAGGCGCGCCGAATTCTCGCCATCCAGCCCCCTTCCCCTCGTCCGCCTTGACCCGTGATGCTGTCGCCAATGAAAACCACCCGATCATCCGGGCGAAGAACGGAGTCCCTCGCGCCAAATGCCTGCGAAAGGACAGCTGAAAGGAACAAAAGCGGAGCGAGTCTGCGGAGCAACATGCCCCATTTGAGGGCCGACAGCTTCCCGGCGCAAGACCCCGTTGCGGATTCAGTATCCATTCAGTTGCCACGGCGCATCCTACACGCCCTGGAGGGCGTCCGGCTCGGACGCCGATTTGTTGGGTTGCGGGGTCCGTTTGTGTCCACGCCACGCGGGATTCGACGGCGCGCGGGCCGCGCGCCCTCCATGTGGGTTTCGCCACGGCGCGGGCGCGCCTGGAGGGCGTCCGGCCCGGACGCCGATTTGTCTTCCTCCACGGCGCGGGGCAAGACGACCTTATTCCGTCACGCGGGACAACTTCACCCCGCCGATGGCATAGGTTCCGCCGGGCTTGTCGGCCAACCCGCCTTCGCTGCCAAAATCAAATCCCCCCAGCATCAATTGCGGATATTCCGATGTTAGTTTTTCCGGCAGCAATTCGTTCTCCACAAGCGGCTGGCCGTCCACCCAGGCCGCCCATTGGTTTTTCTCCAAATCCAGACGAACCTTGACGGACAGGACCTGGTCGGTGACCACAGGAATCCGCCGACGATAGTTTCCAAAGGTCTCCCCGTTGAAGAAAAGCGACGGCAATTGGGTAATATGAATCACCGTGTTCATAACATTCCGCCCCTCCGGTGTCAGCAGGGAAAACATGATCCGTCCGCCCTGAAGAGGCAGGGCGGTGGGAATCACAGTGAACTCCAGTTCGTAGATTCCTCCTGGCTCAAGCACGATCTGCCGGAGATTCCAGATCAGCTTGATGCCACTCACGCCATCCGGATTGTCGGGATGAACACCGGGTTCAAACATCACCACAGGTTTCTCGTACCCAGGCACTCCCTTTGACTGCACGAACAACCTCCCGCCCTCACCGGAAACTGCGGCGTTCGTCGGGGCTTTCAACGGCAGGTCTCCGGGATTGTCCTGTGAAATCGTCAGCGGAAGTGCTCCGTCGGAGTCCTCCGCAAAGGTGGTGTCAACGAGCAGAGTCGCCTCCGCTTGAACCACCGGAACCCCAAGGACCCACACCGCCGCCACGAGAAAAATTCCAGGGAGAATAGTCTTCATGCCCCCATTACGGTGTTCCCCACGCCGACAGGCAAGCGGATTTCCAGAAACAGTTCCCATTCACAATATTCCACCACGCCCTGGAGGGCGTCCGGCTCGGACGCCGATTTGTTGGGTCGCGGGGTCCGTTTGTGTCACGCCACGCGGGATTTCACGGCGCGCGAGCCGCGCGCCCTCCAATCACCAATGGAGGACGTTGATCTCTCCCTGCCAGGGCCATTCCTCGCTGGTTTTCACCAATTTGGCCCGCACGGGGTTGTTGAGGACATACTGCCACCTTTGACCGTAATGCTCATGGTTCCGCAGTTGGCGATCCCAAAAGCTGTCCTGCCAGAGCGACTCTCCTGCCGCCGCAGAAGCCAACCTTTTCCAATAACCCACCCAATCCTTAACAGGACGTCCCTGAAAATCCCCCGGGGAACAAAAAACATGCAGATGATCCGGCATCAAGACGAAGCGTCCCGCCCTCCACGCAATCGACTTATCGGTCCAGATTTGCCAAAGGCCTTCGAACATCGCCCGATTGGCAAGCAAAGGTCTGCGGTGCTTCGTGCAGACCGTCACCAACACGATCACGGGTTTGTTATGTCGTTCGACCGAGGGATGGTGCGCGGGACGGTGTCGCCCGATTTCCATGACGCGATCGTGCGATGATATGGCATCGAAATCAAGGTTTTCGACGTCGCATCCATGCGATTCCACGGCGCGCGGGATTCCACGTTGGTTTCGTCACGGCGCGGGACGCGCCTGGAGGGCGTCCGGGCCGGACGCCGATTTGTTTATATTTGGTTCCACCATGGCGCGTGCGTTTATTTGCGGCGGCGGGCGAGCATGAAGAACAGACCCGCAATGGTGAGTAGGATGGACGTCGGTTCGGGAACGGCGGCCATCACGATCTCGACACCGTTGCTGAGGTAATTCACCGTGTATTCCCCGCTCACCGCCGCGCCATTATAGAGCAGCGTGCCGAAGGTGCCGGTGCGTGAATTTGCGCCGATGATTTGATACGTTTGCTCGGAGGCGGGCAGGAAGCCGTTCACCATCCGGATGTCGAGAATCGAATCCGTGCCGAGGGCCATCACTGCGCCGCCGGAGCCGGTCGCAAGGGTGAGCGTCAGTTCGTCGAACAACCCACTCCCCTGCGTGCCGCCGATGTCGAAGGTGAGGGTCGAGGTGGTCAGGGTCAGGTTGGTGTCCACCAACTCGAGCGAGCCGATGCTGCTCGTGCCCGCGCCATTGCTGCCATTGCCGGGGGTGAAATGGGCACCCGAGCCGGTCATCACCAGGTAGTTCAATGAGGGTTTGCCGGTGGCATTTTTGAAGGTGAGGACATCGCTGGCGGAGGAACCGGTGAAGGTTCCGGAGACCAGGAGTCGGGTGTTGGACACGTTCTCCCCGGAACCCACGCCTCCCAGAGCCGTGATCCGGGCGGCGGCCCCCTGCACCCGATACACGCCGGTGGACCCCACCGCGATGTCGCGCGACCCAGTGAAATTGCCCTGAATCAACATCGTTCCCGCATGATTCAGCGTTCCATCGTTGGTGAACGTGGTATTCCCCGCCGTGGTGGTACCCGACGCGGTGCTGGCCAGATGCAGCGTGCCGCTTGCCGTCAGGTTCATGGTGTTGTCAGCGTAATTGGTGACCGCGACGTTGCGATTGGAAAGGATCACTGTGAGCGGAGTCGCGCCGTCGCCCACATTCACCACCGACCCGGTGGAAGCCCCCGAGCCGTTGACCAGGGTTGTGGTCTGATCCCCGTTATCGGTCGTGCGGCCCAGGCGGACATTCCCGAGAAAATTCAGCGTCGCGGGTGCCGCCACGCCGGTGGACGAAACCCCGTTGGTCAGCGTGACATTCAGAAAGGTATTGTCCGGCGAACCGAGCATAACCTGCGCCTCGCTCACGCCGCCCGAGGAGCTGCCGGCATTCAAGGTTCCGGTGTTGAACAGGGTGAGAAAGCCAACCCGGGAACCATCCTGGACATTCAGCACCCCGGAGTTGTCGTTGTTGACACCGACAAGATAACCGCCATTGGTTGGACGTCCCGTCGTGCTGACGAAGGCGATCTCCGACCCATTGTCGAGCGTCCACGTGCCCGTGTTCACAAAGCGCCGCGCCCCGTTGTTGCTGCTCGTCGCCGCCCAGTCGAAGGTGAGGTTCGCGTCGTCCATGGCGAGGACACCCGTGTTGGTGAAGGAGGCAGTCCCGCTTTCGCGCGCATAGCGCAGCACGTATTCGCTGCCCGCCGCCCAGGTGGACGTTCCGCCGACCGTCACCGAGGTCTGGGCATCCCAGACTCTGGCGAACGCCCCGACTCCCATGTCCAGGCCCGCGTTCAGGTTCATGGTTGAGGTGCTATTGCTGCTCACGTTGCCCACTCCGAAATGCAAGGCCCCCCCCGCCGCAAGGCTCACTCGTTTGGTGAAATTCGCCGTGCTGGCATTCAGGTCGAAATTCAGCACCGATCCGGTGCCGACCGAGACCGCGTTGCCGCTGCCGTCGTCCCCGTGAAACCCGAGCGTCATCCCTGTGATCGCCGCCGCGCCGTTGATGCGCTGGATGGTGAGCGAACTTCCGCTCCCGGACACCGACACCGCGCCGTTAAACACCCCTCCGGACGAAACGAACCGATAGGGGTTAAAAATGATCTGCGCGTTGGACCCCGTGGCGTTGACCGGCCCCCCGAAGGTCGGCGCGGAGATGTCGGTGTTCGCATTGGTGGACTGCCATTTGAAAACCGAACCGGCGGCAAGATTCAGGGTGCCATTAAAATTCGGGGTAGCAATGCCAGTCGCGTTGGTCGCAAGCAAAGTGACTCCGCTGGCAATGTTCGTGACGATGCTCCCCTGTCCGGCGGTCGGCGTGATGACGAACGGGGTATTGTTTCCACTGATTGTGAGATCGGCATTGATGTTCAACTGATTCACCGCCCCGACGGTCGTCTGGGTGAGGGTCAGCCGGTTGATCGTCTGCGCCGTTCCGACCGTCACCGTGCGCGTGCCGGTGGTCACGTCCAGAAGAAAGGCCCCATCCCCGGTGCCTGGGATGGCATCCGTGGACCAGTTGGCTCCGGTTTCCCATGAGCCGCTGGCATTCGGGGTCCCGTTGCCATCCCATGTCACATTGGCCGCGTGAAGCCCGAGGGGTGTCAAGGCCAGAGCCAGAGCCAGAGCCGTTCCGGGCAGGAAGGAAGCGATCCGATGGGAAGGAGATGAAAACATAATCAAATAGGGTTGAGGGTGGAAGGTTTCGTCTTCGCGGAATGGGAAACACCCCGACGATGAGCGCATCGGGTGGCTCACACAACAGGATTTATTGTGTATCCAAACTGTTTTTTATCGGGTTCGGGGCCATGATCGATTCCCGAAGAGGACGAAAGAGCCAGAATCAGAGTTTAAGTGCGGGATTCCACGGCGCGCGGGCCGCGCGCCCTCCAGGTTGGTTTCGTCACGGCGCGGGACGCGCCTGGAGGGCGTCCGGCTCGGACGCCGATTTGTTGTGTTGCGACGTTCGTTGGTTTCCCGGCGCGCGCCCATTGATTTCACGCGCCGTGCGGGATTCGACGGCGCGCGAGCCGCGCGCCCTCCACGTTGGTTTCGTCACGGCGCGGGACGCGCCTGGAGGGCGTCCGGCCCGGACGCCGATTTATTTCCCAAGCAAGAGCTTGACGAGGCGTTGGTTGCCCCAGTCCATCACGACGGCCCGATCGCCGGCGGCGGCGATGCGCAAGGGGCGGTTCAAGGGGGTTTCCAAGCCCTCGCCCGCATAGACCGCCTCCGGGGTCGCCTTGCCATCTTGCAGCGCGAAGAGGACCACGCGGTTGTGGTCGGTGTCACTCACCCAGAGGCAATCACCTGCGACATCGAGAAAGATTTCTGATCCGAACTTCTCCTCCCCCCACGTGTTCCATCGCGAAATTTCCTTGAAGGTTTTTCCGGACCGTTCCAACAACACGACGGCCCCCTGGTCGGCGGCGAGAAAGCGGCCATCCGGGAGCACCCCGAGACTGGTCACGGCAGGGGTCGGCGAGGTCAGTTCCAGGCGGACGCGGGTCTCGCTTTTTCGGACCTTTCCATTGGCGTCGAGGCTGAGGAGGCAGCCGCTTCCAGCCGCGTCCACCACGAGGGCCAGCCGATCCTTGCCGTCCTGGAAAATGGCCAGCCCGGTCGGATCTTTCGGTATATCCTGGACGGGCGAAGAGGTTTTCTTGTCATCCGAGTCGAACGTGCGATGCATCAGCGTGGGCATCCCCCGGAAAAGATAGGGAAACACCAGTTGTCCGTCCGGGAGGACGGCCCCCTGCATTCCCTTCACGTCGCGCGAGGAAAACCCGGTCTCCCCGCGCAGGATATGGGAGGGATTGTCGGTCCATTCCCAGAAGCCGGAGTAATACCAGGTGCGGCCGCGGTCATCGAGCACGAGCGGGCCGGGCAGATGGATCCCGCCGAGGCGGCGCACGGTGCGGAAGGCTTGTTGTTCCTCATCGAAGACCACCATGTGGATCACGCCCACCGGCCCCACGACGGCAAAGCGATTGCCGCCCAGATGGGCCAGTCCATTGGGCAGGGACATCTCGCCGTCCTCTGGAAGGCTGTTAATCACATAGCCCGAGCTGCCCCCATAGATCACGCCAGGCGCGGGTTCGAGGGCGAGGTTGCGACGCGCCACGGTCATGTGCCACACAAACTCATAAACGTGATCGCCCACAACCTGGTGGGCGGCATTGAGTTTTGTTTTCAATGCCTCCCGTCCCTTCCCGGCCTGGTAGGTCCAGCGTCCGTCGAGAACCACGCGTCCTCCAGGAAAAACCGCCACCCACCGCGCACGATCGCCGGACTCGATCATTCCCAATTCCTC
Source organism: Chthoniobacterales bacterium (assembly GCA_014879575.1). Lineage (GTDB taxonomy): Bacteria > Verrucomicrobiota > Verrucomicrobiia > Chthoniobacterales > Terrimicrobiaceae > QYQL01. The sequence goes on along the minus strand of JACSRU010000118.1, from coordinate 5,633 downwards.
GCCCGCTCCGGAAGCCGCATCCCAAAGCAGAACGCGGCCGTCCTTGGTGACGAGGCCGATTTTTCCATCGATGGCATTGAGCGAAATCTCCTTCACCTGATCAGGAAGTTCCTCGGGCGGGGTGCCGGACGGTGCCGTGATCGGAAGCTTGAAGAGTCTCTCACCCACCCGAACGAGCAGGAGATCTCCGGCCAGCACGAGGGACCGATTCTCGTTGACGCGGAGGGTCAGCGGGTAAGACCCCAGCATGCGACCGTCCAGGGAAAGCCGCATCAGATTCCCGGTGCCGCCGAAGGTCCACAGGGCACCCAGACGGTCGTACGCCAGGCCGGCACTATTGCCCCCGTTTCTGGGAAAGTCCGCCCCCTCGTAGTGGACGAGGGTGGAGCCGTCCGCGCCGGAGTTGCCAAGCACGCCGTCGCAGCGCAGGGAGAGCGCCGACGCCTGGTGGACGGCCAGTGCGCCGGACAGGAGCAAGATCAGATGTGTTTTCATTTCCATTCCAAGGTGCCCCACATAGCGGGATTGATCATCGTTTCGCCCGGCACGTCGTTGACGAGTCCGGTGGAGGCGTTGCTCCAGTTGCTGCGCAGGATGTTGATGGTGCCTTTCTCGTCGCCGTAGATCACGCCGAAGTCCCCTTTGAGCGACGCTGACGTGCCGGTGGCGGGCAGGCCCAGGTCGGCCAGCGGGATGCGGGCGGTGACCACATAGCGGTCCCGAGTCGTTTTCACCTCGATCACGGCATGTTCCAGAGGCGTCACCCGGTCCACGGTGGCGGTGCGCCACGGGCTGTTGAAAGGCACGGGGTCCTTGGTGCCGGGAACCCTGTAATCATAGAGGATCGCGATGGGCTTTTCCAAATACGGGGCAATGAGCAGGCGTTTGTCGCCGGGCGCCGGTTCGGAGCGTTTGGGCGGGGCGGACGGATCCGTGGAAAACTCGAACACCACCGCGTCGCCTGTTTTGAAGAGCAACTGACGGTCTTTCCCCGCATTGACCCACGGCGAGGGGTCCTTCACCTCGGTGCGCAAAATCAGATCCGTCCCGCTGCGATAGGCCGTGGCCTGCGCGAACGGAAAACTCCTTGCGGCGTCACCCCATTCGGCGGTGGCCGTGGACGGCGGGTCGTTCGCCTTTCGCGTCTCGAGCGTCGCGCTCCGGGAGCGCGTCGCATCGGCAACCTTCTTCTCCACCAACTTCTGCGCCGCCGCGACCTGGGCCGGGGTCACCACGAGTTCGCCCTGCTGACGTTCGACTTTGTCGAGGTTGAGAATCTCAAAGAGCCGATAGTCCGACGCGCCCGATTGCAGCAGGTAGCGTCCGGATTTCTTGTCCCGTCCGAAATAGCCGCCGAAGCATTCCCCGCCGATCCGGTAGGCGCTGGCGTCGCGGGAGAGGCGGACATCCTGAAACATCTCGTCGAGGTAAATGCCATCGGTGGTGAGGACGAAGAACCGCCCGTGGTTGCCGTTGACGATGGTGACGTCGCCTTTGTCATCCAGGGGGGCGACGCCGAGATATGAGAGTGCGCCTTGCGTCACCCCGGTTTCGGGAAGAGGCGCCTTATGGGAGCCGTGCACGCCGGTCCAGGCATTGGGGAAGGTCCACTGCACCTTGTTTTCGGAGTCGATGCCCACCATGGGATCGGCATTCAAAAGGAAGCGTCCCTGGCTGTCCTGCGCGAAGGCCTGCAGGTCGCTGATCGAGAGGTCCTCAACAGGCCGGGCCTGCATGATCGCGTCTTCCAGACTCCAATCGGGGGCGCCCGAGGGCAGCCAGCCCCGCAGGTTCAACGTCCCAACCCCGATCCGGCCCTCGCCAAGCGCGACCGCGAGTTTCCAATCCAGGGTGTCTTCAAAATGGTATCCCCAAATCGAGCTGCGCATGATGTGGGTGGCATCGCCGGCCACCTGCACCTCCTCAACCTGCGCGACGTCGTCGCCATTTTGATCCACCCAGAGCACCGAAAGTTCCCGTCCATCCTTGCTGGCGGCGGACGCATTGCGAAAATTGCCAAAGGGGCCAACCACCTCGGTGAAATCTTTCAGGATGGGTGCGAGCTTCGGGTGACGCGTGAACACCTCCGGCACCCACCAGCGCGGGTGCTCGGCTTCGTAGGAATGCAGGGTGCCCAGCATCGCCCAGAGCTTGGCGCGTCCCTCCGGGAGGATTTCATACAACCGCATCACATTGTCCTTCGAGACGAGGAACGTGCGCCCGTCCTTGTGCAGGAACCACGCGCTGAAGGGATAAAACTTCAGACTCGGCATCCCCGGTTTCTCCCCAGAAAAGAGCACCGACTCGATCTTCTCGGAACCGGGCTTGTCCACGTCGATGTCCCACAACGACGCGCCGCCAATCCAGCGGTGCGTGTCTGCGGTGTCAAACCCCCCGCCCGAGGCGCCATAGTGCGTCGGTCCGAACAATTCCTTCACCAAGGTTCCGTCCTGGGCATTCCAGACGCTGATGCGTTTCGGATAGAAATGGTTCTCCGCGACCCACAACTGGCCTTTGCCATCGAGTGCGAGACCCAGCGGCAGGCGCACGCTGTCGGCCACCCAGGGCCCCTCCTCCACCCCGCCGCCCTTGCGTCCGATCGTGAAGAGCGGCTTTCCTGCAAGATCATAGACCTTGATGTTCTGATCGATGCCGTTGTCAGCGACGTAGATTTTTCCGTCAGGCGAAAGGGCCAAAGCGGGAGCCACGGAAGCCGCATCCTCCAACGGCCTCGGCTTGCTGAGAGTCGGCGCGAACAGCTTTTCAGCATGCCCTCCCGCTCCGGGGGTGTCGAAGAGCATGAGGTTGGTGCCGGAATAGGCCAGCAGGCGTTTGCCGTCGGTGGCGAGGGCTCCCGGCTCGGTGAGGGCCAACTCCCCCTTGGACTCCCCGGTGTCGGGATCGAGCATCAGAATCTTGTTCTCGTCGTGCAGCGAAAGATAAAGCCGCCCGTCGAGCCAGACCGCGCCCCGCATATTGTGCACCCCGCCATGCTTGGGAGCCGTCGCGGGATCCAGCCGGTATTCCCGCACCACCTTGTCCCCGTTCTTGCCGCCTCCCGGATAGCGGAACTGCGTGCCGTCCTTGAGGTTCCACGCGACAAAACTGAGCGAACCGAAAAGGAACTCCTTCCCGTTCTCATCCTTCCGGATTTTTTCATAATGCGGCTGCCCTTCGGTAAATGCGTAGAACCGCTCCTGATCCATCGCAAGGAAGAGATTTCCGAGGCCGATGAACGAAGACAGATTGCCGTCCTGGAATTTGTTTCCGTCCGGATCGACGACAACGATGTTGTTACCCGCCTCCGCCACCGGGCAGCCGAGCGCGATCGCGGTGCCATTGGAGGCGGCGGCCATCGGCGCGGAATGATCCCCCAACCACAGGCTGGTCGGGCCGTCCTTCCAGCCCGGCTTGCCGGGGTTGTAATAGGACATCAGGAACTTCGGCTGGATGCCCGGATGCGTCACGGCGCGCCAACGGTATTTCCCCGGCGCGACCAGGTTGCCCGCGTCGTCCAACCCATCCCACAACACGCTCTGATTTCCAGCGGAGAACGCACGCCCGCTCACGAGATTGCGCACGCGCACGCCGTCGGCATTGTCAATCACCACGGAGGCCCGCCCGTTGACCGGCTGCTTCCAGTTCACCCGGATCTGAAGCGCAAGGTTCTTCATCAACCGGCCATGCTCGACCAGGCTGAAAGGAAGCCATTTCGCCGGATCCGAACCGACAGGGACGAACGGAGCCAGATCGGACCTCATGAAAAAATGCTCCCGCTGGATCACGGCGTTGGCGGGATTGACCCAGCCGACATCGAAGGCCAGCCGCAACCCGTCGAGGTTGATGCCGAGCTTTTTGGCATTCACCGTGAAGTCGAAAAGCGTGTGGCCACCGGACTCCGAGACCTTCGCGTCCTTGGTCGAAAGCAAAACCGCCTTCCCGGCGGCCAGACCAAGATGCACCTCCGGTTGCGGCCAGTCCTTCGCGTTCGGCTCGACGGCGATCCCGACACGCAGGGTGTTTTTCTTTGCATCAAAATTCAGCCGGTACGCCACCTGCGGCGAGGTGTCGCGTGAGACGAATTGATATTCCGGTGGAAGCGCGGCGTGGAGAACCGGAGCCAGAAGCATCAGAAAAGCGAACAAGCGCCGAAGGCGGGGGAGGAAGGACAGACAAGTCATGCGGGAATGAGAAGGATGGAAACGAAACGACGGCAATGCCAGCGATACACTGAGCATAAGGATAAAATCACACGTCTCCAAGGCAGCCGGAGGTTTCGATCAGAACGGTGTTCGCCCCGCACGAGACCGCCGCAAGCGCCGCCGCGACACCGGCCGGACCCGCCCCGCACACAACCACATCCGCCGAACGGACCACCGGAAGCTCCCTGGCCGGTTCGACAAGAAAAGGCACGTCACTCACGGCGCGGGATCGGCGGTGAGTTTCTTCAACGCCTCGTCGAAGGCTTCCGAAACCATCGCGTTGACCGCCTTGTTCTGCTTGGCGGCTACGGCCTGCAATTTAAAGTAGTCCTTCTGCGGAATCCTGACGGAAGCCTTCACGGTCGTTTCCTGATCCAACCAGGCCTCGCGGGCCTTGACAATTTGCGCCTCGTCCAGTCCGAACGCCTCAAGAATGCCCGTGGCCATGATGGTGTCCCCGAGGGGATTCATATGCACTCCGTCACTGGTGAGGTAGTCGCCCTGTGGCCGGGGGTGCGTCGGCGTCTTCAATTCTTCCCACATCACCGCACTCAAATCCGCCAGCGGCAACTGCCGTTCCTGCGCCAGTTGCCGAAGAAACGCATTGTATCCGGCCAGCTTTTGATTGTTTTCGTTGTCGGTCTCCTTGATTGGCGTTGCGGTCAGGATCATCACCTTCACGCCCGCCTTGGCGCAGCGGTCCACGATCTCGGTGATGTTCTTCTTGTAGTCTTCGAGCGGGACGCCCCGCGCGCCATGCCAGACATCATTGACCCCGCAGCTCAGTGTCATCCAGTCCGGTTTCTTGCTGAGCACATCCTTCTCAAGTCGCTCCAGCATCTGGTTGGACTTGTGGCCGCTCACCCCCGCACCGATGAGTTTCACCTCGATCCCGTTGGCCTGAAGACCTTTCCCGACCAGGTGCACATAACCGCTCGGACTCTCCACCCCCTGCTGGGTGATGGAATCGCCAAGAAAAGCCACCTTCGCACCGGATGACACCAAGGGCGCGGCCGACAGACCTCCGCCGAAAACAAAACACGTGGAAGTGGCCATGGCCAACAGAAGGAGGAAGCGCGAGGAATGTGTCATAAAGCGAGAATCCGATGTCCGGGAAACCGCGCACAGTCTCCACGCCGCCGCGTGTTTCGCAACCTCGTACATTTTACATACGGTTTTTTGCGTTCCCATTCAACTCATCCGGCAAGACCTCTCCGACTGGTCAAACCCGAAATGACACGGATGGCTTTGGAATGTGTGGTGACGGTCCCGGCTGCCTTCCTGCCTTGGATCAACAGGCGGGGGCGCATCTCCGATAGTTGCAGGTTCCAAGGCCAAAGGCCGGCGATTCTCAAGTCCAGGCTGCAAGGCCTGGGTTTGAAGGCCAGACGAAGTTAGCGGGCTGAAGGTCCGCCACCCGCTCCCCGCAGA
>JACSRU010000064.1 GCA_014879575.1 Chthoniobacterales bacterium | reverse complement strand
CCGGGATGGATTTGCGTGCCTCCGGGATGCGGAATTTCCGTGCCGTGACAAACCGGTGGTATCGCTGCGCTCGACCACCGGCTGCAGGCTGTCCATCCCTTCGTCACGCTGCCGCTGCGCGAGAGTTCGCGGCGAACTTTTTTCGCACGATGGGCCGCCGCGTAGGCTTTGGGCGTAAGACCGGTCAGACGCTTGAAGATCCGGTGAAAGTGGAAGGTGCTCTCCTCGATCACCGATTGCGCCGGGCGGCGCGACGGCTTCAGGTTCAGCGTAAGATGGCGGACGCCCAGATCGCGGTGATATTTCATCTCTCGATGCAGTGGCAGGCAGCCGAGACGCCGGGCCCGAGGAACCTCGCGTCAGTCCGACGGTTTCCCTCCGGTTGCAGTTTGGTAATCGGCCTCGGAAACTGGTTCGAGCCAGGTGTTCTGGTTCGTGCCTGGATTGCATTCGACGCCGAGATGCGAGAACCAACGGTCGGGCGCCGCGCCGTGCCAATGCTCGGTGTCTGGCGGGACTTCCACGACGTCGCCGGACACCAGCCGCCGCGCCGCTTTGCCGCGTTCCTGATAGTAGCCGACACCGCCGACCACGATGAGCAACTGGCCGCCGCTGTGCTTGTGCCAGTTGTTCCGGCAGCCGGGCTCGAACGTCACGTTGAACGCCGGGGCGTTGAGCCGTTTGTCCTTCGTCAGCGGGGCGAGGTAGGATTTGCCGCTGAAATACTGCGCGAATCCCGTGTTCTCCTGACCGACCGGGAACGCACTCGTCTTGACCGGCACGGGATGAACCAGCGCGAGGATCGCCTCGATTTGCGCTTCGGTCAGACCGTTGCGTTTGCCGATGGCGATGTGGGATTTCAACTGCGATTCCACGCCGTCCATCGCGGCGAGCGCGGCGATGGTCGCCAGTTCGCGCGTCTTCCAGTCGAGCGTGTCGCGCGCGAAAATGTCGCCGAACAGATGGGCTTTGAGATACTCGTCAATCGCGGGGGCGAACTCGAACAACGGCCCCTTGACCGGCGCGCCGATGAGTTTGGTCTGATTCTCCGTGCCGAACTCGAGGCTTTTTCCGGCGGGCAACGGCCCGGGAAGTTTGCCGACCGCATCCTTGCCGCCGCGTTCGTTCACGAGCGCCATAAACATTCCGAGCGCGTTCAGGCTGCGGGGGAATCCGCAATAGGCGTAAAGCTGGGTGAGGACTTCCTTGATTTCGTTGACGGTCAGGCCCGCGTCCAGTCCGGCCGCGAGCGCGAGTTTCAGATTCGGCAGGTCGCCCCGGGCGGTGGATGCGGCGATGAGGGCGAGGTTCTGTTCCTTGGTGTTTAATGCGTTCATGGGTTGGTTCGTCTCCGGGGATTGGATGAGCCGTGCGGATTGTCCTTGGGCAAAACATGGCGACCAGGCCATCAGAACGGCTGCCATCAGAAGGGGAAGTGAGGTTTTCATGATTCCAGGGTGTTGATTGCGACGTCACTCTCACAGCAGCGGGTTCACGATTCAGGCTTCAGGAATTTTGTAGTCGAGAAACTGGGGCTGGGGTTGGTCGGGGTCGGGTCCGCCACGCACGCCTTTGTCGAGCGCGTCAATTGAGGCCAGTTCCTCGGCGCTGAGCGCGAAGTCGAAGATGGCGAAGTTCTCGGCGATGCGCGCGGCACGCGTTGACTTGGGGATGACCTGGCGGCCCTGCTGGATGTGCCAGCGCAGCATGATCTGCGCGGGGGACTTGCCGTGCCGCTGGCCGATCTCCACGAGCGTCTTGTCGGTGAAGGTGCTGGTCGCCTCCGAACCATAATAGTGCGTGATGCCGCCGATGGGCGACCACGCCTGGGTGAGAATGCCGGCGTCGGCATTGGCCTTCACGCTGGCAAGCTGAGTGAAATATGGGTGGAGTTCGATCTGGTTGACGGCGGGCACGATCGCGACCTCGGGCAGGAAACGCGCGAGAATCGTCGGGGTGAAGTTGCTGACGCCGATCGCGCGAACGCGACCGTCGGCGAGCAGGCGCTCCAGCGCCCGATACGCCGCGATCGTGCGGGCGAAGTCCCCGATGTGCGGTTGGTGCAGGATGAGCAGGTCAATGGTCTCGATGCCGAGCTTGGCCGCTGCCTTGTCGAAGGCGCGCAGCGTCTCGTCGTGGCCGTAGTCGGTGACCCACACTTTCGTCTCGATGAAGACGTCCTTGCGCGCCAGACCCGAGCGGCGAACCGCCTCGCCGACCCCGCGCTCGTTGCCGTAAGCGGCGGCGGTATCAATGTGCCGGTAGCCCGTTTCGAGGGCGGTGAGCACGGCGGCGGTCGTCTCGGCGGGCGGCGTCTGGAAGACACCGAACCCGATCACGGGAATCTGCACGCCATTGTTGAGGGTGAAATTTGGAATGGTGGTTGTGGTCATAGTGATAGTCCTTTCTCGATGGCTTTGTTCCTGGCGTGCGTCGCGAAACACAGTGTCATGATTTCTCCTCCTTCGGCCCGTAGTAAAAGTTGGCGGTCGCGCCGCCATCTATCAGGAAATCGCTGCCAGTGATGAAGCCGCCTTCCGGCCCCATGACCAGCGCCGCCAGCGCGGCAACTTCGTCGGGCGTGCCGGCGCGGCCGGCGGGCATCTTCCGCAGCATGGCTTGATAGAAATCGGCGCGCTCGCCATACAATTCGTCATGGGCCAGCGGCGTGACGATAATGCCGGGACTAATCGCATTGATCCGCGCGCCCCGCTTCGCCCATTGGACCGCCTCGCCGCGCACTCGGAGCGAGTTGCAGCGCTTGGACATTTGGTAGGCGTGCAGTGTGCTCTCGACGTTCTTGACGAAGTCGAGTTCCAGCAGTGCTTCCGGCGGCGCGGTGGCCAGCAGGGCATCCTGCGCGGCAGTGAGCGCGGGCATGCGGTAACCCGATTGCGACGAGATCACCACGCCCGAGCCGCCCTCGGCCATCACCTTGCCGAACTCCTCCAGCACCACCGCCGTGCCGTAGAGATCAACCCGGAGAATGGATTCAATCGGCGCCTGGCTGGGCGAGACGCCCGCCGCCTGCACCAGCGCCTTGATCGGACCGAGCGACTGAGCCTTGGCGACCACGGCCTGGATCGCGGCGCGGCTGGAGATGTCGGCCTGCATGGCCGTGACCGCGAAGCCCGCGTTTTCCAGCACTTTGGCCGCCGTGTCGGATGCTTCCTGCGTGTGGTTGGCCACCAGAATGTGGCGGCCGCTGCTGATGCGCCGCGCGATCGCCTGGCCGATCCCGCCGGAGCCAATGACCACGGTGATGTCTTTCTTGGTTTGGTTCATATCGCTTTTCACCGTGTCTCCGGTTTCAGCCTTCCGCAAAGGTCACGAATGGAAGCGGTCTTTGATGTAGGCGTTGATTTCGCTCAGCGGAATCTCCTGCGAGGAGTTTCCGCTCCGCGCGTAGAACTTCTCCAATGGCTGGCCGTTCTTGTCTTTGACCTTCACGATGACGGGTTCCTTCGCCGCTCTGATTTCGATCCGGCAGACTTCGTTCTCGCCGACTTCATGGAATGCGATGCCTACCTTGCTGGTGACGAATCCCTTGCCGAACTGCTCGTTCAGCAGATTGCGGAGATGAAGCTCGAACTTGTCCCTGTCCGCTCCGCCGAGCGAAAGGTAGTCGGACGCGAGCCCGAGTGGTTCGCCATGGTCATCGACTCCGATCAATAGCGTGCCGCCGGCGGAGTTGGCGAAGGCGGCGATCGTCTTCATGATGACCTCCTCCAGCTTCTTGTTGACCGTCCCTTCCTTCAAATCCCACCGGAGCGTGGACTTGAACTCCAGCTCGTCACTCTCGCCCTCGGCGATCATTTCTTCCAATGAAACGGGCGCGACGGGTTCCTCGGTCGCGGTGATCTTGTCCAGAAATGCGTTCAGGCTCTTTGCGAGCATTTTGCGCCGTTCTTCGAGGAACTGCTCGTAGTTTTCGATCTTCCAAAGCTCCGCGTCCTCGGGAATGCACTGCAACTCGAGCGCCTTGGGGAACTTCTGCTTCACTTCCACGAGATAGTCCTCCGCGTGCGTGGCGGATTTCGTCCGGTTGGCGACCTGCGTGAGGATCGCCCGATTCGTCAGCTCCTGGGCAAGGGCGTATTTGATCCGGTTGCCCTCGCCGTAACCCTTTTCCTTCAATTTCGAGTAGGGGAAAATGTGGTCCCGCTCCAACTGGTATTTACTCCCCATGTTCTTCCGCAAACTCATGCCCGTGGTGAAACACACCGCGCCACGGCTCTTGAAATACCAGCGCATCATGCTGAACAGCGGATGCTGGATCGCCCGTCCGACAAACTCGGCAGGGAGAATCTCCAGACGTCCGCTTTCCTCGGCGATGACTTGGAGGAGCGCGTCAAACGGCTGCGGTGACTCCGTCAGGGTTCGCAAGTCGCGATCCAGTTTCTGGGGCAACTGGCTGACGTAGCGCGTCCGCACCTGCGAATAAAAGAACCACTTCACCATCTTGCGAATCTCCGCGTCGGTGAGATGGGTGCCATTCTTGTCGAAGCAATACACGATGATGGGCACCAACGCATAGGGCGAGTTGATCTCGTCGGTATGGTCCACGAAGGCGTTGGCCCGCATCAGGTTCACCACGTAGTCGAGCACCTGCGTTTCCAATCGGTTCCACGCGGCGCGGATTGCTTCGTCGTTCGCGACATCGTGCAGCTTCCGCATGTCGGATCCCATGTGATGGAGGCACCCGAGCAACACATAGACGATGAAGTCCAACTTGAAGACGTAGCCTTCCTTTTCCAGCGCCGCGAGCTTTGCCTTGAAGCGGTCGCGGGCTTGTGGCCAGTAGCCGGAAATCTGCGCCAACGCCAACTCCGCTTCCGTCAAGGCGACTCCGCTCGCGTTCACTTTGTAGAAGATGTCGATCGCCTCGCGGATGCTCGCTTTCACCGGGATCATCTGCTCGGGAAACTCGCGTTCCTTGATGCGCGTGATCGCGTTGATGTTGTCGTTGAGCCTTTTCAAGTCATCCATCGCGAGGTTTCTTCCGACCGCCGAGAAGCTCGCTTGAAGGTCGAAGGCGCTGATCTTGCCCTTGAAGATATCCGTGATGTTCTGCCAAGCCGGATTGCTCTCCATCCGCGTCTTCATGTAGTAGGAGAGTTCCAGCGTCTCCACGTTCACATAGAGACCCCGGGTGTCGTTCATGATTTCGGCAAGCGCGTAGTAGGGCGGAAGCTCTCCACGAATCAGCATGTAGAGCGTGGTCATCCGCTGCTGGCCGTCGAGCAACAGCTTCACCGCGCCCTGCTTCTCGTTGTATTGATGCGGCCCTTTTAATTCCGGGGGATTGGCCGTTTCCCAAGTCAGCATGGTGCCGGTCGGGTATTCTTTGATGAGCGAGTCGATCAGTTGCTTCGCATCCTCGCGCTTCCAGACGTATTCGCGCTGGAAGGCGGGGACAAACAGTTGGTTCTCGTCGATTTTTTCGAGGATGGTGGAAATCTTCATTGGGTGCTGAACTGGCGGAATGCTCGAATGAGAGGAGTTGAAAGGCAAGCCTCCCTACTCCACCCGCAGCAGCGTCTTGATGGCGCGGCGTTCGTCCATGGCTTTGTAACCCTCTGCCACTTCGGCGAGGGGCAGGGTCAGGTCGAACACCTTGCCGGGCTGGATCGCGCCCTGGAGCACGCGGTCCATGAGGTCGGGCAGGAAACGGCGCACGGGCGCGGGGCCGCCGAGCATGCGGCGCTGCCCGTAGAACAACTTCTCGCTGTCGAAATTCACGCCATGCGGCAAGCCGACGTAGCCGATGGTGCCGCCGGGACGGCAAACGCCCATCGCCTGCTCCATGGACTCCGCCAGGCCGACGCATTCGAGCACCGACTCGGCGCCGACGCCGTCGGTCAGCTCCATGATCCGGGCGATGCCCTCGGCCCCGCGCTCGGCGACGATGTCGGTCGCGCCGAACTCGCGCGCGAGTTGCTGGCGGGGCGCATGGCGGCTCATGGCGATGACGCGCTCCGCGCCCATCTGGCTGGCGGCGAGCACGCCCATCAGGCCGACCGCGCCGTCGCCCACGACGACGACCGTGCCGCCTTTTCGCACTTGCGCCGCATCGGCCGCATACCAGCCGGTGCCGAGCACGTCGGAGACCGCCAGCATGTGCGGGATCATGGCCGCGTCGGGCATTTCGGCGGTGGCCACGAGGGTGCCGTCGGCCAGCGGCACGCGGGCGTAGGGAGCCTGCGCCCCGGTCATGAATTCGCCCTGGGCGCAGGAGGAATGAAAGCCGAACGCGCAATGCGGACAGGTGTTGTCAGACAGACAGAACGAGCCGACGACGAACTGGCCGGGCTTAACTGTCTTGACCGCCGCACCCACCTCGACCACCACGCCGCAATATTCATGGCCCATGTGGGCCGGGCCGTCCTGCTTGGACAGGCCGCGATAGGGCCACAAGTCGGACCCGCAGATGCAGGTGGCGGAGAGTTTGATGATGGCGTCCGTCGGCTTTTCGATCTTCGGGTCGGAGACCGATTCGTAGCGGACATCGCCGGGGCCGTGCAGGATGGTTGCTTTCATGGGGATTGTTTTTCGGGTTGGGGTTTATTTTGTCGCGCGGGTGTGTTTAGCGATCCACCTGCACGGTCTCGGGGGCGCGAACGCCCTGAACGGGAAGGGCTTTCAGGGCGGCTCGGAATTCCGCCAGCTCCTCGGCGGTGAAGGTGATCGCCGCCGCTCCCAGGTTTTCTTCCAGGTGATGGAGCTTGGTGGTGCCGGGGATGGGCACGATGCGGGGATCCTGGGCGAGCAACCACGCCAGTCCGATCTGCACCGGGGTAGCCGACTTGCGCACGCCCCATTCGCGGACCAGTTGGAGGATGGGTCGGTTGGCGACCAGCGCCTCCGGCGTGCAGAAGCCGGTGCTGGAGCGGCGGTCTTCCGGGGCGAAGCGGCTGTATTCATTGTAGATGTCCGCGAGGTAGGCCCGGGCGGTCGGGCAATAGGGCACGAAGCCGATGCCGAGTTCCTGGCAGACCTGCAGCGTGCCGGCCTCCGGCACCCGTTCGAGCACCGAGTATTCCGATTGCAGGGCGGCGACGGGATGCACGGCGTGGGCGCGGCGGACCGTGGCAGGCGAAACCTCGGACAGCCCGTATTCGCGGATTTTTCCCTCGGCGATCAGCTCCTTGAAGGTGCCAGCCACGTCTTCGATGGGCACGGAGGGATCGGCGCGGTGCAGATAGAGCAGTTCGACATGGTCGGTCTGGAGCCGCCGCAACGAGCCTTCGAGCGCGCGGCGGATGTTTTCGGGTCGGCTGTTCCGCTTGTTGTAATTCCAAGTGTTTCCCTCCAGTTGGAATCCGATCTTGGTGGCGAGGACCACCTGGTCGCGGATCGGGCGCAGCGCGGGTCCCACCAGATCCTCGTTGGTGAAGGGTCCGTAAATCTCGGCGGTGTCGAAGAAGGTGACACCGCGATCGACCGCGCCGCGGATGACCGGGATCATCTCCTCGTGGCTGCGGGGCGGGTTATAGACGCCGTTGGTCATGCCCATGCAGCCCAGGCCGATGGAGGAAACTTCCAGACTCCCGAGGCGGCGGCGGCCGGGGGCCGGTGATTTCGCTGCGCCGGGCGTGCCGCTCTTTTCCTCCGTCTCAGCCAAAAGGCGCGGCGTCGCGGCCATCGCCGCCAGGCCCGCGGTCAGGCCGAGGAACCCGCGGCGGGGGAGTTTGGTGGAGTCGATGTTGTCTTTCATGGTTTTCATTTTTGGATGTAGAGGTTCTGCACGACGGATTGGGGTTCACTGCCCCGGTTTGCCCGGCAGCGGTGAGATGCCGTGGCCGCCCTTCGAGCTGGTGCCCGCGCGGGCTCCGGTGTCGAGGAGGTCCATGACGCCCTTGGCACCGCGTTCACCCACGACCGCGATGGCCGCGCAGCCATCCTCGATTTCCTTCATGTCGGCATCGGTCAGCCGGATTTTTGCGGCGTTCAGGTTCTCTTCGATGTGGGCGATCTGGGTCGAGCCCGGGATCGGGCAGATGAACGGCTTGCGGGCGAGCAGCCAAGCGAGCGCGACCTGGCCGGGTTTCGCTTCGTGGCGTTCCGCGACTTTTTTCAGCAGATCGACGACCGCCCAGTTCGCCTTCATGGCTTCCGGTGTGAAGCGCGGCATGGTGCTGCGCCGGTCGCTGGGGGGAAACACGGAGTCCGGCGGGACGGTCCCGGTTAGAAATCCTTTTCCCACCGGCGACCAGGGCACGAGCGTGATGTCCAATTCCTCGCAAACGGCCATGACCTCCTCTTCGGGGTCGCGGCTCCAGACCGAGTATTCGTTCTGCAAGGCCGCGACCGGCTGGACGGCGTGCGCGCGGCGGATGGTCGCCTCGCCCGCCTCCGAAAGTCCGAAGGCGCGGACCTTTCCTTCCGCGATGAGTTCCTTCACCGTGCCCGCCACATCCTCGATCGGAACGGTGGGATCGACACGATGCTGGTAGAGCAAGTCCACGTAGTCCGTTTTCAATCGTTTCAGCGATCCTTCAAGCGCCTTGCGGATGTTGTCCGGCCGGCTGTTCAACCCGGCGATATTCCCCTTTTCATCGATGGCGAAGCCGAACTTGGTGACGATGAAGACGTCCTTGCGGATCGGCGCGAGCGCTTCGCCGACCATTTCCTCGCTGAGCCAGGCGCCGTAGGCTTCCGCGGTGTCGAAGTGCGTCACGCCAAGGTCGGCCGCCTGCCGGAAAAGCCGCGCGGCGTCTTGTTTCGTCATCGGATCGCCGAATCCCCATGCGGCATTCATGCAGCCGAGGCCGATGGCGGACACTTCGCGGTTCCCGATTTTGCGAGTGGCAACCGGACCGTTCGCCCCGGCGGGTTTGCCGACCTGGCCGAAAGTGAGACCGGGAAGAAAGGGCACTGTGGCAAGGCTGAGACTGGTGAATAGAAACCTGCGGCGGGTTTGCAGCGCGGGGTGTGAGTCGGAATCCGAAGAGGAAAGGGGAGTGTTCATAGGATGATCGTGGTTTGTGGCTTTCGCAACGGAAGGGATGGTTAGACCTTGGGTGGGGTATCGCGGCCCGACATTTGCAGCAGGCCATCGCGGAGCCGTTCGCCGTGGATGACGATCCTGGCCAGCGCGGTGTTGAACTCCCGCAATTCGTCGGCGGAGAAGGTGACTTGCAAGGCCCCGAGATTCTCCTCCAGATGGCGGGGATTCGTCGTGCCGGGGATGGGGACGATGAATGGCTTCTGGGCCAGGAGCCACGCGAGGGAAACCTGGGCCGGGGTGGCGTTCTTCCGCTCCGCCCATTCGCGGGCGAATTCGACGAGCGCCATGTTGCCCTTCAGTGCCTCGGGGGTGAAACGCGGATTGGAGCTGCGATAGTCGGTGTGGCCGGGACGGTCGAAGCGCGTGTCTGCATTGATGGTGCCGGTGAGCAGACCGGTGCCCAGCGGGCTCCACGGCACCAGCCCGATGCCCAGCTCCTCGCACAGCGCCAGCATTCCATTTTCCGGGCCGCGCCAGAGCAGCGAATATTCATCCTGCACCGCGGCGACCGGCAGCACGGCATGGGCGCGGCGCACGGTTTGCAGGCCCGGCTCGGAGAGGCCGAAGTGCTTCACCTTGCCTTCGGCAACCAGCTCTTTCACGACGCCGGCGACGTCTTCGATGGGCACGGCCGGATCGACACGATGCTGGTAGAGCAAGTCGATGACATCGGTCTTCAGGCGTTTCAGCGAGGCCTCGACGACCGCCCTGACATGATCCGGACGGCTGTTCAATCCGCCGGTCCGCCGCGCGGTGCCCGGTTCGAGATCGAAGCCGAACTTGGTGGCGATGACCACCTTGTCGCGCACCGGGGAAAGCGCCTCGCCGACGAGTTCCTCGTTGACGAAGGGGCCGTAAACTTCCGCCGTGTCGAAGAAGTCCACCCCCTGGTCCACCGCGGAGCGGATCAGGCGGATCATCTCCGCGCTATCCTTCGGCGCGTTGTATTGGCGGCCATTCATGCTCATGCAGCCAAGGCCGAGGGCGGAGACTTCCAGCGCGCCGAGCCGGCGGCGGCCGGGTGCCGGTGACTTCGCGGCGCCGGGCGTCTCGCTGTTGCCTTCGGCCGCGAGCAGAACGCGCGGCGTCGCGGCCAGCGCCGCCAAACTCGCGCCCAAGGTGATGAAGGCGCGCCGGGACAGAGGGGTGGAGCCGTGGTTGTCTTTTGTGGTTTTCATTGTTGTCCTTGGGTTGGGGGCTGGGCGTTCATGGCTTGCTGATGCCGAGGTTCTCGTTCGGGTGCAGCATTCACTTCACCTCCTCCACTTCCGTGCGGACGAAGTTGGACGTGCGGTGTTGGATGAGCCATTGGTCGTTTTGTTTCACGAAGCTGTCCTTGTAGATGACATACATGGTCGTCTTCATCTCCTTGCCGTCCTGTTTGCCCACGAGGATGACGCGGCAGTAGGCGGTGGCTTTGGCGGTCGTTTCGGTAAGCTCGTCAATGGTCTGCTGTCCGTTCTGGTGATAGACGGTGTGGAAGTTGGAGAGGTAGGCGGTGAAGGCCTCGTCCAGTTGCTTGCGCCCCTTGAGGCTGATGCCCGGTTTCCCATTCGAGATCGAGTCAACCACGCCATCCTTGGTGAAGAGCTGGACTTGCTTGTCGATTTCCTTCGTGTCGGCCAGCTCTGAGAAGGTGTCCACCACCTGCTTGATGGCGATCTTGTCTTCGATGATGGCGATCCTCCGCTCCAGGGATGAAGCGTCGGCGCTGGAGGCGCGGACAGTCACGATGGCGAAGGTCAGGGCGATGAGGATGGTTTTCATAGTTTGCATTCTGTGGTTTTGAAAAACGGACGTGGCAACGGGTGGAGTTAAAAGGCTGGTGGCCTGCAGAGCAATCCGGAGGTTACGGGTTTTCATGGGGCGCCTCGCGTTGGGGAAGACTTGGTTTTGGCCTGGCCCTGGGACGCAGCGTTATTGGGCTGGCTGAAATACGCCCGTTCGACATCTCCAAGTTCCGCACGGTGCAACAGCGTGGCGTCCGGCATCAGCACGACGGGCAGGTCCGTGACTTTGAGGCCCAAGCGCGCCATCGCTTGTTCGGGGGCGTCGAAGGTTGTCGGGTCGCTGAACTGCGCGTTGAGCCCGTGCTTTCCGACCCACTCCCGGAGTTGCGCCGTGCGTGGATCGTTTGCGAACGCGAGGATGCACAGGTCGGGCGTGAGTTCCGGGCTGATGGCTTCCCGCAGCAGAAAGGCGCGCGCCAGCAGGTCGCGCAGTTCGGTGTCGTCGGCGAGCAACGTGCGCAGTCGCTCGGTGGGAACGCGTAGTATCTCGCCGGAACGAATGACAACAGCCGTCCGCCGGATGCGCTGGTTGCGCCCCAGATCGAGCGCTCCAAAAAAGCGTCGTTCCCCATGCACCCGGACCACGCGTCGCCCGGCAGCACCGACGTAGTCAATGACCGCCACGGCGCCGGAGAGGACGAGGCAGAAGGCGTGATCTTTATCCCCGGGCTGGCACAGGACATCACCGCGCGCGACTTTCCGACGCTCCGCCACTTTTTCGATCCGGGCCAGTTGTGCGTCGGTCAGCCGCGGATGGTCACCCGCGAAGTCCGGGGTTTCCTCCATGGCTTCCGGCAGACGCGGCATTTCGTCATCCGGGTTCCAGACTTTCGGCGGGACGAGGAACGCGGTCGGCTCGCCCACGCGTGACGATCTGACGCCGGCGTCGGGAGAGCTCGCGAGCAAGGCGGCCGCCAGCGATTGGGCGTCGTGTACCCCGGTATGGCGTTGCCCGTTGACGAAGAAGCTGTGCGACGCGTCCACGCCGCTGGCGCGAGCCGACGCCAGGTCCTGTTCGACGCGGCGCCGGTACTGGCCGGAGCCCAGCTCTCGCGCAAAACGGGGCACGTCGAGCCCGAGAGCGGCCGCGTGGTCAATGAGATCGGAAGCACTCAATCGGCCATGCTGAAACAGCCGGTCGTGCATCTCCCAGAACCGGCCTTGCGCCCCCGCCGCTTCGGCGGCTTCCGCTGCCAAGAACGCGTGCGGATGCTCGGGGTGCGGGATATGGCGATAGGCGAAGCGCAGCCGGTCGCCGAAGCGTTCGTGCAGTTCGGCAACCGCCCCCCAGCCCTGAAACGGTGCCGCGAAGTCGCCGAAGCCCACCAGAGTGAGCGGCGCATCCACCGGCCCGCGGATGTGATCGCGCGCGACGTCCACCGGCGGCTGGAGCACGAGCGAACGCGCTGGCGACTTCGGTGCGCGCCGCGACGCCATTCGCAACAGGGCGAATCCCACCAATGCCGAGAGCAGCGACGCGGCGAGGATGCCGACGCGCGCCTGGTCGGCGAGCGCACGGTCCGGCACCGAGAGATCAACGATCAGCAGCGAGATGGTGAAGCCGATGCCGGTCAACATGGACCCGCCCGCCAGTTGCAGTTTGGTCAGTCCCGGTGGAAGCACTCCCAGTTTCAGGCCCACCGCCAACGCGCAGCCGAGCAGGATGCCAATCGGTTTGCCCAGCACGAGTCCTGCAATCGCGCCGAGCGTGACCGGCGACGCCGCGGCCGCACTCAGCGAATCCGCACTCAGCACCACGCCGGCGTTGGCCAGGGCGAACAACGGGACGATGACGTAGTCCGTCCAGGGTCGCCACAACGCCTGGAGCCGCTCCCCCACGGGAACCGAACGCTCAATGGACAACCGCGCCGCATGCGCCCTGCTCGGATGCGGGTGTTGCAGGTAGGCGCGCGTCAGCCGACCGACCTCCGCGATCTCGTCGCGCCGGACCCGGTAGGCGGGCGTGATCAGCGCGATGACCACCCCGAGCAGCGTGCCGTGGACGCCGCTCAAGTAGAGCATCACCCACGATACGGCCGCCAGTGCCAGATACGCCGGGCCGCGCCAGACTTTCAACCAACGCAGCGCGAACATGAGTCCCACCCCGGTCGCGGCCAGCGCCAGGAATCCGAAGTGCAGGTCGTCGGTGTAGAAAATCGCGATCGCGGCCAGCGCGCCGATGTCGTCAACCACGGCCAGTGCGAGCAGAAACACGCGCAACGAAAGGGGGCAGGCCCGGCCCAGTAGCACGATGACGCCGAGCAGAAAGGCGGTGTCGGTGGAGATCACCATGCCCCAGGCGGAGGCGGCGGCTCCGCCACGATTGATCAAGAAATACAACAAGGCTGGCACGATCAGCCCCATGACGGCGGCCAGGATCGGCACCATCGCCCGGCGCCGGTCGGCCAGTTCGCCCAGGACGAGTTCGCGCTTCACCTCGAGGCCGACGATGAAAAAGAAGAACGCCATCAAGCCATCGTTGACCCAGTGATGCAGGCTCAGCGACAACTCGACGCCGCCCAGTCGCACGGCGAACTCGGAGTGCCAGAACGCGGCGTAAGTGTGTCCCACCGGCGAGTTGGCCCAGACCAGCGCCGCGACCGTGCCGAGCAACAGCAGCGCGGCGGCAATGAGGTCCGGGCTCGCGTGCCGACGCAACCGCGCCAGCAAGTGTTCGTCGTTGCCCCTGATGCCGACCGACTGGTTCATTCAGAGCGTCATTGCTGAGTTTCCAAATTGCCGGGCCGTGGAACACGCGTCATGTCCGGACGTGGCACGGCACGGCTTTCAGAGCTAGGTCTTAAAAAAAGGCGTGATCTTGCCGAGCACGACATCACGGCCACGACGTAACGCAGTTGTCGGAGTTCCATCCCGAGCAGCGTAACCGGAACGCAGGCTCAGGCCAAGCCGATGAATCGGCGCCGGGGCAGATGGGTGGGATCGAGGTTGTCGTCGGTGGAGTTCATTGTTGTGTCTTCGGGTTGAGTGGTGGGCTGGTGATGGAACCCGAAGCTCACGACGCGTCATAGGAGAGCTTGCCATTGCGGAAGATGGACAAAGCGCCGTCCTCGGACATCTTGATGCCCAGGCCCAGTTCGCTGCCACGGAGGGCGGCGGAGTGTCGCCCGCCGCCATGACTGCCCGAGGGCACGCTGAGGATGGCACCGATGGCGATAATGTCCCCCGTTTCGCTGATCACGGTGGCGCCGTCAATGGCCAGCAGTTCCTGCCGCAGCCGGCGGTCCATATCCTGGAAACGACGTCCGCCCAGGAGACGCAGCATCGCCGCTTTGCGGGACGCCGGCTGGGCGCGATCCAGCCGGTCATTCTCCGAAACCATCGTGGCCACTGCGTCCATGGCCCCGGACCTGACCACCACCAGGCAGCCGCCGCAGCGGGCCCAGGAAACGTCCAAGCAGGTTTGGTAAATCTCCTCGCGCAGTTTCCGGTCCTGCGGCGGATTGATCTGGTCCAGATACATCTCGTAGGTGTTATAGAGCCATTTGCCCCACAGCTTGGTGCAAACCATCATGCGGTTGCGGAAGATCACCTGCTCGCCCCGGTGATTCAGCAGCAGGGCAATGCGATTTCCCGTACACCAATTCGCGATGGCCGAAAAGCGGTAGGGCGCCTTGGCCACACCGCCGCGCGGCATTTCAAGCTGCTCGGTCCCCAGCAACCTGCCCGCGCCGTCGGTAACCAGCAGGGTGTCGTAGCCATTGCCCAGCGCGGTGGAGAATTCCTCGGCAAAGTAGTCCTCCAGAGCCAGATCACCGCCGCGGGCGTCCGGATCAATGCCGATGGCGGAGCTGATCGCCGCGCCCTCGTAGCTGCGCCGGGTCCAGCGGTTGAATTGGGAAAGCACCGTGCGCAGGGCCGGCGGCGCGCCCAGATGGCGGGTGAGCGCCCGTTCGGAAAGAAACGAAAGCACTTCCTGGCGGAATTCTCCGGCGACGCCGTCATGGATCAACAGCAACTCGCTCGCGAAGTCCCGGGCCAGCTGCAGTTCCACGGGCTCGAACGGGGCCGCGCGGGCGATCACCAATGACTCCACCTCCTCCGGCGCGGTTCTGAGACCGATCTCAGTGGGTCCCAACAGCTCCACCAAAGAGTCCCCGCAGGCCTGGCCGGCACGCGCCGGGCACGGGGCCGTGTGGTCGAGCACCCTGGCGGCGAGGATGGGCGCGATGTGAGCTTTCGCGGCCTGTCTGAGTTCGTCGAGAGTCATGGGTGTGAGCAAGTGTGCGCCCCATCATACTCAATACGGGATGCGTGGGATAGGATTTTACGAGCGCCCGAATCCCCTGATGGGAGAGTTGGGTGTCCAACGACTCGACCGCTCTGTTGCATGTGCATTCCACCGCTTCGGAATGCAAAAGCAAGAACCGGAGTGTTCGGTTCCGGGAAGCTGATATGTTGTCTCCAGAATGAAGACAAAAACTTTGACGACATCGCGGAAACCAGCGCCCAGCAAATTCGCCACCGACGCCGAACGCTGGAACGCCATTGTCCAGCGTGACTCCCAGGCCGACGGGAAGTTTTATTACTCGGTGAAAACGACCGGCGTGTATTGCCGTCCGTCGTGCGCGGCGCGGCTGGCGCTGCGGAAGAATGTCGCGTTCCACGATTCTTGTGCGGCGGCGGAACGCGTCGGATTCCGCGCCTGCAAACGCTGCCAGCCGAACGGCCGGGCCTTGGCCGAGGAATACGCCGCGAAAGTCGCCGCGGCATGTCGTGCCATCGAGACGGCGGAGGAAACGCCGGGCCTCGATGCCCTGGCGAAGGCGGCGGCGATGAGCAAGTTTCACTTTCACCGCGTCTTCCGGAAAATCACGGGGCTGACGCCGAAGGCTTACTCCAAGGCGCATCGCGCCGAGCGCATGCGAAAGGAGCTGCCCAAACGCAACACGGTGACCGAGGCGATTTATGGGGCGGGATTCAATTCCAACGGACGCTTTTACGCGGAGTCGGCGCAGATGCTCGGCATGAAGGCGAACAATTATCGGCGTGGCGGCGCGGGCGAAGCGATTCGTTTTGCGGTGGGCGAATGTTCGCTGGGTTCGATTCTCGTGGCCGCCTCCGCGAAGGGCGTCTGCGCCATTTCCCTCGGCGATGAGCCGGACAAGCTGGTCAAGGATTTGCAGGATAGTTTCTCCAACGCGCAACTGATTGGCGGCGACCAGGAGTTCGAGCAGGTGGTTGCCAGGGTCGTCGGTTTTGTGGAAGCGCCGCGAGTCGGCTTGGATTTGCCGCTGGATGTGCGCGGCACGGCGTTCCAGCGCCGGGTGTGGAAAGCCTTGCGCGACATTCCCGCCGGCGCGACGACAAGCTACACGGACATCGCCAAACGCATCGGCTCGCCCGGCGCGGTGCGGGCGGTCGCGGGAGCGTGCGCGTCGAACCCGATTGCGGTGGCCATTCCCTGCCATCGCGTGTTGCGGAATGACGGCCATCTCTCCGGTTATCGCTGGGGTGTGGAACGCAAGCGGGCGTTGCTGGGAAAGGAACGCGGAGCATGAGCCACATGCAACAGCGTCTCGCCGTCGTTGACGGGCACATTTGCCTGTTCGCCCCCCGGCTATGATCAGACTGTCGCTGGGTTTTTGTCCGCTCAGCTCGAGGCCCGGAGAATGAGGCGGGGTCTGAGGAGGGCTTGTTCGGGGTGGGGGTTTCCTTTTAGTCCCTTGAGCAGGAGGGTCACTGCGGCGCGGATGAGGCTGTCGGCCCGGGGATCGATCGAAGTAAGCGCGGGGCTGGAGACCCTTGCCAGATCGGAGTTGTCGTAGCCGATGAGGGCGACACTTTCGGGAATTCGGAGACCTTCGGAAGAAAGGGCTTGCGCCATCGCAAAGGCCACCCGGTCATTCAAGGCGATCACTCCGGTTTTTCCTCTCCGTGCGCGTTTCAGAAATTCCGCAGCCGCCAGAGTTCCCGTCTCGAAGTCATCATTCCCTGCGGCGCACAAAAAGTGCGGCGGCATGTCCCATCGCCACCGGGCCGCCTCTTCACGAATCCCCCGCAGGCGCTCCCCGGCATATCCCGAGCCGTCCGGGGCGATGCCCGCAGTGACCAGGCGGCGACACCCGCGGCGGTGAAGATGCTTCACGGCGAGTCGCATGGCCCGGTATCTGTCTGTCCTCACCACCAGGCCTGTCCGGGCACACAGGGGATCCACATGCACGACCGGAATCTCCGTGGCGAGGCCGGAGGGTTCCTCCTCCTCCGACCGTGAGGCCATAGTGATCCAGCCGGCGCATTGCATCGCGGCAAATCGCCGGATCGCCGAGGCTTCCTCGCCGGCGGAGCCCGCAATTTGCAACAGCACATGCAGTCCGGATTCCGACAGGCGTCTCTGGATCAGAGAAATCTTTGTGGTCAAAAAATAGTCTTCGGGATCCGGAACGCAGACCCCCACAAGATCGGTCCGCCCGCAGCGCAGGCTTCGCCCCAACTGGCTCGGAGAAAACCCCCGCCGGGCCGCCTCTGTCCGAATCCGCTTCGCCGTGTCGGGCGAAATGTCCCCGTGCCCATTAAGAGCCCGCGAAACCGTCCAACGCGACAGCCCCAGCGCACGGGCCAGATCGGCGGTGGAACGAATGGGGGAAGATTTCATTTGACCTCGGGAGGGCTTTGGATCAAACACGTGTTTGAATCGGTTGTCACTCTCCAAAAAAATCATGAAAGAGCTTCACCTGGGTATCATTGGTCTCGGAAACATGGGAACCGCCCACGCGGCATCCGTTCTGGCGGGAAAAATTCCGCGGTGTCGTCTCTCGGCCGTTTGCGACGAGGAAGCGGGTAAGCTCGCAGCGTATCCGGAGATTCCGGGATACACGGACAGTCGGGCATTGATCCAATCCGGCAAGGTGGATGCGGTGCTCATTGCGACTCCGCATTACTCGCACACACCGATCGGGGTGGCGGCGCTGAAGGCCGGACTTCATGTGCTCGTCGAGAAGCCGATCTCCGTTCACAAGGCGGATTGCGAGCGGCTCATTGCCGCACACCAGTCAAAAAAACAAATCTTTGCGGCGATGTTCAACCAGCGGACGGACTCCGTTTACCAGAAGATCCGCGAACTTGTGAAGGGACGCGAATTGGGGAAAATCCGCCGGGTTACCTGGACGATCACCGATTGGTTTCGGAGTCAGACCTACTATGATTCCGGAGGGTGGCGCGCCACGTGGGCCGGGGAGGGTGGGGGAGTCCTTTTGAACCAGTGTCCGCACAATTTGGACCTCTACCAGTGGATCTTTGGGATGCCGGCGAAGGTCCGGGGTTTTTGCAAGTTCGGGCATTTCCACAACATCGAAGTGGAGGACGATGTGACCGCGTATTTTGAATACCCGGATGGCGCGAGCGCCGTCTTCATCACTTCCACGGGAGAGGCGCCGGGAGCGAACCGCCTGGAAATTTCCGCCGAGCAGGGCCGCCTTGTCATGGAGGGAGGGAAGTTGACGTTCACCCGCAACGAAATTCCCATGACCGAATTCAGCAAGACGACGAAGACCAGGTTCGAGCGTCCGGCTATCTGGAATGTGGAGATCCCCGTCATTCAGCAGGGAGAGCAACACATAGGGATTTTGAAAAATTTCACCCAGGCCGTCCTCGACGGGACAAAGCTCGTGGCGCCGGCCGCCGAGGGGATCCACTCGGTCGAGCTTGGCAATGCGATCCTCATGTCCTCGATGCTGGGCGAAACGGTGGAGATTCCGTTTGCGTCGGCAAAGTTCGAGAAGTTGCTCAAAAAATTGATTGTCACTTCGCGTTTCAAAAAGAAGACCGTCCGGCAGAAGTCCGTCGAGGATTTTTCCAAGTCCTTTTAAGGTATTCCCTGATGAAAAAATCCCGGGCATCCGTCCGTCTTGGCATTGTCGGGCTCGGCAACATGGGCACGTATCACGCCCGTCAGGTTCTTCATGGGGCGGTTCCCGGCTGTGTGTTGGCGGCGGTGTGCGATACGGTGGCCGGAAAATTGGGTGTCTATCCGGATGCGGATGCGTTCGTTGACAGCAACGCGATGATCCGCTCGGGGAAAATTGACGCAGTGCTTATTGCGACGCCGCATTATTCCCACACCCCGATTGGCATCGCCGCACTCCGGGCCGGGCTTCATGTGCTCGTCGAGAAGCCGATTGCCGCCCACAAGGCGGACGCCATAAAACTTCTGGCCGCACACCAGTCAAAGAAACAAATCTTCGCGGCGATGTTCAACCAGCGGACGGATCCGGTTTTCCAGAGGGTCCGCTCCCTGGTGCGGAGTGGGGAGCTGGGGAATATTCTCCGGGTTCAGTGGACGATCACGGATTGGTTCCGCAGCCAGGCCTACTATGACTCCGGCGACTGGCGGGCCACGTGGGCCGGGGAGGGGGGCGGAGTGTTATTGAACCAGTGTGTTCACAATCTCGACATCTTTCAGTGGATTTTTGGGCTGCCTTCGAAGGTCCGTGCCCTTTGCCGTTTTGGGCGGCACCATGACATCGAGGTGGAGGATGACGTGAGTGCCATTGTGGAGTTTGCCAACGGTGCCACCGGAGTTTTGGTGACATCCACCGGGGAGGCGCCCGGCGTCAATCGTCTGGAAATCTCCGGAGATCTTGGCCGCCTCACCTGCGAGCAACGCAAACTGACCTTTGTGCGGAACGAAACCGGCACCGCCGCCCATCTGCGCACCACCCGGGAAGCCTACCAGCCGCCAGCCACCTGGCAGGTGAATATCCCGGTCCCGGAAAGCTGCGAAAACCAGCACCTGGCTGTCCTGGGAAACTTCATTCGGGCGATCCTTCATGGGGAGGAACTGATCGCACCCGCGAAGGAGGGATTAAATTCCCTGGAGTTGATCAATGGCATCCAGCTCGCCTCATTCAAGGACCGCACGGTCGAGATTCCGATATCCGCCGCTGAATATGCGGCCTTTCTCCGGGATCGGATTGCCTCTTCACGTATCCAAAAAAAAACCAGGCCCTATCGCGGGGCTCCTGGAAACTACCTGAGTCTATGAAAGATGGAATGAACTACGCCCCGAAGGGAAAGCCCGCACCGGTTTGCGGGCCAGGAGAATTCGTGTTTGCCGCCACGGCACTCGACCACGGTCACATTTTCGGACAGTGCAACGGCCTTGTGGAGGCCGGCGGCGAACTCCGGTGGGTGTATGATCCGGATCCCCAGAAGGTCGCCGCCTTTCAAAAATCGTTTCCACAAGCCCGCGCCGCAGGGAGTCTGGACGAGATTTTTCAGGATGCGGATGTCCGGCTCGTCGCCGCAGCGGCCATCCCGTGCCTGCGGGGAC
Organism: Chthoniobacterales bacterium; assembly: GCA_014879575.1. Classification (GTDB taxonomy): domain Bacteria; phylum Verrucomicrobiota; class Verrucomicrobiia; order Chthoniobacterales; family Terrimicrobiaceae; genus QYQL01. The sequence continues at coordinate 7,300 of JACSRU010000064.1, read as the reverse complement.
CTCTCGGGTGTCAGGTGATGGAAGCCGGGCGCGATTATTTTACCGACAAAACGCCGTTCACGACCCTCGCCCAGCTCGAACACGCCCGCGAAACGGCTCGGCGCACAGGGAAAAAATACATGGTGTATTACAGCGAGCGCCTGCATGTGGAGTGCGCGGTCCTTGCCGGACAACTTGTCGCCGACGGGGTGATCGGACGCGTGATCCAAACTCTGGGAACCGGCCCACACCGCCTGAGCGCCCCCTCGCGTCCGGAATGGTTTTTCGAACGGGAAAAATACGGGGGCATTCTCTGCGACATCGGCAGCCACCAGTGCGAACAGTTTTTGCATTTTACCGGGGCGGAAGATGCGCGGGTCAACTTCAGTGCCGTGGCCAACTATGGCAATCCCGGGTATCCGGAACTCGAAGACTTCGGGGAGGCCTCCTTCACGGCCGACAACGGCGCCTCCGGGTATTTTCGCTGTGATTGGTTCACCCCCGACGGCCTGCGCACCTGGGGCGATGGACGGACGATTGTGCTGGGCACCGAAGGATTCATCGAGATGCGCAAATACATCAATCTCGCCAGCAAGGAAACCGACGGCGATCACCTTTTCCTCGTGGATAAAAAGGGCGAGCACCACATCCCCTGCGCGGGAAATGTCGGCTATCCGTTCTTTGGAAAACTTATCCTGGATTGTCTGAATCGAACGGAGGAGGCCATGACGCAAGCCCACGCCTTCAAAGCCGCGGAGCTTTGCCTTCAGGCCCAGGCTGCTGCGGTGCGTCTGGCTTGAGTTCCCGGCCTCCCGCCGACGAACACTAGTCGTTTTCCTTCTGACCCGGAAGATCCAGGAGGCGATCAATGTAGTCCTCGGGCGAGAGCTTTAACGGCACGGGGCCATCCGGTTCGCCCTTGATGAATTGTTGAACCTCCGGATCCGGGTGATTGCGAATTTCGTCCGGGGTTCCCTGGGCGATGATGGTCCCCGCGCGTTTGCCGGCTCCGAGGACAATCATCTTGGTGCCAATGCGGAAGGCACTGGTCATGTCGTGGGAGACGACCACGGCGGTCATGTCGAGCTTTTGCGTCAGGTCGAGCGTGAGCTGGTCAATGACCGCCGTCATGATGGGATCCAGTCCGGACGTCGGCTCGTCGCTGAAGAGGAGCTCGGGGTCCATCGCGACAGCGCGGGCGAGACCGACCCGCTTGCGCATGCCGCCGCTGATCTCCGCCGGCTTGAGGTGTTCAAAGCCCGTGAGCCCGACGAGTTCCAGCTTCATTTTGACAATGAGATCCACGATGCCCGGATCCACCCGGCTGTTCTCGATGATCGGAAGGGCCACATTTTCCCCGACGGTCAGCGATTGGAGGAGGGCGCCGAACTGGAAATTCATCCCGAACCGGAGGCGCAACTTTTCCAACTGGATCTGCGGCATCGTGGTGATTTCCTCCCCGAAGAGCCGGATGGATCCCGAGGTCGGCTTCATGGCGCCGATGATATGGCGGAGAAGGGTGCTTTTTCCGCAGCCTGATCCGCCCATGATGATCACGGTATCCCCTTTGTTCACGGAAAAGCTGATGCCGTTGAGCACGGTGCGAGTGCCGAATTTTCTGACCAGATCGCGAACCTCGATGACGGTGTCCGGCATTTCAGGTGATGAAAAAAATCGCCGTGAGGACGGCGTTTGCCACGAGCATCGCAAGGATGGATGTCACGACGGAGGAAGTGGTGGCCTGTCCGACGCCCTCGGCACCTCCCGAGACACCCAGTCCGGCCTGGCAGGAGATCAGGATGATCAGCCAGGCGAAAACAATGCTCTTGATGATTCCCGTAAACAAATCGTCCGGTTGGGCGGCTTCCATCAGCCGCTGGATGTAGGCGGCCGTGCTCATATCGAGGGAAAAGTGACAGATGAGCCATCCTCCGGCCAGGCCGATGTAGTTCCCAAAGACCGTGAGGACCGGCAGCATGACCATCATGGCAAGAAAACGGGGCACCACCAAAAAGCGCACGGGATTGATTGACATCACTTCGAGCGCCTCGATCTCCTCGCCGACCTTCATGGTGCCGAGCTCGGCGGTCACGGCCGATCCACTGCGGCCAATGACAACGACGCCCACGAGGAGGGGGCCGAGTTCGCGGAGGATCGTCATGGCAACGAGATCCGGCACATAAGCCGTGGCGCCCATGCGTGCGAGTTCATGAGCCCCCTGCATGGCGAGCGTCAATCCAATGCTGAGCGAGGTGAGAGCCGTCATGGGGAAGGCCTGCACCCCGATGCGGACCATTTGTTGAAACACGGCCGAGATCCGGAGGGGTTGCTTCCGGAACGGCCCGAGCACCAACCAGTAAAGAATGCTCCTGTTGAGGAAAAAAAAGGTGCGGAAATTCGCCGCCAGGCTCATTTTGCAGAGAGGGCCGCGACGGCCTCCCCGGCGGAGTCGCTGATGACGAAGAGTTCGTTCAAACGAACAAGATCAAAAATGGTGCGGACTTTTTTCTGAAGTCCAAAGAGCCCGAATTTTCCTTTAAAGGCGCTGCTTTCGCGGACGTATTCGATCAGGGTCGCCAGTCCGCTGGAATCAATATAATCCACTGCGGTAAAATCGAGCAGGAGCACAGGCGTCTTGGACTGGATGCACTGCCGCAGTTCCGCCCGCAGCTGGGGCGAGGCGTGCAAATCAATTTCCCCCGCGATCTGCAGCGTCGTGACGCCGTCCGCATCGGATTTTTTAATTTGCATTTCGTGTGATTAGCTGAGGTCCGCAGGGGAGGGAAGCCCGGAATTCCGGCCCGGGTAAAAATCCCTCTTTCAAGCCGAAACAACCGGTAAGGTGCGGTGGGTCTCCACCCAGTGGCGAATGGACGATCGCAAATGCTCAGCCGCGTCACGGAGTTCCCGCTTGATCTCCCGGATTTCGCGGCGTGAAACTTCCCCGCGACTTTCGACCGCCTCGCGGTATTGGGCCAGGAGGCTTTCCCATCTTTCCAGGGCGGCATTCAGACGGGTCTTGGCATTTTCCAGCATGGCGTTGAGCGAATCAGTCACCGGATGTTGGTTGAGGCGGGCCTGGAGGCGGCGTTCGTGTTCGGCGATCTGTGCCTTGAGAATTTTTTCCTCCGGGACGGTGCGCAATCCGCAGACGAGACCGATTTTGCTGAGTGCCCAGATCGTCCATTTCGTCGGGTCAAACTGCCAGGGTTTCACGCCATTCCGGTAGTCATTTTGAAACTCGTGATGGAAGTTGTGGTAGCCCTCTCCAAACGTGCAGATCGCCATGAGCACGCTGTCCCGCGCCGTGCAGTCGCTCGAGTAGGGGCGCGCTCCGATCCAATGGCAGAGGGAGTTAATGCAAAATGTCATGTGGTGGACAACGACAACGCGCGCCACGCCGGCGATGAGGAAGGCGCCCAGCGCAGCGACCGGACCTCCCCAGAGCCAGCCGATGGCCGTCGGGAGCGCAAAAGCCATGCCGATGGCGATCGGGATGTAATACTGATGCTGCCACCAGGCCAGGCGGTCCTTTTGGAGATCGCGCACCCATGTGAGCGGGGTGTCCGGACCGGTGCGGAAGAGCAGCCAGCCAATGTGGGCGTGGAAAAGTCCCCGGGAAATATCGTAGGGATCCTCCTCGTGATCCACGAACTTGTGATGCCGGCGATGATCGGCCGACCAGGCGAGAGCGGACCCTTCAAAGGCGGCTGCGCCGAACAAAAGGGTGAACAACTTCACCGGCCAGCTCGCCTTGAATGTCAGGTGGGAAAAGAGGCGGTGGTAGCCGAGTGTGATGCTCAGGCCGGTCGAAATGAGGAAGAACAAAAACAGCGAAATTTGGAAGGCATCCAGTCCGTGGCGCCAGATGTAGAGGGGCACCGCCGTGACGGTTGTCACGAAGGTTCCAATCAGGAAAAACGAGTTCGTCCAGCGGACGTAATTGAGCAGGGATTTCATAAAGAAGTTGGCGGCGCGGTTTTATGGGGGATTTGCTCCCGATCGCGTCCTGCGCACGGTGGGCTGATCTGTCGGGAATGTCAAACCAGAAGCCACTGGACTCCCCTGCGGAAAGGTGTCAGCCTGCCAGTCTATGAAATTCCACCGAATTCTCGCAAGCGGTGTTTTTTTATCGCTCGCCCCGCTTCACGCCCAACAGCAGGATGTTGCCCCCCCCAATGTGGAGACCCTGCTGAAAGAGATTGATGCCCTGGAACTCAAACAAAAACAGGGCAAACAGTCTGCCCGGAATGCCCTGATCAGCCAGATCCAGTCGGCATCCTTAAATGGCGCGGCAGCCGCGAACCTTTATACGCAAGCCATCGAAGAGGTGCAATTCAAGGGAAAGAAGGACAAGGTCGAAGCCTTCACGGCATGGAAAAAAGCGCATGCGGACCTCCTGCGATCCAAGGAAATGCAGACGGCTCTTCTCCTGCATCTGAAGTATCTGCTGATGGCCCTTCAGCGGAAGGATCTGGAAAAGCCCGCCACCCAGCTCCCGTCGGTCATGGCCTATGTGAAGGACCTGGTCGCCAGCGAAGAGGATTTTGCGAATCAAAAACCGCCGAACGATGAGACGAAAGCCCTCCTCAACAAACCCCTCAACCAGTCGATTTTTTCCCAATGGCTCCGGCTTGGGGAGTGGCTTCCCAATGAGAAGACCTGGGAGATGCAACCGGGAAACGTTGCGGGAATTCTGGAGAAAAATGTGCGAACAATCCTGCGCGAACAGAAAGATCCCCAGTTGATTGGAACCTGGGATCTGGAGATGCAGTTTGAAGCCGACCGCATCACGACCGGACGCTCGGAGTATCAGGCCGATCAATTCAACGCGGTCACCCGGCCGAGGATGCAGTTCAAACAGGCTCTGGATCTGGTGACAATCGGACAGCCAAACCGGGCCCTCACCGAAATGATCAAGCTTGTGCGCGAGAATCCCGGCCACCAGGACTTTCCGGTCTGGGTGGGAAAAATCCGGGAACTCGTCAAGCCGGCTCGCGCGGAAACATCTCCGCAATCACCTCCGGATACCGCTCCGTAATCACGTGGCGTTTTAATTTGTAGGTATTGGTGAGTTCGTCGCCGACTTCGAAGGATTTTGGAATAAACCGCCAGACGGCGATCCTCTCGAAGGGTTTGAATCCGGCCTCCGCATTCACGAGTCGGCGAATCTCGCCATCCATCAGTCTGTGGGCATCCTCGCGCTGGAGGATCTCCGGGAGTTGGGCCACCTTCAGACCAGCGGCGCGGAACCCATCGAGTGCCGGAACGATCAGGGCGCCGAGGTTTTTTTCGTCCTGACCGACGACCATGCATTGTTCGATGAGCGCTGAACCGACGAGGCGGGCCTCGATCGGCACGGGTTCCACGTTCTCCCCGCTGAGGAGGACGATGGTGTCCTTTGAACGCCCGAGGATTTTCAGGCAATTATTGAAGGTGATCATGCCGATGTCGCCGGTGTTGAACCAGCCGTCGCGAAGGACACGGTCGGTGCCTGCCGGATCCTTGTGGTAGCCCTTCATCACCTGGGGTCCGCGGACGTGAATTTCGCCCCGCAGTCCGCGTCCGTGTCCGCGCTTCCAGGTGCTGGGATACAGAATTTCCCCCGTATGCAGATCGACGAGGCGAACCTCCGTGCCGGGGTAGGGGTGACCGACCGTCCCGATGACGAGATTCGACCAGGTGCGGACGGCGAGAACGGGGGAGGTCTCGGTCAATCCGTATCCTTCGAGGACGGGAATCCCAATGAAGTTGAAAAACTCATCCACGTGCGGCTGCAGGGCGCCGCCTCCGGAAATCGTCCCGCGAAATCTTCCCCCGACGATTCCCCGCAACTTCGAGAGGACAAGGCGGTCGAGGATTCGGTGGGGGAGGATCGCGAGCAGCCAGCCAACGGCCCGGCGCGCACTGAGCGTGAGCTTTGCAGAAAGTCGTCGTCCGGACAGGTCCAGTTCCTGGCCGAGGAAAAATCGTTCGGCACGATGGACGGTTCGCGCACACGCGTATGCCGCGTGGAAAAGGAGCCTGCGGAGAGGCGGGGAGTTTCTGACATTTGACAGAATTTTTTGGTAAAGGCTTTCCCAGAGCCTGGGTGCCGAAGCCATGAGCGTGGGGCGGACGACTTTCAGATCCTCCCCGATGGAACGCAGGCTGGTATAATACGTGCAGGCACCCATGGCGATGGCCACCATTTCGAAGATCCGTTCATAGCTGTGCCAGATCGGCAGGATCGAGAGCGTTCGGTCTCCGGGCTCGAGTTCAAAGGGCAGATTGGCAATCTGCGAACACATGTTGGCATGCGTGAGCGGCACTCCTTTGGGAGTTCCCGTGGTTCCGGAGGTGTAGATGATCGTAAAAAGATCCTCCGGTTTCACGTCCGCGGCCCGTTTGAGGGCAGACTGGTCGCCGGCCCTCCGTCGCTCCGCACCATCGGCCACAAGATCCTCCAACCGGAGGACCCCCCGCGGCGGTTCTCCCCCGGCACTCATGAGGACGATTTTTTCGATTTTCCGGAGCCGGTGGTGACACCGCTGGAGGCGTTCGAGGGTGGTCAGATTTTCGACAAAGACCACCCGGACATCCGCGTGGGTGAGTATGTAGGCCATCTCATCCTCGGTGATATCCGTTCCCCGCGGGACATCCGCCGCGCCCGCAAGCAGAACCCCGTAGTCACAAAAGATCCACTCCAGACGGTTGTCGGCCAGGAGGCCCACATGGTCGCCCGCCTGCACGCCGAGGTGGATCAAGGCCGTCGCGAGATTGAGGCCGGTTTCGTAAAGTTCCCGGAAACTGCAGGGGAGGAATTTTCCCGAGGCATCCTTTCGGGCGAAGGCCGGAAGATCGCCGAAGCGTTCGGCGGCACCTGCATAGACTTCGGTAAGGGTTGGGGCGTTGATGCGGTGACTTTTCATGGAGGCAAAGCGAGTCAAAAGAACTCTTTCTCGTCACTTGCGCAAACAGATTTCTGTGCTAAACTCCTCCCCAGTATGAAATCCATCGTTACCATCCTCTCTGTTGCAATCCTCGCCACGGCCGGTTTCACTGGTTGTGCCACACAAAAAGCCCAGTGCCATTCCCAGGGTGCCCAGCAAACCTGCCCGGTCACCAAGAAAAGCTGCGCGAATGTCAATTCCTGCAGCGCAAAAACCGCTGCGGAATGTCCCATGACCAAGAAAAAATCCTCGTAAGAAACCGCAGGACCGGAACGCATTCCAACCTTCAACATCCCGGGCACTTGTGCCCGGGATTCTGAGGTTTGGACATTTTTTCACGCCGGAGGCGTATTCACCTTCAGAAGCCGGGGGTTGCGCGAAGCGACACC
>JACSRU010000098.1 GCA_014879575.1 Chthoniobacterales bacterium | reverse complement strand
TCGTGGGCTCGGAGATGTGTATAAGAGACAGGTATTTGGACGATCTGGAAATTGTGGACATCGGATTCGCGGAGGATGGAGCCATGCCGGAAAGGGCTTCCGAGCCACCCGCCACCCCTTAGGATTTCGACCCGCGTTTTGAAAAAAGGCTGTCGAAATTTTTCGTAAACCGTCCATGTCATGCCCGCACCCTCCTCGCGCCATGCTACAATCCCTTCGGCGGTGTCTTCGCCGGCACTTACGGTTGAGGTTTGGATCGAGCGACCCGAGGGGGCTGGCCCAGGCGGCGATGAAACGCTCTTGGCGCAGTGGCGGGAACCTTCCGCCGGCCAGTCCTCTTTTCAGGGGAGGGATCACCGTTTGTTCCTGCACTCCGGCGCGGAGGGAAGGGGGCTTCCGGCATTTTGTCTGATCATGGAGTCGGGGCCCGTGACCCTCATCGACCCGCATCCGCTGCCGCCGGGAACCCATCATGTCGCCGGAACCTATGACGGAAAAACCGTTCGCCTTTTTGTCGATGCGCGGGAGGTTGTCTGCCGTCCGGCTCAAGGCCCCCGAGTGTGCGACGGGGGGGCGGTCACCGTTGGCGGGTTGGGGTCCGGGCAGGAGGCATTCTCCGGTCGGGTGCTTCATGCCGCCTTGTTTGGAATGGCGCTGACCCCCTGCCAGATTGCATCCAAACACCTCTGGCACCGCCTGGCGGAAAAATACGACGCGCTTCCGGAGATCGAACTGGATGTCTATCATGTTTTGGATGGAAGGGAGACACTGCGGGGCCGGGTGCGCATGCCTGCGGGGACGTCTCTTCCGGTCGTCCTTGAGGTCCGTCCCGTTTCCCATGAGGAACCCCGTCTGTCTTTGGAAATCCGGCCTGCTGCGGAGGATGCGTGGACCGCGTTTGAACTGCCGCTTTCCGGGCTTGGGGGTGGAATTCACCGGATGGAGGTGCGGGATGCACGCGGGCTGTCCGCCTCCTGCTTTTTCGCCATCCGGGAAGAGGCGAAATCCACCGCACCCGTCTCCCGCCAGGACTACGGCGCATGGCTCCGGGGAGTCGTGGATCGGATTTTGGAACTCCAAACCGTTCTCCTGAGAGGGGAGTCCGGAGGCGCGCCCTGTGTGACCACGGACCTGCCTGCGCGGCTCGGTTATCGTTCCCTTGCCTACCGGGAGGGGAACACGTTTCGTACGGGGCGCTTTCCCGGCCAGCCCTTCGACTACGAAACCTTCCGCATGGACCACGAAATCTGGCCCGTTCTGGACGGACTTTCCGCCCTCACCGGCGAGCCCCGCTACCGGGAACTCGTGGATGGCATGCTCGAGGTGTTGAAACGGGAGGGCTTTGATCCCCGGTCCGGTTTGCTGCGCCTCGGAGAGGAAAGCGACTTCGACGTGCTGCGGGCGGATGTGTGCGCCAAGCCCTCGCCGCGCTATGTTCCCACGTTCAAGCCTGTCAACAGCAGCCCGCGTGCGGACATGCACCTTGACCGTTTCTGGAAGCACCTGCCGACCCGCACCCATCGCTGGTTGCGCGCGACGTATTACGGGCACGTCACCGATCCGGCCTCGATGGATTTCAATCGCGTCACATTTTACGGGTTCGATGACTCCGCCCACAAGCCCGCCCTTGCGCGGGACGCGAGTTTCTGCGGGTTCGAGGGCTGCGCCGCCAGCCTCATTCGCTTCTGGGTCTCGTGCTGGGTGCATGCCGGGGACCGGGAGTGTCTCCGCTGGGCCCGGCAGATGACGGACAAATGGCGGGCGGTTCAACATCCGGAAACCGGACTGGCTCCCAACTTTTTCGGAGCTGCCGCCCCGGGGGATGGCGACGCGCAGCAACCGGGTGATTGGGCGGAAGCCCGCAATGCCGCGCAGGCCGCCGGGTTGTTTCTGCGCGCGGCCGCCGACCTGCGCCGCCGCCCCGGCGCGGACGCGCTCGCCGCGGATTTACAGGACATGGGCCGGAGACTCGCCATTGGCGTGGCCCGCCATTCCTATGATCCGGCCAAGCGCTATTTTCACGAACACCTGCATCTGGATGGACGCCTCTACGAGCACACCGCCCGTTACTGCTTCCGCACCCAGGTGGACAAGGAGGCCGCGGTCCTGATCGATCCGCTCATGGAGGAGGTGCCGGTTTTCAGCGGCGTGGGTTTTTATCGGAACCCCAACTTCTACGACCACCTTGCGGGCACCAATATTCCCTACGACCTCGCGGGGGCGGCCCTCCTTTGCCCGGAGGACGCCCTGGTGGGACCGCTCCGCGCCATGGCGGCGGCGGCCGTCACGGAAGCCGACGCCCTCGAAGGTGCCTTCACTCCCGAGGCCCGCTGGACGTTTCGGGCCACCGGTTGGTACATCGAAATGTGCCTGCGGCTGTTTCAAATCACCCGGGACCCCCTGCACCGCGATCAGGCCAAACGCCTGGCCGACCGCGAAATCGCCGCCCTCGAAACGGTGCGCCATCCCGATTGGTGGCGGCTCAGGGAGAGAACGATCTTTTTGGATGCTTTGCTGCACCTTTGCATGGAGAACAAATCATGAACGAGAAGGAATTGGGACGCGCGCCGGTCCATCACTACGGTTCGCTGGAGCAAACGATCAGGGACTTAAGGGCATCTCGGCCTTTGGATCTCAGCTTTGCGCGGTGGGGAAAGGCCCATCCTGCGGGCGCGTTCGAGGACTGGCGGCGGGACGCGCAGCGGTGCCTGCGGGACGCGCTTCAGTACGATCCGGGGGCGCCGGACCTGCATCCGGAAACCACGGAGCGGGTGGAAACCACAGCGTTTGTGCGGGAGCGCATCGCATTCAACACGGCTCCCTGGTTTCGTGTTCCGGGATACTTCTACACGCCCAAGCATGTGCCCCTGCCGGCTCCCGCGGTGGTGGTCATGCACGAGTGGGGCGGACCGATGTTGTTCGGATGCGAGCGGGTTTGCGGCGAAACCGATCATCCCGCGTTGGTCGAGCACCGCAAAATCTATGCGGGTGGGCGGGCGTTGGCGGATTTCTTTGCGAGCAACGGCTACTGTGTCATTGCCATTGATGCCTACCATTTTGGACGCCGGGTGCCCCGCGGAGTCAGCAGACCCTTGGTGCCGGATGAACCCGAGCCGTGGAATCTTCCGTTGCACGGGTTTTACGAATATGAACGCTCGCTTTCGGAGGTTTTGTATTTGGGAGTGCGTGAGTTGAACTGGGCAGGCACCACCTGGTGCGGGGTCAATTTCGGGGACGACAGCCGCTGCATCGACTATCTGGAAGGACGCCCCGAGGTCGATGCGTCGCGCGTGGGGGTGACCGGACTCTCCGGCGGTGGATGGCGCACCAACATCCTTGCGGCGCTGGACGAGCGGGTGAAGGCCGCCGTGCCCGTCGGCTGGATGACGACCGGCGACACCCAGCAAGCCTACAATCTGGTCAGCGCGATTGGAACATTTTGCCTCCTGCCCGGGGTCTGGAACCGCCTGGACGTGCCCGACCTGATCGCTATGGCGGCTCCCGCCGCCTGCATGGTGGTGAGCGGACGCCGGGACCCGCTGTTTCCTCCGGCGGGTCAGCAGGAGGCCGCCCGGCAGATCGGAGAGGCCTACCGCAGGGCGGGCTGCCCGGAGCGGTTCCGCGACTATTCCCCCGACAAATCGCATTGCTACGACATCGAAATTCAGGAGGAGGCCTTGAAGTGGTTTGATCACCACTTGAAGGGCGCTTCCGCCAAACGGGGCTCCCGGTGACCGTTCGGCATGTTCGTCCCGAAGAAGATTCCTTCAACCCCAGCCCCGATCCCGTGAAAACCATCATCCGCCGTTTCCCTTTCGCGATTTCCCTGTCCCTTGGCACCACAGCCCTGTTCCTTTTTCTCCTTATGACAACTCTTCATGCTGAAACTCCCGAATACGAATGGGTGAACGTGACAATGAACGCGCCGTTCGGACCACGCGACGGGTTGGGGGTGCTTGCCTTGAAGGGACGCATGTACGTGATCGGGGGCTGGAATCCGGACGACAAGACGAACTTTCCCCGCATTTGCAGCAATGACGTCTGGAGTTCCCGCGATGGCCGGGGATGGACGCGCATCAAGCCCAACACGTTCTCGGACGCCTCCTTTGATCCCCAAAAAGACTGGGAGGGGAGGCATGCCGTGGGATTTGTGGTTTTTCGGGATCGCATGTGGATCGTCGGCGGCGATGTGAACCAGGGCCACTATATGAATGATGTCTGGTCGTCCGGCGACGGGGTGTCGTGGACACTTGCCAATCCGGACGCCCCCGTCCCCTGGGGACCGCGCGCCCTGCACCATACGCTGGTCTTCAAGGACAAAATCTGGGTGATGGGTGGACAGACCATGCCGAACTTTGCCGACGCGGAGGGAAAATTTTACCGAGACATCTGGACGACGACAGACGGGGCGCACTGGAACCAGGTCATTCCGAAGGAACCCTTTTGGCCGCAACGGGGAATCATCGGGGGAAACGTGGTGTTCAAGGACCGGATGTGGATTATGGGAGGGGGAACCTATGACACACCGGAGCAACCGGTGCGAAAGTACTTCAACGATGTGTGGAGTTCCGCGGACGGCGTGCATTGGAAATGCCATACCGAGCATGCCCCCTGGGCTCCCCGCCAGTACCACGAAGTCGCGGTCTTCGATGGACGCATGTGGGTGCTGGAAGGCTACAGCGAACGCGGGGGGGGGAATCAGAATGACGTGTGGTATTCGGAGGACGGAGTGAACTGGCGCGAGCTTCCCGGCACGCCGTGGAAGGCGCGGCACGCGGCGGGCATCGTGGTCCACGACAATGCCCTGTGGATTATCGCCGGCAACAACATGGAAAGCGATGTGTGGAAGCTCGTTCGCCGAAAATCCGGAAGAACCAGATAAATTCCGGCGCGCTCTGTCCGCCATCGTGAGCGTGAAGCGGGCGCATGCCGGTGAGAAACCGACATGCGAAGACCGGATGATGGGGATGCTCCCAATGACGGGAGGCTCCCGCAATCAGTACGCTTGGACTTGCGCCAACGGGTACTCTCTGGCTGCAAGAAGCTCCGATGTGAGGTTTGAAAGTTTTTCGATGATGTGCAGGAAGTCGGTGTAAATCCCAACCAACTCTCGGGCTCTGGAGCGGTATTCCCGGCGGGGAATGCCGGGGTCGGCCAGGCTGTGGAATGTGTGGCAAAGGGCGACTTCGTCTGCGGAGAATCCGAATGCGCCCAACTCCCGAAGCACGACGTCCCATCGGAGTTTCTTCTCCAGAATGTTCTCGGAAAAGATTTCCAGGGGCAGTTCCAGGAAGTTGCGCCCGATTCGGTTCAATTCCACCTGAATGAGGGGGATGCTGTCGAACCACGGGAGTTCGTGAGAGTAGAACCAGAGACGGCCCTTCATCAGGCGCGCAAATTTGATGTTCTCGAACATGCGGCTCAGAGAACCCGGCTGGGGCAGTTTGGACACTGCGGCGCGAAGTCGGGCGGGGGTTGGCGCCGGGGCACAATCGAGATCTCCGAGGGGGAGGAGGGTGTCGATGGCGGCGAGCAGGTAGGCTTCGAGACGGATGTCGAGTTCGGTCAATGCCGGCTCCCCATAGGTTTCCGGCGTTTCATAGTGGTTCTCGATGCCGGCCAGCACGGAGTTCATGACCTCGGCTCGGGGGAAAAGGTCGCGAGCCCTTCGAAAGGCGTCCAGTTTTCCTGGCGTGGTCCGGCGTTCCATCAGGCAGACGGCGGAGTGCAGCGGCGGCGCGAGGTAGTGCATGTAACGGCTGTGCAGCGGGTACTTGCTCTCGTAGGTGCCCAGATTGATGGGCGGATCGATGGTCCGGTTGTAACGCTCGTAGTACAGGGCGATGCGTTTCCAATGGTAGGTCGTGTCGGCGTCGGTCCAGACGGTGTTTGCGAAACGGCTGGCGGCTCCGCGGAGGCGTTTGGTGTCCGCTTGGTAAAACGTCCACTGGGAAAATTCCGGATAGTAGTTCTCCGGATCGAGCAATTCCTCCACCGTGAGATTGACCCCCGGGAGATGCTCAAGCGTTCGCGCCCAGTCGGGACGCTCGCGGGAGAGGTCGAGGTGGACCTGGCCGACCACCATGGAAAGACGGATCCAGTCCGCGGCCTTGAGTCCGTCCACGGTGAGGAACCGCGTGTCGAAATCGCTCAGGCCGGGAATCAGATCCTCGAATTTCCATTTTCCGGCCTGGCCCACAATTTCCGGGGCGAGCGCGCGACACCGTGTGTAATAGGTGTCGATGAACTCCTGGAAATTGTTGGCCGGACGCGGAGTGAACTGCGGCATTATGACCTCCTGGCCAGGCGGATGGATTCCTCCAGAAGCCGGTTGACACGGGCTCCCGCGCCGCCGTCGCAAAGAGGGGGGCGCCCGGTCAGGCAGGCGGAAACGAAATCCTGGACGCACGGAGCGTGGGCGTTTTCCGGTGGCGGGACGGTGATCTCCTCGCGCTCGCGTCCCCGGATGACGGTCAGATGCGGTCCGTCGAGCGGTTCCACCAGGATTTTACCCTCGCTGCCGACCATTTCGAAACGATCCACCCAGGTTTTGGAATTCCAGGAAAAGAACGCCTGCACAGGGGCGCCGTTTGGCAGTTGCATCAGGAGGCTGGAGCCGTCCTCGACCTCATAGTGGTTCACGAGATTCGTGAAGAGCGCGTTTTTCACGTCGGCCCCCGGCAGCCAGTAGTCCAGCAAATCCAGCCGGTGAACGCCGATGTCCGCCAAGGCGCCGGCCCCGCCGCTGAGGCGCTTCTTCACCCGCCAGGATTTGGGGTCGTCCGGCGCCGGGGCGAACCAGGAATGGGAGGCGATATGGGCCCAGACCGGAACGCCGAGCACGCCCTGGGTGATCAACTCGCGGATGCGGATCATTTTGGGAAACGCCCTGCGGTAGTAGGCGACGCCGAGCGTGATCTTGGCGTCCGCGGCCGCCCGGAGCATGGCGGTGCAATCCTCGTGGCTGGAGGCCATGGGCTTCTCCACCAGAACGTGTTTTCCGGCTTGGGCGGACGCAATGGTGTATTGGGCGTGGGAGTCCGGAGGTGTGCACACATAGACGGCATCAATGTCGCCGCGGAGCAGTTCCTCGAAGGACGTGCAGGCGTGGGGGATCTTGTGACGCAGCGCAAAGTCCTTCGTGCGGTCGAAATTCCGTCCCCATACGGCCCGCAGGTTCCCGCTTTGTCGGAGTGCGTCGGCGACGCGCTTCTCGGCGAGGTCCCCGTATCCGACGAGGCCCCAACGAAATGTTCCGGCTTGGGCCGCGTCGCTCATTTTTGAAGCGCGCGGACGGTTTCGCGCAGGGCGTGGGCGAGGTAATCGACTTCCTCGTCCGTGGTGCTCGGGAAAAGAGGCATGCTGAGAACCTGTTCGCAGGCCTGCTCGGTGACCGGAGTGTTGCCCTTGTCGTAGTCCACGGCGGCGAAGGCCTCCCAACTCCAGACCGCCGGATAATGGATGGCGGTGCCGACCTGCCACTCCTCCTTGAGGTGCTTGGCAAATGCGTCGCGGGTGGTTTCCAGGGCGTCGGTGTCGATGCGGATGACAAAGAGATGGCAGCCATGGTCCGGCGTGATCCCGACGGGCAGGGTGAGGGAGGGGACGCCCTGGAGCGCCCCAACGAGTCTTTGGTAGTTGGCCAGGCGTCTGGCGATGATGCGGTCGATCTTTGCCAGCTGCGTCAATCCCGTCGCCGCTTGCGGCTTTGTCATGCGGTAGTTGTAGCCGATCTGCGTGACCCGCAGCTTGGCGCCATACACGTATCCGAACGTCTTCAGTCCGCGCACCTTTTCCGCAAACTCGGCATTGTTGGAGGTGATGGCTCCGCCTTCGCCGAGGGTCGTGATGTTTTTGTTGGATTGAAAGCTGTAGCAACTCGCGAGGCCGGCTCCGCCGATGGGCTGGGCCTCGAATTTTGTGCCGACGGCATGGGCCGCGTCGTAGATGACCGGGATGCCGTGTTCCTGAGAGATGGCGTCGAAGGCGCGGATGTCGGCCGAGTGTCCGGCGAAATGAACCGGGATGATGGCCTTGGTGCGCGGGGTGATTTTGGCCCGCACCGCCTTCGGGTCCAGGCAGAGGGTCGCCGGGTCAACGTCCGCAAAGACAACCTTGGCTCCGCGCGCGGCCGCCGTGCCCGCCGAGCAGACAAACGTGAGGCCGGGCACGATCACTTCATCGCCGGGACCGACGCCGAGAGCGATCATGCAGAGGTCCAGGGCGGTGCCGCAGGAATTGACGGCCACCGCGTGCGCCGCCCCTTCATGGGCGGCGAGGGCTTTTTGAAAATCGGCTTCCTCAGGAAGCGGGAAGAAGTTTCCGTTGGATTGGGCGGCGGCGGCGATGACGCGCTGGGCGGCATCCACGTCGTCTTGTTCCCACACTCCGCCAAGGGCGAGGTAAGGCAGGCTGCGTTTTTCGAGGGTTGTGGTCATGATGTCTGGAATTAAAGGGTGATTTCCCACAGGTAGCTGCTGCGGGAGGGATGGTCGTTTTCGCCGGCAAAAAGGGTGCCTTCCGGACTGACGCAGATGTCATGGCACTGGAACATCGCGTTGCCCTCGTCATCCCTGATGGCATCTCCGACTTCATACGTGTCCGTGCGGGGATCGAAGCGCAGCAGACGGCAGTTTCCGTCGCGTCCCGTGATGCCGTAGGCATGGCCGTCCGGGTGAAGCACGAGGGAGGTCAAGCGTGAGCGTTCGTTCGTGATCGGGGTTCCCAGAAACGCGGACTTTCCGGTCTTGGGATCAATGCGGAAAAGGGAGCCGTTTCCTCCCGAGGCGTAGAGCATTCCGGTTCCGAGATTAAACAACCCTTCGACGCGGGTGAAACCGTGGGAACCGTCCGGATTCGGCAGGCCATGGGGAAAATAAAGGATCTTTCCCGCGTCGGGATCGTACTTGCACAAACGGGCGATGTCGGTCCCCATGGTCGAATGCCAGGCTTTGGTCGCGCACCATCCGCACCACACGCCGCCCTGATCGTCGAGCACGAGGTTCTCGCCCTGCGCCATCTGCATGCCTCCGCTGATCGGTCCGAGGGAACGCCCCTTTCGGGTCTGCAAGTCGAACACGCTCAGGCATTCGGGCGTGAAGTGCATGTTGTAGAGGACGCCCCGCTCCTCATCGAGGACGCTGGATTGAATGTAGTTGTGGGGCAGGGGAATCCCCAGCTTCTCATTCTCCCCGCTGACCAAGTCGTGCCGGTAAATCCCGCCGCCGGGCGCTTCGAAGAAGCGATCCACATCGTGCAGCAACGCCGTGGCCAGGTAGAGCGACTTGCCATCCTTCGAGAGTTCCATCGCCCGATGGAACTTCGCATCGTAGCGATCCATGACCCGGTCGAAGCCCAGTGACAGAAACCGTTGCTCCGCCACATCCCAGGCATACAGGATGTCTCCGTCGAAACAGGTCAGCCCGCAGTACACCCGGTTCGACGCGGCGTGAAACACCACGCCGTCAAAACTGATCCAGTCCCGCCCCCATTCCGGATGATCCAGGAAATCCTGATAGTCCCACCGGTTCGCGATTTCGTCCCTCCAAAAATTCGGAGGAAAAGTGGTGGTGAGAAGCTTCAGGGAACGGACAGCCATCCACACAGTTAAAATCCCAAAACGATTTTATTCAATGAAAAAACTTGCGCTGGAGGAAATATTTTCGTCTTTGGAAAAAAACCACCTTGATGGCTGAAGTGCCGAGAGTAACCTCGGTCGCATGCCGTCGGGGGGGGGATTTTTATGACGGACCTTCTTTTCAATCTTCAAATTGACTGTGAATCCACGCAAACCGCCGTTCAGGATGCGGCGCTTGGCGAGCGGGCCATCCGCGGGCTGGGGGAGATGTTGGCCGAAACCGGGACCAAGGGAACGTTCCTTGTCATACCGGGGGACATCACCGTTCATGCCTCGATTTACCGGGAACTCGAGCAGCAGGGGCACGAGGTGGGACTGCATTATCATCCGTGGCAGGCGGAGCGAAGCGAGTTTTTCGGGGTGGAGGCACCGGAGGGACAGCGGGAGTTGTTGAGGGAGGGGATCGACCGGTTTGCGCAGGCGATGGGCCGCAGGCCCTTCGCGTTCTGTCCGGGTTACGGCTCTGCCAACGATCACACCTACGGCATTCTCGAGGAATTGGGATTCACGCATGGATTGGTGAGCATTCCCACGCGGGATCTTCCCCAGTGCGCCTGTGTGTGGGGAAACAGCCCGCTGGATCCCCATTATCCGCATCGGTACAACAAGTCCCTCGAGGGCGATGTGAATTTTGTGGACCTGCCTGTGACGATTGATCCGCAGAGTCGGATGTGGGGCGGCGCCCATCCTCTGGATCTCCGGGTGGAATTGGTGGATGCCAAAAACCATTTTTACACGATCGACAAGGCGATCAAACGCCAGCAGCGCGATCAGACCCCGCTCCGGCAGGTGCATTCCATCACCCACAACATTTTTGAATTTGGAGATCGTTCCAATTTTCGAAGGGAGACCTACATGGGAATTGTGGCGGCGACGAAAGCGATTGCCGAACGGGAGGGACTGCGCTTTCGCGGGGCGACGCTTGCGGAAATCGCGGAGGGGTACCGGGAAAAGGTCCCGCTGCAGTCGCGGAGGGTCGAGGCGCCCGTTCTGGACGTGAGCGGACGCAAGTTCAACAACCAGGCGGCGGCATGACCCGGTCGGCGAGTCGCGTCTGCGATGCGTATTGCACGCTCGGTCTCGCGCGGGACGAGAAGCAATCCGCTGCGGACTTGCTGCTCGGGATGGATCGTGCGGGGGTTGATGCGGCTCTCATTGCGCCCGGTTCGGAGGAATTGGCGGTGCACAATCGCGCGGGAAACCGCAGGATCGCCGCCATCGCGGCTTCGGCGCAGGGGCGCTTGATTCCCGCGTTCAGCGTCAATCCCTGGCGGGGCGCGGAGGCTGTGGACCTCCTGCGCGAGGCCGTTGACGAGGGCGGACGTGTGTTGATCCTCGCCCCGCATCGACAGGGATGTCATCTGGGGGATCCGGTGGCCGATCCCGTGGTGGACTGGGCCGTTTCGCACAACATCCCCATTTACGCGCATGCGTCCCCGTCTTCGTCGGGAACGCCCTCCCAAATGTTTCTTCTGGTGGAGCGTTTTCCCGGGGGTCGCTTTCTTCTGGGGCGTGGGGGAACCACGGACTACGCGTCTGACATGCTGCCCCTCCTTCGCTTGAAGCTTCCGAATCTCTGGTTCGACACGGGCTTTGTCCGCCCCTCCGCGCTTCGTGCCTATGCGGAAGAGGCTCCCGGACGAATGTGTTTTGCCAGTTGCGCCCCCCAGAACGCCATGGGGCTGGAGCGGGACCTGCTTGAGGAATCGGTGAATCCCGGGCATCTGTCTGCAATTCTGGGAGGGAATTTTTTGCAATTTCTCGGCCATGATCGTTGATTGTCACACGCACTGGCACCCCGACTGGGCGAAGGGGGCACCGACCGATCCGACCGCATGGTTGGGGGTTCTCGACCGGCACGGTATCGGACACGCCATTGTCCTGCCCACGCGGGGACTCTTCGACGATACCTTGATCGAAGCCGACAACAATGAGGTGGCTGCGGTCTGCCGCGCCTCGTCCGGTCGCATGATTCCTTTTTGCACGGTGCGACTCTGGCAGGAGGCGCGCGCGCTCGCCGAGTTGGACCGTTGCCTGGGGCCCCTTGGTTTCCAAGGAATCAAATTTCACCCATGGGTGCAGGCCGTTCCTGTGAATCATGTTCTGATGGACGGGGTTTGCGAGCGGGCTGTGGCTGCGGGGGTGCCGATCCTGTTTCATGACGGGACGCCTCCCTGCAGCCTGCCCTCCCAGATTGGTCTTCTGGCGAGGCGACATCCGCGGGCCACCCTGATTCTCGGCCATTGCGGGCTTCTTGAGTACTGGGAGGAGGCGATCGAGGTCTTGCGCCGCTTTGAAAATGTCTGGGGTTGCCTTTGCGGTCCGCATCCCGCCGCGATGAGGGAAATCGCCCGCGCGGCTCCCTTGGAACGCCTGTGTTGGGGCAGCGATTTCGGATTTGGAAACACCGATTTGGTGGATTATCGGCTTCGCCTCTTCCGCGCGGCCGAACTTCGGGATAACGAACAAGCCCGGATTCTGTACGAGAATCCCCGGAGGTTGATCCGCACGATTCCGCAGGCGCCCGTTTCCTGATTTCCGGCGACGCCATGCCGGTCGTGTCGCCCGCCGGAGGGGGCGGGGTGCCTCACGCCTTTTCGCGAGGCGGAGCAAGATAGTCGGCCTCGGTCAGGATGTGGGGAAACATGGGCGGGGTTTCCCTGCCATCCTTCCGGAGCCACAGAAGGTCGGTTTCCGCGTAGGCCGTGGTTCCGTGGCCGACCGGAGCCGCCTCGGGGTGGCTGTGGAAGTCGGCGCGGCGCCAGACGCCAATGTGTCGGAACACGTCCGATCCGCAGGCCAGGGGCCAGGGAAAATCCCCAGGAATCGGGTCGCCGGCGTCGGCGCCGCAGCGGGCACGGTGACGGGGATCCTCCAGCCGGGCGACCTCCAGGGCACAGAGCGGAAGACCGCTCTCATCCCGGAAACAGAGGCCGGACTGGGCGTCGATGAGAACCCATTTTTGCAGCGAACGGGACCAGACTTCCGCGACGAAGTGTCCGTTGTCGCTGTTGATGTGGGCGACCAGGGGGAGCACCCGGGCGGGTGTTCCCAGAGCCATGCAGGCTTGTTGGAGGGTGACGGCGTAATGCACGCACATCGCGATCACCGGATCGCCATCGGGTCCCTTTCCCAACGGTCCCCACTGAAGAATCTCCTCCGCTTGCCAGGGACAGTAATACCGCCCTTGAAACGTGTTGCGATAGGGCCAGGCCGTATGAACCCAGCGGGCGAGGCTCCAGGCCTCTTGCCAATCGGGATTTTGCAGCGCGGAAAGCTTCGGGGGAAGCAGGGCGCGGATGCGCTCCGCTGGCAGGCCCGGATCGTCATAAGAAGGCTGCAAGGCCGTCGGCGGGGTGTCGTCCCCGACCCGAACCACCGGTCGTCCTGTGCCGAGATCCAGGGCCAACTCCCCAACTCCCGGCATGATCGAGAGGCGGCGTTCCTCCCGCCCCGCCGGAACGGCGACTTCCATCCAACGGAAAAATAGGTCCGGCAGGCGGCACGGCCTGCAAAGTTCCGGCACGAGGGGCGCGCCGTTCATGGTCACACGGAAATCCTCGGGAGTTCCTTTCGCCAGGAAATACATCGTCGCCGCCCCGCCGGAGGAAATTTCCAGATCAAAACTTCCGTCCGGCCAAGCCTTCAGAAAATGGGTGCGTCCCTCATCCTGACAAAATTTCATGGCGAAGAGAACGCTGGCATGGGCTCGCTGGTATCCGATTAACTGAATGATCAGGCTTCAAAAGATTCATAAAATGAATAAATTGCGGAGTCAAACCATTGCGCGGGTTTTGAGCCCTGCCCCCCAATCCGGACGATCTCCTTGGCAAGGGGCAAAGTTTTTTTAGTCAGCACAGTCCGTACGGCGGCGCAGATTATTGTCCCTGCATGCGCACAAAGAATTACGTGAGGATCAGAGGGGTTGGAGATTGGCGCAATTTTACGGTGGAAACATTGCGGCATCCCCTTTATGAATGGAGCATCCTTCATGAAACCTCTCCCAGTCTTTCTCATCCTTGTCGTTCTGTTCACAATGCTGTGCTCTCCCTGCCTACAGGCCCAGTCGGCGGGAGCGGCTGCGGCAAATGAGGCGGCCTACAACTTGTTTTCGGCCGGGGATTACACGGCGGCGGCGGCGGCCTACGAAAAAATTCTGAAGGATTATCCGACGGATCCCGTCGCGATGGTAGCAACCATCCAGTTGGCGTTCTCGCAATATTTCCTTGCGCAATTTGATCCCGCGCTCGCGACCTTGAACAAGGCGCTCTCGTTTCCCGGGCTTCCCCCGGATCTCGCGCAGATCGGGAACAGCCTCCTGCCGCAGATTCTCTCCACCAAGGCCTCCTCGTTCCCTGAGAAAGATCCCAATCGCAAGAAAGCCTTCGAGGACGCCATCGCGAAATTCACCGATTTCATCGCGAAATACCCGCAGGCACCGGAGGTCGAATCCGCGATTTACGGACGCGGAGTCGCCAACTTCCAAATCGGGAACTTCGACAAGGTGGTTGAAGACATGGAATTGAACATCAAAAAATTTCCCAACAGTGCCACCTTGCCGACGAGCAAGAATGTCCTGGCGCTGGCGCTGGCGACGATCGGAAGTCAGGAATTGATGAAGGACGGCGGCGACAAGGCCCAGGGGATGGCCAGACTCAAGCAGGCAGAGGACATCCTCCGGCAGATCATTGACGAAAAGAAGGACGTGGCACTGATCAACGAATCCTGGTTCCAGATCGGGGAAATCCTGTTCACGCGTGCGGCATTCAGCCCCGAGTCCGAGCGCGCGCCCCTTTACCAGGAGGCGCTCAATGCCTACCAGGCGATTCTTCCCAAGGAGGAAATCATCGAACTCCAGCAGGACAAAATCAAGGCGTTCCCCGCGTTGAAGGCGGCGGCTTTGCGCGCGAACAATCCGGCCTTGAAGAAGCAACTCGACAAGGACAACGAACGCGAGCTGAAGAAACTCGAAGAGGTCAAGGCCAAGCCCGACCAAATCGCAACCGCCCTGCTCAAGATGGGCGAAATTTTCTTTAATGCCCAAAAATACGATGAATCGAGGGTTCTCATCACCCACGTGTCACCGTTCCTCACCTCGAATGACGAAAAAATGCGGGCGTTGTATTACAAGACGATGAGTTACGTGATCCAGAATGCGGTGGACAAAGCCGTGCAGGGTTACCAGGACTATACGACGACCTACAAAGGCAGCGCGCTCGCGGAGAGCCTGCCGTTTTCCCTGGGGAACATGTATCTGGGACTCGGAAAATCGGACGATGCCATTCGGTATTTCGATGAATCGATCGCCCAATACCCCAAAGGGCGTGTCGCGGGGCTGTCGGTGGTCAGCAAGGCCCAGGCCCAGGTGGGCTTGAAGAATTTCGAGGAGGCCTTGAAAACCTTCCAAAGCTACCTCGCCAACAATCCGGCTCCGGAGGTCGCCGTCGTCGCCCAATACGGACTCGCGGGGATCTATAAAGATACCGGGAAATGGGACGACGCCATCGCGAACTACAAGATCGTGAAGGAAAAATTCCCGGGAACCCCCCAGGCGGTCGAGGCGGATTACTGGATCGGGATCGCGACCCAGCAGAAGGGCGACAACGCGGGAGCGGTCACGCTTTTGGAGAGCTTCATAAAAAACAACGAGAAACACCCGCTGACGCCGCTCGCCATTTACGCCCTCGGCAGCGCCCAGATCGCGCTCGGAAAGAGGGAGGAGGGCAGTGCCACGCTGGCCATGCTGGCCGAGAAATTTCCCGACAGCCAGGCGGCGCCCTATACCTATTTCATGCGTTCGCAACAGGCGGCCGCCTCGCAGAATGTGGCGGAAGTCAACAGGCTGATGCGGCAGTTCATCGAGAAGTATCCCCAGGATGACAAGGTGTATTTTGCCTACGAAACGATCGGCCAGAATGCCATCCAGGCCGCCAAGCCCGAGGAAGCGATTGCCACCTATCTGGAATTTGCCCAGCGCTATTCGGAAGATCCCAAGGCACCCGGGGCACTCCATAAAATCGCTGAACTTCAGCGGGGGAATGCCGAGCGGCTGGCTGCAAATTATTCCGCGTTGAACGAGGCGAACCAGATCCTCTGGAAGGATGCCGTCCAGGCCTCCGTCACAACCTCGGAGGAGATGCTGACGAAGTATCCGACGAGTCCGGATCTGGCACTCGGTCTGCAATCCCTTCTGGAAGCCCAGCGGATGCTCCTCCGCGCGGAGTTGAAGACCGACGCGCAGGTCGAGGAGTATTTCCAACAACTGGCGGACAAATCCACCGACACCGGAGCCAAGAGCAAGATTCTCTTCACGCTCGCCGGCTTTATTTCCGCAAAAGACAAGGCGCGGGCTCTCGCGAAGATGAACGAAGCCTACGACGCAGGCGTGCTCTACTCGCCGAAGGATCTCGATATTTACGGGCTCGCGCTCCTTGAGGACAAAAAGTTTGATGAGGCGGCGGCGGTTTTCCAGAAACTGGCCACCGACTATCCGAATCCTCCCGGCACTGCGGCGACAGCCGCCCCTCCGCTGGTCCAGGAAGCCCAGGCGGTTTCGATTTTTGGGTTGGGGCGTGTGGCTCAGGAGAAAAAGCAGACAGCCGAGGCCGGGAAGCTCTTCCAGCAACTCAAGGCGCTCTATCCGTGGTCCTCGAAGGTGCTGGAGGCCGACTACGGGATTGCGGAATCCCTGAAAGCCGAGGGAAAATTGGATGAGGCGCTCAAACTCCTGCCGGCAATCATCCGCGCGCAAAACGGAAGTGCCGAACTGCGCGCGAACGCGTTCCTGCTCGCCGGGTTCATCATGAAGCAAAAATCCGGCGTGGAGGCCGATGCCAAGCAGAAGTCCGAGTTCCGCGGCCAGGCAATTGATTTCTTCACGAAGATTGCGCAGTTGTATGCGGGGGTTCCCCTGGCCGCCACGGAGGGGCTCTGGCAGGGTTCCCAGTTGCTTGAAGAGCAGGCGGCCGCCAGCACGGATGAGAAATTCAAGGCCCAGCAATTGGATCGCGCCAAAACGTGGTATCAGCAGCTCGTCAAGGATTATCCGGACAGTCCCTACACCCCGAAAGCCAAGGAACGGCTGAAGGCGCTCGGCGTGCAGTGACCCGGAAGGAACGGGCGGGGGAATTGCTGAAGCGCCTTCCGGCGGTCTATCCCACAGCGCACTGCGAGTTGGTTTTTTCCAATCCGCTGGAGTTATTGGTGGCCACGATTCTTTCGGCGCAGTGCACCGACAAGCGGGTGAATCTGGTGACAAAAGATCTGTTCCACCGTTGTCGTTCCCCCCGGGACTTTGCGGAGATTCCGCTTCCGGAGTTGGAGGGGCTTGTCCACTCCACCGGATTCTTTAGAAACAAGGCCAAAAACATTCGGGACATGGCCGTCGCGCTCCTGGACCGGCATGCCGGTCAGGTTCCCCGCACGCTCGATGCGTTGTCCGCCCTCCCGGGGGTCGGACGCAAGACCGCCAACGTTGTTCTTGGAAATGCGTTTGGATTGAACGAAGGGATCGTCGTGGACACGCATGTCTCCCGACTTTCCCGGCGTCTCGGCCTCACAAAAGCTGATAATCCCGTCGTCATCGAAAGGGACTTGATCGGGCTCTTTCCGCGCGGGAAATGGACCGATCTCAGCCACTGGCTGATCTTTCACGGACGCCGCCGCTGCATGGCCAGAAAGCCGGATTGTCCGGGTTGTGAGCTGCGGGACATCTGCCCCTCGGCGGACAAAGTGGGGTCCTGAAAACCGCCGCTTCAGAAATCCAACCACTGCTGGGCGTCTTCAAATTCCCGGGCCTCCTCCGCGAAGCGCACGCCGGCGCCAAGGAGTCGTATGGGGTGCGCCTTGCGCTTCCAGGCCTCGAGGAGCAGGGTGCGAAAAGTCTCGAAGTCGGGACTCGGGTGGATCCCCTCGCGTGTGGTCCGGGAGAAGTCCGCAAATTTGATTTTGACGAAGGCTTTATGGATGCGGCGATCCGCCGCGCTCATTTGGATGTCGGCGAGGAGGTCGGAGACGAGATCTTCCATCGCCCGTTCGCACTGGGCGGCAGAGGTCAGGTTTTCGAGATACGTTTGTTCGGTGCTCAGGGATTTCCGGATGCGGTTGGGTTCGACCGCGCGGTCATCGCGTCCGCGGCAGAGGTGGTAGAGTTCCTCGCCCCATTTTCCCATTTGGCGGACGAGTTCCGGGAGACTGAGTTTCTGGAGATCCCCGCAAGTCTGGATTCCCTTTCCCGCGAATCGTTCAGCACTTTTGGGGCCGATTCCCCAGATTTTGCGCAGAGGAAGATCCTTCATGAAACCCTCCACCTGATCCGGGGTGATGGCGAACTGTCCATTCGGCTTGCGCCAGTCGCTCGCAATTTTGGCAAGCATCTTGTTCGGGGCAATGCCGGCGGAGGCGGTGAGACCGGTCTCGTCGCAGATGGATTTGCGGATTTCCTTCGCGATGTCCCACGCGTAGCGGTCGGAGGCACTGACATCCAGGTAGGCTTCATCCAGCGAGAGGGGTTCCACAAGCGGCGTGTAGCGGTGGAGGATGTTTCGGATTTTTGTGGATTCCGCGCGGTAGAGATCGAAACGCACCGGGAGGAAGACGAGTTGCGGGCAGCGCTCCCGCGCAAGGAATCCGGGCATGGCCGAGCGAACGCCGTATTTGCGCGCCTCGTAGTTGCAGGTGGTGACCACTCCTCGCCGTGAACCTCCCCCGACGGCAAGCGGAAGATTCGCCAGATCCGGACGCTCGCGCATCTCGACCGCTGCATAGAAGCAGTCCATGTCGAGGTGGATGACTTTCATGATCCGGAGACTGTCATTCCCGGACGCCACTGCGTCAAGATACTGGCTGTCGTGCCGACGGGTTTATTTGCCGGATTGTTTCTTTGAGCCGTGGAACTCGAAACTGTCCACCAGCGCGAGCCAGCTCGCTTCGATGATGTTGTCCGAGACGCCGATGGTCCCCCAGGTGGACTGTCCGTCGGTGGTGACGATGAGAACCCTTGTCCGTGCGGCCGTGCCCCGTCCGCCATCCACGATCCGAACCTTGAAGTCGGTCAGGCGCAGATCATCAATCCATGGATAAAACGGCTGCAACGCCTTGCGGAGCGCGGCATCCAACGCGTTGACGGGGCCATCGCCTTCCGCGACGGTGTAAGTCGCGACCTCATTCACCCGGATCTTGACGGTGGCTTCGCAGGTGGTGAGGCCGTGGGAGGGGGAGCGGCGGAAGGAGCAATGGTATTCCTGCAAATCAAAAAGGGGATGGTGGCGGCCGAGTGTTTTCCGGACCAGAAGATCGAAGGATGCGTCGGCCGCCTCAAACTCGTAGCCGGTTGCCTCGCTTTCCTTCACGTTCTTCAGGATGGCGGCCACCTCCCCCGAACCTTTCTGAAAGTCAAATCCCAGTTCTTTGGTTTTTGCCAAAATGTTGCTCTGTCCCGACATGTCGGACACCAGGATGGTCTGTGCGTTCCCGATCAGGGCGGGATCCATGTGCTCATAGCTTCTTGCGAGCTTCTGGACCGCATGCACGTGGAGTCCCCCCTTGTGCGTGAAGGCGGCGTCGCCCACATAGGGAGCCCGGATGTCCTGCGGGACATTCGCCAGCTCATCAACGAAGCGGGAAACCTCGCGCAGGCGCGTGAGATCCGGGACCACGGGGATGCCCTTCTTCGCCTGAAGCGTGGGGATCAACGTGGTGAGATTGCAATTCCCGACGCGCTCTCCGTAGCCATTGATCGTGCCCTGGACCTGACAGGCACCGGATGCCACGGCTGCGAGGGCATTGGCCACGCCGAGGCCGCAATCGTTGTGGGTGTGGATCCCCACCGGACAGTCAAGAAGCGCGCGGACTTCCCCGGTGATCCGTGCGATTTCCTCCGGAAGCGTGCCCCCATTCGTGTCGCAGAGAACGAGGAGATCGGCACCCGCATCCCTTGCCGCAGACAGCGTGCGGATCGAATACTCCGGATCGTCCCTGTGGCTGTCAAAAAAATGTTCGGCATCGTAAAAAACCTCCCGCCCATTTTTTTTGAGAAAGGCAACCGTGTCGGCAATCATCGCGAGATTTTCCTCCGGAGAAATCCCGAGGACTTCCCGCACGTGGAGGAGCCAGGTCTTTCCGACGATCGTCACCACCGGCGTGTTGGCTTCGAGAAGCGTTCGCACCTGGGAGTCGGTTTCGACCTTCACCCCGCCACGCCGCGTGCTGCCAAATGCCGCAATTTTCGCATTTTTCCAGGTACGCTTTGCCGCCTCGGCAAAAAATGCGACATCCCGGGGGTTCGATCCCGGCCATCCTCCCTCGATATAGTCCACCCCGAACGCATCCAATTTTTCCGCCACACGAATCTTGTCCAGCACGGAGAAGGAGATGCCGGTGCCCTGCGTGCCATCGCGCAGCGTGGTGTCGTAGATCGTGACGGATTTCATGGGAATTGGCGGAACATCCTATGTGGGAAACTCCAAGGGATCAAGTCCGGCAAAATTCCGGCAGCGCGTCCCGACTCGAAGAGCGATAACCCATTTTCCTTCCAAACGCTCAGGAATCTGGCTGGCATAACTCGTGCAAATCAATCGCCCGGAAACACCAGGAAATTCAATAGTTTGAGCGAAAGCATTATTGCCATTCCGCATGGAGGATTCTATGCAAAGACCCGGATTGCCCATGTTTCGTAAGACTTCAAACGCACGGCTGGCGATAGGTTTGCTTCTTGCCGCCATGACGTTCCTGACGTCGTGCAAGCCGCAGGATGGGGGGGAAGCGGTTCCGAAAACGCCGAAAGAGGTTGCTCTGGAATCCCTGCGCGCCGGCATGGCAGCGGCACCCTACCGGGGATATAAACGTCCCGGAGGCATGGATGCCAAAAGCGCCGCTGCGAAGCTGACTGCGGACGGCTTGTTTTCGGACATGGAGGATGTGGAAAGTCCGTCCTTCCAGAAGGACCTCTTGAACAACTACGCGACGCCCCAGCGCAAGGTGGCACCGCGCCTTGAACTGGCCTTCAACAGGATATGGATCATTGCGGAAGGCCTGCGGAGCGCGCCGCGCCCGTTGTCCGCAGACCAGACGGAACTCCTCGCCCGACTCTACCGCGCGATCACCCACTATGGTTCGCTCGAAGCCAAGCGTCCCAATGTGTCCCCGCGATTTCATATCTCGTGTTTTGCCATCCCGCTGGCGGCAGTGAACACGTATTTCGCGTTGCTCCCGGAAATGGAGGCTCTCGAAGCGGAGAAGCCGTCTGCGGAAAGCGAGGCGGCAAAGGCGCGCGACATTCTCCAAGCCCTCGGCTACCAGGCGTGGACCGTTCCCGCGCGCGGCGATGCAACCGACGCCGATCCGGTCACGGTGGAGCGCTTCCGCAAGGAAGCTTTTTGGGTGGGCGCCAATGCGCTGACGTATCGCCCTCTCCTGCCGGTGGCGCTTATGCGCCGCTCGCAACCGATGCTCGACGTGCTGGCCGAGGTGGCCGACGGCACCCTCTCGGCGACTTCGTTTGCGACGGTGGACACCTCCTTCAGTTCGGAAGGAATGACCGTGGACGGCGCCGCGTGGGCTCACGGCAGACAGAACCAGGTCTTCGCCTACCCGCATGACGCGCTTGTTTCCGCCTTGGAAATGCTGCACGATCTCAAGGGAACCCCCTGGGAGAGGCCGCTGACAGATGATCAAATGGATTGCCTCTTCAACTACCTTCGCGGGTCCACGTGGTTTTCCTACAAGCGCGTGCTCCCTCCTGTCCTTGACCGCCAAAACATGGTCCACGGCTCGCTCGGACCGGCGGACTTGCCGACCAAGGATATTGCGTCGCTGCTTTTGAAGGATTGGAAAGACCAGTTGGACGCGGATCAGATCAAGGAACTCGAAGCCCTTCCCACGCTTGCCGGGGAAAGGAGCGGCACCCCTCCCGAATCGGTGGACGCGGGTAACTATCACGGCGTCCGGTATTTTTGGAATCAGGACGTGCTGGCCGTGAAGTCGCCGACGCACTACATGCTCGTCAACATGTGTTCGAAACGCTCCGACGGACTCGAGAGTGCTGTGGGAGCGGCGTCGGCCTGGAATTTTTTCACCGACGACGGACACACGTTGTTTTGTCGCGACGGACGCGAATACATCCAGGCCATCGGCGCATGGAACCTCACCGCGCTGCCGGGGGTCACCGCGCGCCAGGGCGAGGACCGGCTGACGCCAATCAATAACTGGCGTGGCTTTGGCAGCAGCCATAACTTTGCAGGCGGTGTCAGCCGGGGCGACACCGGCTGTGCGGGTTTTGTGTTCGAGAAGGAAAACCGGTGGGACAAACAGGGTGCGGGTGCCTATGAAGGACCCGACGGCGCAAACGCCATCATTTATGGCATCAAGGCTTACAAGGCCTTCTTCGTCGCGGGGCGGACGCTGCTCGCGCTCGGTGCCGGGATCACCGACCTGATGCCGGAGCTGCCGGGGGAAGTCTGGACCACGATCAACCAGACGTCGTGGCGCGGGCCCGTCGCAGGCCGAGACGCGCAGGGCACGGACTTGGTGGCGGGTCCGCCGGATGGCAACCGGGTCGAATGGACACTCCTGGACAAGGGAGGCACGGGAAGTCCCTCGCTTTCCCACGATGGATTCACCTACCGGGTCATCCCGGAATTCACGACCGGGACGGTGCGAGCCTCCCTCGATCGCCGCCCGACGAAATGGGATAAACTTGCGGAACCCAACAAGCGGAAGAAAACACCCGCCGAGGCGGATATTTTCCAACTCTGGATTGATCACGGTGCGCATCCCCAAGATGCGGGCTATGCCTACACGGTTACGGCGGATGACGACGGCACGCCGTCCACGGCTTCCTCCGAGGAAAACCTTGTCGTTCTCTCCAACGACAAAAAGATGCAAGCCGTTCGGAGTGCGGATGGGCGGCTCCTGATGGCGGTGATCTACGAGGCCCCGGCGACCCTGCCGCTGGACAGCCAGGGGCACACCCTCTCGGTGGAGACCCCAGCGGTCCTTATGATCGAGAAGTCCGCAGACGCCGCGGAATGGATCGTTACCGTGAATGATCCCGGGCAGCTTGCCGAAAAAAAAGCCGTGCGGATCATCACAGATGTTCCTTTGGAGGGCGAAGGCGTTTCCGTCCTGCCCGACGGGAAAACCCAACTGGAGGTTCGGCTGCCGGAAGCTCCGTTGCTGGGAAAGCCGGTGACCCTGCGGGTGCGAAGCGCGGAGGGCACGCCGAACTCCCAATCCCCGGAGGTTTCACGATAGTTCGAGTGAGCGCCTTCTTGTCCAACGTGCGAAATGGAAATAGAATAAAAGAACCATGATATCTGCTCCCCGGAAACCCGCAGAAGATGCTGTTTGCCTCCTTGCCGAATCGAAACCGCGTGGAGCCTGCCTGGATCGTGCTTTCACCCTGCTCGAGCTGCTGGCGGTCATTGCAATCATCGCGGTCCTCGCAGCCCTTGCTATTCCCGTTTTCCGATCAGTAATGAACAAAGGGGACCAGGCAAAGTGTATGAGTCATCTCAAGGCTTTCGGGCAGGTGTTTTCCCTCTATGCGAGTGACAACAACATGACCCTTCCCTGGGTGGATTGGGCGTCGTCCACCTTCGATCCCAAAGCCACGAGGCCGAATCCTTTTGCGGACTACTTTCCCAATCAGAAGGCCGTCCTCGATTTCCGCGAATGTCCCGCCAACCGATTCCCCGTGAGTGGGTGGCCCGCATACAATTTTGCGCGACTCGGGATAGCCGATGGGACGCCAAAAGGCAAAAAGCTGGAGACGACCGATGTCATCAGGCTGGCGACCGCCACCCATCCGAGTCAGTTGTTATTGCTGGTGGATGCGGTTCCCGGGCAATTTATCCGCTTCGATGTTCCCGGCAGCTGGGACACCGCCGTCCAACCGATCTGTGTGAACGCAAATTCCAGCTACATCCGGCACTTCGGCGGAGTCAATGCGCTCTTCGCCGACTTCCATGTGGAATACGTCAAGTGGTCGCAGTTGGACCCCGCCACGCCGGAAGGGCAGGCCAACCGGATCAAGTGGCTGACCATTCAGTAAGGCGGTGTAAATAAATAAAGGTGGCAAGATGGCGCAGGAGTTTTGACGGCTGGCAAGGCGCGACGAAGGAGCATATCCGCTGTGATCTGTGACTGAGGAGCAACGCCGCCAGCCGTTAAAAGAACCAGCAAAGTTGTCGCCTTTATTTATTTACACCGCCTAAAAAAGGATCAGCAAGGACAGGAGCCGCGAGGCCGCCCAATCAATGCACCAGGGCGGAGAAAAGGGACAGAACGTCCCTCTGGGACAACTCCCGGTTAAATGTCGCAAACTCGTCGATCAATCCGGGATTTTGTCCGCTGATGAATCCTGACGTCGTATTCGTGTTGCTGAAGTTGCCGAGATTGAACACGCTATTTGCGCCGACCACGGAATCGTCGGAGACATCCCGTGGCGCATTGTTGACCATGAGCTTGGAGTCTCCCGCCCGTCCGAGAAACACGCGCGCTTCCGAGTCGTTTCGGGCCTCATTCCACCCGATGGCGAGAAAATACCATGTGTCCGGTTCGAGTCCTGCCGAGAGCGTGCTGCTGCTCATGCCGCCAAAGTTCAGTCCAAGCCGCCAGGTCTGCGCGCTTTCCGCGCCATCGGAGGTGAGGAACAATCCCAATTGGTTCTTGTTCGCCGCAGAGCCGGTTTGGTCGCGGAAGAGGTAATGCTGCGTGGGTGTTTTTCCATCCGGTGCGGTCGGAGTTTTAAAGAGAATCACAAGGGATCCCTCGGTGCCCGCTGCCGCATCGGGCCCGGAGCCGCCGCCACTGACGACATCCGTCGATCCGGAGTGCGCCTTTGCTGCGGGGGAGTTGAATTGCAAAGCGGTTGCGGGTTGATCAAAAAAGCCGTTCGCGAAGGATGTCTCGACTTGGGTGAGGGGCACATTCCCGCCGCTGCCGGAGTTTGCAGGGGAATTGTCCAGGCGGTACCAATACACTGGATCGCAGGCGGCAATCGCCTTTTGGAATTCGTTTCCCGATTGCGCGAGGCATACGGCGGGCAGAATGGCGGAGAAAACGACAGCTTTGGCGGTGCGGAAAAATGAGGAGGTCATGGGTGGTGGAGTGAACATCCGCAGAATGCGCATGATCCGCAGGCCAGTAAAGCGCATTTTAACTCACCCTATTGAAAGCACGGTGCATAAAATGCAAATCGCCGCCCGCCCCCCCACTCCTGACGAACGCCCGACAAAAATGAAGAAAGGGTGAAAAATTTTCCTCGATCTCCCTGCCAAGGGAGATCGTCAGGATTGGGGCCGCCCCCACTTGTTATCATGCGCCCTTGACGAAGCGGAAGATTTTCCGCCACATCTCAATCCGTTATGTCTCCGAAGTCTGAAATCGAAATCGTGATCATCGGGGGAGGGCCAGCCGGCTCCACGGCTGCGACGATTTTGGCGCAGGCCGGAAGAAGGGTGCTTGTTCTCGAAAAGGAAAAGTTTCCGCGTTTCCATGTCGGAGAATCCCTCCTTCCTTACAACCGGAGAATTTTTGATGGAATCGGCGTCTGGCCCAAGCTGGAGGCTGCCGGATTCATGAAAAAGCGGGGTGCCCAGTTTCTGATGGGGAACGGGTCGGTTGCCCTTCGGCTCAATTTCTCGAAAGGCTCGTTTAACAAATACCACGAAGCCATCCAGGTGGAACGTTCCAAGTTCGATGAAATCCTGCTCAATCATGCCCGGGAAGCCGGCGCGGAAGTCCGTGAGGAAGCCCTGGTTCTCGGGTGTCAGGTCCACGCGGAGGATGTGACGGTCCGGTATCGCGAGGCGGGGGGCGGCGAGCGGGAGGTCCGGTCAAAATTTCTCGTGGATGCCAGCGGGCTCGCGAATTTCACGGCCAACCGGAAGGCACTGCGCGAAGACTATCCCGGTCACAGGAAAATCGCGATTTTCGGTCACTTCGCTCAAGTGGACATGCCCCAAGGGGACGAGAAAGGGGACATTCTGGTTGTGCGTCGCGAAAATTCCTGGTTCTGGCTGATCCCTCTGGAGGACAACAAAACGAGCGTCGGCTTGGTCATGGATTGCGCGGAGTTCCAAAAATCCGGCCGGGATATTTCTGCAACCTTCCACGAGGCCGTGCGGGACACTCCGGCCGTGCGTGATCGCTTTGCCCATGCAAAAGCTCTGGATGTCCTGCATGTCGCGAGGGATTTTTCCTACCGCAACAGATCTTTTGTGGAGCCCCGTCTTGTGCGTGTCGGGGATGCCTCCGGGTTCATTGATCCGGTTTTTTCCAGCGGGGTGATGCTGGCGATGGCGGGTGCCTGTCAGGGGGCCCTGGCGGTGGACGAGGCATTATCCCAGGGGAAGGGGATGAGCGATGGCATGAGAGCCTATGAAAAGACGAACCGGAAGAGCCTGGATCTTTACTGGGAGTTTATTGAAAGTTTTTACACGCGTTCGTTTACACAACTCTTCTTCCAGCCCACTCACCGCCTGCGGCTGGTTTGCGCGATCAGTTCCGTGCTTGTCGGGTCCACCGAACTTTCTTTTGCCATTCGCTGGCGGTTGCGGGTGTTTTTCCTGCTGGCCCGGCTCAACCGATGGGTTCCGATCGCCCAACGGATTCCGGTGGGTTAGGGCGTGGCCGGTCTGTCGAAGGCGGTGGTTACGGGACGGCCCCAAAAGCTTTCGGGCACGGGCACTCCCAGCAGCCACAGGGCGGTGGCGGACGTGTCGTAGGTCAGGACGGGGGCGGTGATCGAATATCCTTTTCGCACACCGGCTCCCCAAGCCACCCAGGGAATCGTTACGTCGTCCGGAGAAGAGGAACCGTGTGTGCCGGGACCGAGGGCAACGCCGGGTTTCGTGAGTTTTATGAGTTCTTCCGGTGAGAGATCATGCCCGCCGTGGTCGGCGGTGAGGATTATCACGCTTGTATCGAGCAGGCCCGCCTGGCGGAGAGCTTCAACGATGACGCCGAGAGCCGCATCAGCATCGGCAAACGCCTTCATTTTTTCGGGAGAGAAGACCCCGTATTGGTGGCCGACGGTATCCGTTTCTCCAAAGTGGATGAGGCACAGATTGGGCTTCAACTTCCCGAGCATTCCTGAAAACGCCTCCGCGATCGCTGCGGATGTGGGATTTTCCGGGATGAGAAGTTCATCGAGGCTGCCGGGTTGGTTCAGGGTTTGGAATTTTGGTTTTGAGGCCACCATGGCGGTCACGAGTCCGGCTTTTTTCGCAAGGCTGAAGATGGTGGGAACCTTAACAACTCCCTTGTCCGGGACGAGGCTGTTCCAATCCACCTGATGTTTCTGGATGCCGACGCCGGTGACCATCGAAGTGTGCGAGGGGAGGGTGATACTCGGGACGATCGTGTAGGCCTCCCACGTGTGCGCACCTTGCTTGACCATGTTTTTGAACACTGGCATGTCGGCCTTCGCGATGCCTGCGGGTGCCCCCTGGTCGAAACTGACGATGAAAACGTGCCGGGCGATGGGTGGTTCCGCGCGAAGCAGGGCGGCACAGGGGAACAACAAACAAAGGACAAGATGGCGAAGGGAATTCATAAAGCGTGGAAAGAGGATCGCTAACACAATGCCTCCAGTGTCTCGACAACTTTTGCGATGGGAATCTGGTGCATGCAGCGGAAATCCAACGGACACTCGCGCCGGAAGCAGGGACTGCACTCGACGTGCTGGCGGATCACCCGGCTGCGCGGCCCGCGGGGACCGGTGAGTGCCGGTTCGGTCGAACCGAAAAGCGCGACGAGCGGAACCCCCAACAAATCCGCCAGATGCATCGTGCCGGTGTCGTTGGTCAG
>JACSRU010000087.1 GCA_014879575.1 Chthoniobacterales bacterium | reverse complement strand
AATTCCGGGGGAGCGAAATCGGGCTCAAAATCGCAAATTTCTTCTTTGCCATAAGAAACTTGGGTTAAGTTTCTGCGTCACATCTCAGAATTCGTCAGACGCCGCCTTCGCCTTCGTCAAAATCTGCGACTCTGCGAACTCACCGAAATCGAAGCCTCGTTTCAGGACCCCTTGTCGGCTGTCTCCCACGACGATCTGCCCCCGCGGGTCGCGTCTTCGTCGAAAGTCATTCCTCATGCGGAAGATCATCCGCATACGGAATGGAAACCTTGCCATGGTGGAAGGTCATGGCCTCCCTTGACAAAGCATTTGCCGATTTTCTGAAAAGCCACCGTGGCAATCAGAGCTATGCGGCGTTGGCCAGAACGCTTGGAATTTCCGAATCCACGCTCTATCGACTGATCAATCGGGAACAATCGGCAACGCTTCGCGGCGTCGAAGCCATCCTGCAACGCCTGCAAATGTCTCCAGCCGATGTTTTCGGGGAGGAAACGTTTCGAAAACGCGATCGCCGGGGGTAGCTTCGATGGGCACGGACGCAATCCATCCCATGGTGAAAACAAGGACTCTCAGTCTCTGGGCTCGGTTGCCTCTATTTTGGAGATTCCAATTGGGAGGATGGCTTGCTTTCAGCCTTTTCTCCTTTCCGCTCAAATGGGTCGTCCTCGAAAGCGTTTCGGGGTCGCTGTTGATCTCGTTTTACCGGGATAGCCTTGGGTTTGTCGTCACATCGGGAATGCGGGAGATTTACAAGCGTGTTTACCGGACGAAGCCCAAGCCCTTCACTATGGCGATCGTCGTCGCAGGAGTGTCTCTGGTCGGCGGCGGCATTCTTACCATTTTTTCTTTGGCCTTTCACGAATTCTTCGATTTCGAGGAGGACAAGATTTTCAGCAACTCGATGATTTTCGCGATTTTCTACTTCCGAATCGGGCTGTGTGCCGGGTGGAGTGTTCTGTATTTTGGAATCAAGCTCCTGAAAGACAGCATGGACAGCGAGTTGCGCCTCGCGTTGGCCGAGGCTGCCCGACAGAAAGCCGAGTTGCAAGTGTTGAAAGCGCAGATGAACCCGCACTTTCTCTACAATGCCCTGAATACAATCACGGCTGAGATCGGAAAGTCAGAAAACCAATTGAAGGGCCTCGTTCGGTCCCTCGCGGAATATCTGCGTTACTCGCTGGAAACACGTAACGACGACCGAGTTCCACTCGGGCAAGAGTTTGATGCCATTGCGAATTATCTGGCGGTCGAGAAAGCCAGGTTCCGGGAGAGGTTGGAAGTCGAATGCCGGATCGACACCGCTGCCCGGCTCGCCCTTGTTCCCGGCATCATGATTCAGCCCTTGGTGGAAAATGCCCTCAAATATGGCAAGAAGACTTCCCCAAGGCCGTTGAGGATTCGGGTTGTCGTTTCTTCACTCCCATCCGGTGGAGTCAAAATCGAGGTTTCAAATACTGGGACATGGGTTGAACCCAATCATTCTGAACCAGTCGGAGGAGTCGGATTGGAAAACCTCAAGAGTCGGCTGAAGTTGATTTATCCAGATTCCCACGATCTTCGGATTTCTGAAGCTGACGGGTGGGTAACCGTCACCATCCAAATCGACTCGCCCTCATGACTGCCCCGGAGCTTCGCGCTGCGATCATTGATGACGAGGAACCCGCACGGGAGGTGCTGAGGGAGCTTCTGGAGGCACACTCGAATGTTCGGGTGATCGGCGAAGCCGATTCCGTCGCGAATGCGGCAATTCTATGCCGTGACCTGAATCCCAACCTCTTGTTTCTGGATGTCCAAATGGACGACGGGGAGGGATTTGACTTGTTGCCGAAGATTGACTCGCTGCCGGCAATCATTTTCGTGACCGCTTATGAGCGCTTTGCTATTCGCGCCTTCGAGGTCAATGCCGTCGATTATTTGCTCAAGCCGGTCGATCCCCAGCGACTGGCGCACACGCTTCAACGGATTGTCAGACAGCCACAATCGGCCGCAGCGCAAAGGCTGGGCGAAGATGATCGAATTCATCTTCGAGGAGATAGAAAACAACGGTTCGCCTTTTTGGCCGAAATCTCAGGGATCGAAGCGCTCGAAAACTACTCAATCGTTCGGTTCCTTGATGGCGATTCGCTCACCATGCGGCGCAGCATGACGGAGTGGGAGGAATTTCTTCCCACAAGAATGTTCTGCCGCCCGCACCGTTCATTCATCATCAACGTGGATGCGGTTCGAATGATTTCCAGAATCGGCAAAAATGAAGTCCATGTGAAAATCCAAGGATTCTCGAAGCCGGTCCAGCTTGGCCGTCGGGCGGCAGCCAAGTTTCAAAGTTCTCTCAGGCAGCCAAATCTGCTGTGACGAACGGTCGATAGAAGCCGTTTCGTCACTGCCCCGCACACATTCACCACAGATCGCCTGACAGGCGAAAAAGTCTGGTGAACGGGTTTCTCATGCAACAAGCAATGAGAAATCGAAATGTCATCGGGCCGGAAATCCGGCGTCTCCGCAGTCGGCGGGAAATGTCCCAAAACGACCTTGCCATCAAGCTCCAGATCCTCGGAATGGAAGAGGCCACCCGGGGCAAGGTTTCCAAAATCGAAGCCCGCCGGGTATGTGTTTCCGACGATGACCTCATGTTCATCGCACGGGCCTTGGGAGTCGGATTGGAAGAACTGTATCCCGACTTCATTCGTGGAGCGAAGCGTCTCTACGATGCCATTTGCACGGCCAAGGCATCACGCTACGGTCTGTACTTCTTCTGCCTGTTAAGTTGCTCCCAAACGGGAGCAGGGGTTCTTGATTTTGTGTTCAGCATCACACCCGTATGAACACACTAATCCTCGCCCAAGCATCGCTGGACGGCGCAATGTCCGAAGGTCTCGGAATCATTGCCCGCTTCCTCTTCATCATCGCCGTTGTCGTCATTGCTCACGGAGGGTGGCAGGTCCGAAGCGGCAACGCTGACCAAGGCAAGATGTCCATCGTTGGCGGCCTCCTGCTGGGGCTCGCCGTCGTCATCGCCGAAGCCCTCTTCAACGCGGGCGGAATGCCCACGATCAGCATTTCCCGATGAACAAGGGAATCGTCAACACCCATGCCGGTGACGACAGCGACGGCAAAATCTGGGGCATCGAAGGAGTGAACATCCTATTCATGCTTTCCGCCCTGCTTCTCGGCATCGGCCTCGCGGTCATACTTTCTCGCCAGCACCCGGCGACATTCAGTTTTGGAGTGGGTGCGGTGCCTTTCGTTCTCGTGACTTCGTATGTGCTCACCCTTCGGCAAGGCAAGCCGAAGTCATTCGACACAGACTTGCTCGAAACCCTCGCCAGCGGCTCCGGCTGGATGCCGTCGGCTCACCAACCCCGCAATCCTCTCTTTTCTCATGCAAGCACCTAACGGCTGGTTCTCTCACGACCTCATTGTCTGGAACGACCTCGATAAACGGGGATTTGTTAGCAAGGGCTTCGTTCTCGATGTGCCCGATCTTCGCCACGCAAGCGAACATGCTCTCGATGGGTTCTATGAATCCATCCGGCAGTTCCTACATACCTTGGATGAATCCACACGGGCGCAAATCCGCTGGTCCGTGGACTCCGACTATCGCGATGAGTTAACCGCCTACAAAACTGTGACGGATGAGCAATGCGAACCGGAATCCTGGGCTGCGATTTGCCGAAATGAAAGGTTCACTCGCTATTGGGGAGCCATGCAGGCCGGACAACTCCGGCGTGAAAAGCTGGTTCTCTTTCTCTCCAAGAAAATCGCGGTCAATCCTCCCCCCGGCGCAGGCCAAAATGTCTTGGATGACCACTATCGATGTATCCTCGCGCAATACAATGAAGGGTTCGAGCAACACGGACGGGTGGTTTCCTCCCTACTGGAACCCCACGGATGCCGCCTCACTTCCATGACCACGGCGGATTTGTTTCGCTATTACGCGACATTCTTCAATCCCTCCTATCTTCGGCGGGACAACTACGACCCCATCGGCCAGTTCCGCGAAGAGGAAACGATTCAGCAAAATTGTTGGCACCAAGGCGTTCAGGCCGGAAAGACATTCGGATTCTTTGCCGATGGATTTTACCACAATCTGGTCATTCTCAAACGACGTCCGCAGCGCACCAGACGCGGAATCTTCTGGGCTTTAACATCATTACCGTTTCTCGACTACGCCATCACGGTCAATCTCTATCCGCAGAATGTCCGCAAAGAAATCGGCCGAGCGGAACGCTCGCTGGAGCGAGTGCGCGGCGACTATGCCGCCGAGGGCAAACATTCCCTTCTCACAGCGAAGGCGACCAAAGAGGAGCGGATTCGGAACCTTTCGCAAGGCGACGTTGTTCCATTTCTATACGACTACGTCGTTCATGTCTGGGACAGCACCGAGGACGGGTTGATTTCCAAAACTAGGCAGATCGAAACGGCTTTCGGTCAGATGGAGGATACCCAATGCTGGACATCTAATCTTTCCTCAGCCTCCACCACTAAAAACATCTGGTTCCAGACTTGGCCCGGTTGGCTCTGGGGTAAATACACCCATCACGCCGACAATGGTCTCGATGAATGGCTGGCCGACATCCTGCCGTTTTCCTCCACCTTCACAGGGCATCTGGATGGCGCGGAAGCACTTTACGACGGAAGCAACCGCAATCTCATCGGCGTTCGCAATTTCATTTCCGGCACTCCGCAGCTCGCGGTTTTGCTGGGCATGACCCGCGCCGGAAAGTCCGCCTTCATGGCGGATCTCCTTTCGCAGACAGAACCGTATTACGATTTCACGTTGATCGTCGAAGAGGGGCTTTCTTACGGCATCTGGTCGGAGGCACAGGGCACGAGTCCGATAGTCATCCAACCGGATGGCGACTTGTGCCTGAACTACCTCGATACCCAAGGCGCACCGCTGACCAACTTGCAGATCACCACAGCAGCCGCGTTGGTCGCTAAGATGGCGGGACATCCCGCCGATGAAGACCGCCGGAATTTGCGATTGGCCCAAATCACGCAATACATCGAGCAGCTTTACGCGGATCGGTTTGAGGAGTGGGTTTCTGAGGACGCTTCTCGTCTGGAAATAGCGGCACGTCACGCGATGGCAGCCTTGGCTTTCAAGAAAGCCCGCCTGCCTCTTTCGGCTACATTTCTGGAGGCGTGGACGGAATTGCGCCACAGTGCTGGCGAAGACGAACGCCAAAACCTGATTGCCGCACCTTCGCCGGAGGAAGTGTCCCGGTTTATCAAGTCGCCGAACACCGAACGCTATGTTCGCAATGCCGCGTTCGCATTCTTCCAACCCACGGATTACCCGACTCACGACATGCTCCAGCAAATGATGCTGGTGGCACCGTTCCCGGAGCATGATCGTCAGGAAATCAATCATCTGGCGACATTGTTGGCCCCATGGAACGAGCAGCGGCTTGTCTGCGGCCATTCCACGTTGTCTATCACGGGCAAACTCGCGCACTTCGACCTGACCTATATCCCGGAATCCAATCGCCAGTTGAAAGAACTGGCGGGCTTCCTCATCGCTAACTACGGGAGGCAGCACATTATCACCCTACCCAGGGGCTCACGGAAACGAGTCGTTTTCGAGGAAGTCGCTCGAACCCTCGATATTCCCGGAGGCGAACAGCTCGTTTCAGAGTTCTATGCGCAGTTGTCCAAGTTCTCCACTTGGATCATCAGCATCGTTCAGCAATACAGCCGGTTTCAACGCTCGGGCATTCGCCCCATCGTTTTCGGCAACGCCAAGCAGTTCTTTTTTACCCGCATGAATGACCGTCGCGATATTGAGGATGTCGCGAAGGATATTGATTTGTCGGCCACGACCCAGGAGGCAATTTCACGTTATCCGCTCCCGGAGCATTTGCCGGATTCAAACAAGTATGCGGCTTTGACGTATTACCATTTGGACGTTCAACAGCCTCTTTGCGGGACAATTCATAATCGGGTCTCTCCCGAAATGCTCTTCTGTTCCTCTTCGACTGGAGAGGATTTCGACCATCGGAGCCGCGTGCTCCGCAACCATTCCGACATTGTTCGCGGGATTCTCGCTGAATCTGCCTCGGTGTCTGCCAAGCCCATCTAATCCCTTATGAAAACCATCGTTTCGTTTGTTTCTGGTAGGAAAAGAAAATCTCCGTTCCTCGCGCTCGCGTCGTGCGCGGTCATGGTCTGTTTGTTTCCGGCGTGTGCGTCTCGCAGCCAATTTCAGAAAGGCTATGAGCGGGGGGCGTCTGACACCGTGAAGCGGCAATACTGGATTCTGCAAAACATGCAGAAGGCCGACGAACGCAGTGAGTCCAAGCCGCGTCTCTCGCTGTATCGGATGCCGATTGTTCCCGATCCGAACGCCACGGTGAAGACCGTTCCCTACGAAATCACGGTCCCCATTTACGAGTAAGCCATAAACCCCAACAGAAAACTCACCGCCATGAAAAAGACCGTCCTTATTACCGCCGCCGTAACAGCCGCAAGCATTCCATCCTATCATGCCCAGTTTGTT
Source organism: Chthoniobacterales bacterium (assembly GCA_014879575.1). Lineage (GTDB taxonomy): Bacteria > Verrucomicrobiota > Verrucomicrobiia > Chthoniobacterales > Terrimicrobiaceae > QYQL01. The sequence continues at coordinate 21,056 of JACSRU010000087.1, read as the reverse complement.
GTCACCGCTCCGGGCGTCGAAGCCCGACAGGATCAAAAGAACATTTTCGACATCCTGAAATACACTTGGGAGCAAGCCAAGTGGGGAGAAAAGCTTGCCACTCTTCACAGCACGCTGACCACCGTTCAGGAGCATTTGCAGACGGCCAACCAGGTCAAGCAAGCCATCGGCGACCCGGTGGCGGCAATCGCCCTGATCGATAATGGCCTGTTCTCGGGGTATCTGGAAGAATCCGGGCTGGCCGATACGTTGGGCGAACTGGCCGACATCGCCAGCGAGGGTGCTGCAATTTCCGCGACCATCGGCCAGTTGTTCGAGCCGATCCAAATGGATTCATGGAAGAATCTCTCCACGGATGCCACTCGGGGTTTCGACGGAATTTCTTCATTCCGGGACGGGTCCGACCCGCTGAAACGCTTTCGAGCCGTCGAGAATGCATATTCGCGTTTTGAGATCCTGCTAGGACGCGCCCACAACAAACGTAAAGTCCTCAATCAGCAGATTGCCCGCCTCAACACGCAGTTGAAAGGGGCCAAGGACGATGCGGAGGTGCAAAAACTGGTGGGGTCATTGGCAGCCGCCCAAAGCGCACTGGATGACATCGACTATCTGACGGAATCCTCCAGCAGTCAGGTGCAAATGCTGCACGTCCTGAATCAGAACCGCTCCCAGGCGGAGGAAGTCGCCGCCGAGGAAATCAGCCGGGAACGCAATCGGGAATTGGCCCGGTTAGCCGCCCAAGCCGAGGCGGAACTGGAACTGCCGGATTTCAGTGCACCGAACGAAGATCTACCCCCCGGATTCTGAAGTCATCGGATTGTCCTCTCTCAAAATCCCCAAAAGCTTATGATTCCTTCGCTCTCCAATCTTTACGATGCCGCCTTCGAAATTCGGACGCTGCTCATGCCGTTTGCCTTTGCCCTCTGTGTCATTGGCATCGGCGAAAGCGGCTGGCGGGCCGGATCGGACACCCGCGCCATTCTCGGCGCCCTGCTAAAGACCATTCTCGTTGTCGGACTGCTTGCGGGCTACCCGGCAGCGATGGACGGAGGTCAGAAAGCCTTCGTTGAAATGCGCAGCAAGTTCACGAATGCGCGTGATTCCAAGTTTGTGCAGCTCCTCCGGTCTCGCATCGAAAACCAGCCTTCCGACTCGTGGACGGATTTGGGAAAAGTGGTTCCCGCTGCAATCGGGATGTTTTTCCAAGGCATCGGTCGCTTCATGCTGATCGTGCTCACGTTCTTTCAGAACTTCGCCATCGCCGGACTGATTGCCGTTTCGCCGCTGTTGCTGGGGTTCTTGTTCCTCTCGCATACCCAGTCGCTTGGTATCCAGTTTGGCGTCACGTCCATAACCGTTCTCCTTTGGCATGTGGCGATTTGTCTGGTGGACATCGTGATTGTTGCCATCAGCGACACATTGTTTACCCCGATCACGACCGGAGGACTGATCCAGTCCGCGCAAAACGCGGTCATTGTTCAGAATTGGCTGCTTTTCCCGTTCATCATGGCATTTGCCGCCATCATCACGCTGTTCTTTTACCTGAGCGTTCCCTTCGTGGCAGGCGCGATTATGAAGGGACTCAGCGGCACGACGGCAGCATTGCAGGCGGGAGTTCAAGGAAGCATGCAGGCCGCAGGTCTCGCGGTTGGTGCAGGACTCACCGCAGCGGGAGCCGCTGCAACGCTCGGAGGATCGACCGCTGTTCAAGGAGCATTGGCCGGAGTCCAGGCGGCATCGGGCACCGCCAGCGCAGCGGGGCGAATCGCCGCCGACTTGGCGGGTTCCGCGTCCGGCTCGCTTTCCCCGGGTGGGGGTGATGTTCCTCCTCCGCCACCGATCCCCCCGACATCTCCAAGTTCCAGCAGCGTCGCGAATGCCGACAATCCCGCCATGGTGGCCCACCAGACCGCGCCCAATGCGTTCGCCGTCGTGGACAATGATCGGGGAACGGTGTCCCACCACAAAGGCAGTATTGCCACGCCTTATGCCGCCCAAGCCGCCTTCAATTCCCACGCGGCCAAGGCTCAACCCTTGCCGCCCGATTCGCCTCTCGCATCCCGCAACTCCTGATTCACACCCATGAAATTATCCGCCGTTACTTCCATCACCAATAACCTGATAGCCGCCCGCTTTTGGATGGCACTTGCCATCCTGGCAACTGCGTTTGCCGTGGCCGCGCCGTTCCTGACGATTTCCGCCATGAAACAACAGGAAAAGGTCGTCATTCTCGATCCGGGCGGAACGCTCATCTACGCCCCGCTTCTCGGATTCGAAGAAGCAGGCAGCCTCCACGCCTACCATGTCCGGCTGGCCTGTTTGGCTCTTCTCCAACGCAATCCCATTGGGCCGGATTTGTCGGACCTTTTGAAACGCATCTACCTCGAAGATCCCGCCCGGAAAAAAGCCGCCGCTCTCTACAAGGCCCAGAACCCGGAATTCAAGGAGAAGCAGATTCACCAGAAGGTCGAAGTCACCAAGATCGACATTCTCGACACCCGCAAGATCAACGATGGAGCAGGGAAATCCTACGAAGCCGTCAGTGTGCGCGCCGAGGGGAACCTTGTTCGCACCGGCACTGTCAAAAATCTGGAATTCCGGGAGCCGGTAAAATTCCAAATCGAATTCCTTTTCATCCGCAACCCCGACCTGCTTGGCAACGGGCGTCTCCCGCTCGTGGTGCAGGACTTCAAATACACGGAGACGCCGTTGTAAATTACGGGGCGACGAATTTCTCACCCTGAAGGGCGCGGGCCTGGCCGAGGCTGGCAAGAGTTTCAAGAATATCTTCCACACGCTCCAGCTTTGCGCCTTTGAAACTCCTTGCCAGAGTGGTGGCATCGGTTGGGACCGCGAGAGCCGAACGGACCGCTTGCACCTGTTCGGCAAGGGACTTCGGCCACGGAAGTTTGCCAGCGGGTTTGGCGGTGATCGTCGTATCAGTCGCTTTCGTTCCATTTGTCGCGAGCGTGGTTTGTGTCGCAGTGCTCTCAGGATTTTGGAATTTCGGGCGAAGGTATCGAATCAGGCCATTGCGTTCTTCGCCCGCACGTTGAGCATTTAAGGCGCAGAGGTGGGCGAGAATGGCTTCGTCGGTGGCGTTCGGCGGGAGGCCATAGGCATCGGCGACGGCAGCGTCCAGATCGTCATGGAGCTGACGAAGAACGCTGACGAGACCTTGCTCGTGGGTTACCTGTTCCTTTTTGTTGAGCGGGGTGCCAGCGCGGAGTTTTTCGAGAACGTTGTAGCAATCGGTGAGCGTCAACTTCGGGTGCTGGGCTTGCTGGCGTTTGCGATGGGTGTCGAGGCACTCGGCGAGGTTACGGATTTGCGTTTGCTGCGCTTCGGTCGCGGTCGGGAATGGGAACGGGAAGAATGTCGCGCTGCTGTTGTAACGCGGACGGTCTTCGAGCGTGCCCCCAGTGGCGAGCGCCCAAACCGCATGAGCGCGACTCGAAAGCGCACCGAGAACAGCGCCGTCATCCGATGCAATGGCATAAGCCATCGCGTCAGGCATGGTGTCGCCGCTGACGAAAACAAACGGGCGATACTTCGCGGTGTAGGGTGTGACGATGAAGCGCGAAAGCCCTGCAAGCGCGTGGCGCATCGCCGGGCGCGGTTCGGCGAAAATCCACCACTTCTCTCGATAGGAAGCGCGCTTGTTCTCCGCGCGTTCGGGATACACGCGGTCGCGGAGACGTTGATACAGTTGCGGATAGCGGTCGAGCGCGTCTGCGGCGCTCACGCCGAAGAAGTCGATAATGTACCGCGTTTCCGGGTGCTGAACCAAATCCTTGCCGATGATGTATCGGCGAATGACTGTCGGCAAAGAGTCGGCGGCATAGCCGAGTGCCATGAGTTCATCGGCGTCTAGCTTGAAACCGTCGCCAGCGGGTACAACCCCCTGAAAACACATGCTGGCGTTGGATTCGAGCGGCTGAATCTTTTCGTGCACGGAGACGACATCAAGCGACGAACCGATGCGAGGAACCTCACAAAAAGTTACAGGGTCGTTCTCACCGTAACCCGCCGAACCGAGTCGAGCATTGGCGATGCTTTCGCTGGCTGCACAACCAACGGTCATCGCAACACGGACGGCTGCGCCGTCTGCGGCGTCTACCCACGGATGGTCCGGGATTGCGAACGCAAGCGTTACCTTTCCATCCTCGCCGATGTGTTTTTCGATCACCCGCCGAGAATACGATTGTACAATGCTGTTTGTGGTGATGAACCCGAATCGACGGGTCGCTCCCGAAGCCACTGCGAGCGCGGCCTTTTCCCACCAATACATAACGTAGTCGCTCGTCTCGGGTACGTCGGGGTAAGTGTTGCGCAGCGTGTCCACGTATTCGTCGCCGATGCTCAGTTTCAGCCGACGTACGCCGATGTAAGGCGGATTACCGACGATGAAATCCGCCTGCGGCCATTCGGCGGGGCGAGGATTCACGTAGCTCAAAAGCGGGACTCGCGCGGATTCATCGGGCACCTCTTCTCCGGTGACGGGATGCTTTTTCATGGTTCGCCCGTCCCAGCGTGTGACGGGTGCGCCTTGATCATCGAGCACGGGCTCGGTGCGGTCGTATTCGAGCACGGCGTCGCGGTTTTCAATGTTGTGGAAATTCTTGATGACGGGCTCGGGTGGAGCAACGCGACCTCGGGTGCGAAAATGCCATTGAAGGTAGCCGATCCACAGGACCAACTCGGCGATAGCAGAAGCACGGGGGTTCACCTCCAAGCCAAGAAGCTGGTGTGGATCGACGGTGAACCCTGCCATTTCCAGCGCAGCCTGCTCCTGCCCAAGTCGGTCGAGGGCATTAAAAACTTCGCCCTCAATGCGTTTGAGGTGCTCAAGTGTGACGTAGAGGAAATTGCCGGACCCGCACGCCGGGTCGAGAACGCGCACTTCGCAGAGGCGGCGATGGAAGCGCTGGACTTCGGCGGCGGCTTCTTTCGTCTTGCCCTGGCGGTCGAGGGTCACGGCGGCGGCTTTGGCGGCGTCCCATTCAGCGCGCAGGGGCTCAACGATGGTGGGCATGACGAGGCGTTCGACGTAGGCGCGCGGAGTGTAGTGCGCGCCGAGCTTGTGGCGCTCGATGGGATTCAGCGCGCGCTCCAGCAAGGTTCCGAAGATCGCAGGCTCAACATCGCGCCAATCGGCTCGCGATGCCTCAATGAGCAGCTCAAATTGATCGCCAGTGAGAGGGAGCGCCGTAGCTTGCTCAAAAAGAGCACCGTTGAAGTGGCGGATCTTTTCGCGAAGCACCGTGGAAAATCCACCCGTCTTCATACGGCTCCAAAGTTCCTCGACCATTGGAACAAATTGTTCGGTATGGCAATGAAGGCTTTTTAGAAGATTAATGAAGCTGTCCTTTGGCAGCAACTCAACATCTTCGGCAAACATGGTGAAAAGTGCTCTCATGAGAAACGTGGCAACGGCCTCAGGGCCGTGCCCGGTTTTTTCGAGTGATGCGGCGAGGCGTCCCAAGCTTTGTGCGATCTCACGGGTGACGCGAGCACTGCGGCGTGAAGGGTCGAGCGACTGCGGATCGGTCCACGCGAGGCGGAGCGTCTCGCGAACGTCGGAGTCACACAACTTTGCGAGCAGAATGCGGTGGCTCTGCGGGTCGGGAAATGGGACGTAGCTGCCACCTGTCCGGGTAAACTCGGAGTAAAGTTCGATGCTGTGGCCGACATCGACGACAATGAGAAATGGCGGTCGGCCCTCAGTCGCGGGCAAGGCACGGGCGTACTGTTCAGCCTGGCCACGTGCTTTCAACATCGCCTCATCCCATGCCGCACTGCCGCGCTGGGCGTGACCTTTCTTTGCGGCTTTGGTCTTCGCCTTCGTCGCGTTGGAGAGAGCTTCCGCCGCCTCACGCTTTTCAACACCCTGCTTTGCTTCGAGGACAAAACAGCCGCGCTTGTACAGATCGATTCTCCCGGTGCTCGTCGTGCCGTCAGGATGGTGGAAAGTGACACTACGTTCGAAGACGTAGGCGTTGTCAGCATCATGGGGCTTGGTGGGATCGGGTCGGGCTACACCGAGCAAATCGCAAAGTTCGGAGAGAAATAGCTGATAATTCGCTCGTTCCGCCGCCCCGGACGAGGCCCAACGTTCGATGAATTCAGATGTATCGCTGCCTGATACCATGGGGTTTTCAATATCTGACAAGCCGGGAACGGTAAAGCGATTCGACAGACAGGGCTCCGGAGTGCCGGACGGTAAGAGGAGCGTCGAAATGAAGTATCGAAAACATGCTCCCAAACGGGAGCAGGTCATTCAGTTCGATGTGCCAGATTTGGCGCATGAAAAGTTCAGCAACCCTCGCATTAATTTTGTTTCCGCTGGTGCTTTGTGCCGGTCCAATCACTCAAAAGCCGCTCGATGAATTTGTCATCTACGACATTCCCGTTGCGTCCAAGTCGGGAACGACCACGATCATGTTCCCATCGGAAATCTCCGGACTTTACGCAAAATCAGTAGCCGTTCAGGAGCAGGAGAACGCCGGATTCCTGATTTCGTTCACGCCGGGAAATTTCTACTTCAGCATTCGCGCCTTGAAGCCGGATGCCGAGGATCATCTGACCGTCATTTTCAACCGCAAGGCTTATGTCCTGCATCTGAAGGCGTCAGACAAACCCTTCTACAACGTCACTTTTTATAAGGATCAACGGACGGGCAAGGGCGGAGGCCGCGTGGCCATTGTGCCGGAGCGTTTGTTGTCCCTGATGGATAGAGCCAAAGCCTATCCGCTTTTTGTTCAGAATCACCCGGACGCATTGGCCGGTGTCCTCCACGTATCGCCCGAAATCGCCAACTACTACGACAACTTCACCGTCCGAATTCGAGACGTGTGGCGCTTTGAGGAGGAGGACACGCTGATTTTTCGGCTCGAACTGGAGAATACATCCGACAGCGCCATTTACTACAAACCGCAGGACTTGGCCGTTCGGCTCGATGAACGGATTTACACCCAGTCTCTCGCCGACGCTTCGGGTGTCATGCCGCCCAAATCCATCACTCCGGCCTTCTTTGCGATCACTGGTAACGGGAACGGAGGCCGCAATCATCTCGCACCCGACAACAAATGGAACGTCCTCGTTGTCCGTGCCGAATCCCAACCCCTGACAGGAGACTTCAAATGAACCTTCGCAAAATCTGGACTGAAATTTTCCAAAAACCAACCGGACGGCTCGTCCTGTTCCTTCTGGCCGGAACATTGATCCTCGCCTTTCTCCTGCCCCGGAAAGGGCCACGCTCTCCCGAACCGGTGAATACCTCGGTTCCAGCCCAGGCGACCCAAGCAACAGGCTATTCGTTCGACGAGAATATTCCCGAACCGACCCGCGCGAAATCGACCGCTCCAGCGCAGCCGACCAACGAGTCTCCAATGGTGCGTCCCGCACCTACGCCGAAAGCACCACCGCCAATTCCGCAGGCGATCTACGCAACAAAGGAGGCACCTCGCAGCGAAAACTATCTCCCATTCGGGCGTCTTCTCCGTTGCGAATTGGTCAATACGGTGGATTCCACCAACATCGAAACTCCGATTATCGGTCTGATTGTTGAGGATATCTGGCACGACGGGCGTTTGATTGTTTCAGCCGGAACCGAGGTGCATGGAGTGGCCCAGAAAACAGCCTCTCGCGAACGAATCGGTTCGGAACGCAAGTGGACGCTTGTTTTCCAAGACGGACGCGAATTACCGCTTTCTGGCACCGTGCTGGATTACGCACCCGATGGCACCAACCCCGACGCTTGGGGGGAAACGGACGGTTCAGCCGGATTGCGCGGCTACATGATTGCTTCCGACAAATACGCCGAAGCCAAGGCCATTCTCGCTTCGATGATTTCGGCGGGAGCCGGAGCGTTCCCGCAGATGACCAACATCATCTCGCCGCTCACGGGCGGTGTTACTCAGGTGCAGGGCGGTGGGTATCAGGATGCCATTGCCGCAGGCATTCAAGCCGGTGGGCAGATCTATTCCCAGCGTCTGTTGGAAGGCCTTGACAAGGAACCCTATTACGTCCGCGTTCCGGCAGGGACGCTCTTTTACCTTTACGTCACCCAGACCGTGGACGTTGCCCAGGCGACCACCGGCCTTTCCGAAAACCGCTCCACCCAATCCACGCCATGAAATACCTCATCCCTATCGTCGCCGTCTGCCTTTGCTCGGGCTGTGCCACGCGCAAGGTTGTAAAATCCGATCCACCAACCGCCGTTCCCGGTAGCAGCATTTCTCAGAAGAGAATGCCCAGCGTGCGAACGCCGGAAACGGTGAAAGCCTATCCGGTCGGTCGTTACAGCGATCCGAATTTCCCGGACGCCATGCACGAACGCCATACGGTTTATCGCCGCGAGCAATCACCGGATTGGAATTATCTCCCTGACCCGCCTTACGCCCTGCCGCTTGGCCCAACCGTGGCAAACTCCAATCCCTCGCCATCCTATTACGTGCGTTCGGACAGCGAAACGATGAATGCCCAGCAGCGGGCTTACGCCGAGGCATTGCAGGAACAAAATCGTGCGATGAAAAAGCGCATCGAATCGCTGCAAGGGGAGGCGGGCAAAATCCCGGAACTCCAACAGGAAATTGACCGGCTGAAAAAGCAACTCGATGCGATTCCCGATCCGGTGGATGCTCCGTCTCCTGAACCGGGTTCCTCCGGTGTCAGCGAGGACGAGGACGTTTTTTCCAGCGTCGAACCGCCCTTGCCAGCATGGGACGAGTCGGAGTTCCTGACCCCCAGCACCGAAGAGGACGAACAAACCTTCCTCATCTCTCAAATGCGGCTCAACGACGAGTTCACCGCCGCACTGGCTGCCGTCGAGCGTCAACGCATTACTGCCCGGCTAGTCGGTCCGATTCTGCGCCGCCGCGAATTCGCATCTCTCAACAACACCAAACCATGAACACCACCAAACCAACCAACGTCACAGTAACCCTTGAAGAAGACACCCTCGCGACTTTCAAAGAGGCTTCGGAAATCGTTGAAAAGGCCGGAATCCGCGTTCCGACGAGTCAACTCGTCCAAGTCATGCTGAACGCCGAGATGCAACGCCTCAGCGCCCGCAAGGTCGCCCAGCGTTTTCTGAAATCCGTCATTCAACAGATCGGCGGCTTGCGCGGCGAAATCCTTGATGACGAGGACGACGAGAAAATCCCCGCAATCAAGCCCGCTGCCGCAAAGGCGTAATCTTCACCGAAACCTCCGTCCAAACCGTCCGGCTACGGAAACCCAAACGCCGGACACAACAACCATAAAATTATGGCCATCACATCACCAAAGAAGAAAGAAGAACTGACCAAACAGTTCAAAATCAACCCAGAGATCAACGCCAAACTGGACTCCTTCATGAAGGAGGAACCCGGCTTGGTCGAATACGTCAAAGACCTGCCGCGCGAACAGTTGGAGCGCAAATTCCTCCTCCGCAAGATGCAGGAACGCGACCAAAAGGAGGGCTACTCCGCCAAGGTCAAGGCTTGGTTGGCAAAGCCCGAACAAGCCGACCTTGTAAAAAGCATCAAGGCCACCATCAGCCCCAACATGAATCCCGAGCGGCAGGAACAGGCACTGATTACCGCCGCCAAAAACCACATCCGTAACGGCGGAATCAAACTCGGGTGACAACCTGAGCCCTCTGGTCGGAGCGTCGTCCGGCCAGAGGGTTCCCCCTCAACTACCACTTCCATGTCCGCATCATGCACGCGAAAAAAGCATCCCCTGAGAAATCCGAGTTCATCGCAATTCGCGAAGCCGCCGAATGGCTGGGAGTGCCGTTTTCCTCTCTGCGTCAGTATGTGTCCCGAGGATTGCTGCCTTCATACAAGCTCGGCAGGCACCGGCTTTTCCGAAAGTGCGAACTCATCGAGGCCATGCGACAAGCCACCCGTGCCAGCCTCGACGAGATTCTGAGATGATCGTTTGATTCAGTTCGGCGTATTACCATCGGATGACTTTACCTCAGCTTCCCGATTTAGCTTCTTGTATTGAGGCTCGAAAGGATAGCGCCGTGGCCGATAGCTGCCTTCCTTCTTTAGCCCCTCAAACGCCAGCTTCGCCCGATCATCCGCTCCGCACATCGGCATGTGCATCAGGTTACTGTGGATTTCAACGACATCCAGGTCGGGGAGGTTTTTTAACTGCACCCGCCTTGGAGGTGCTACCTCCCAAGGCACTTCACATTCGATTTCCCCTTGTTTAGGGTGTTTTACGATTCGCGGCTTAAAGTAGTCGTTTAGATTTTTCTTTCCCCATATCTCCGCAGGCAAAAATATTGATTTTGCATGTTCGGACGGAATGCCACAGCAACGCGAGGCAACCGAAACTGGCCTGCCAAAAACAGAGCAACTGTATTTCAACGGGGTTCCAACATAACCGACCACCACTTGTCCCATTGAGATTCCGATATGAGGACAAAACGCCAAAACATCCCTTTCGGCCATCCAACGTGCGGTAACCAAAGCATCACCCAACGGATCTTCTGACCCAAAATCTTCGGAGAACACGAGCATCATTTCGTCTCCGATATATTTATCAACGATCCCGGGTTTTCCCCTCAACCCCTCGGCTGTGATCCACGAGAAAAAGTTGTTCACGAAAATGAGCGTCTCCGTGGGGCTGAGATCATAGGTTCTCCGCGAAAAACCGGCGATGTCTATGAACAGAATCGCGGCTTCGATCTCTCGACCCTTTACGGGAAACACCGCACCCCAACCGTCATCGAGCATCCCATCGACATCGAGCGGACGGGATGTGAGATAGTCCTCCAGCGAGTTAAATTGGTAATTGACCGACAGATTCATGCCGAGCAGAGCCGTTTCTAGACAGGGATTTCGATGGTCACAGGTGCGGCGATACCGAGTTGGGTCGCAATTGGCGTGTAAATGTCAACGTCCTGCCCCGGTAACTCAAAGGAAACAACCAATGAATACCTCGTCTGTTTGTTGAACTTTCCCAAGTGGTGGCGTTCTCTCCACCAGCCGACTGTGGGATGGACTGCAATCAGATTGGATAGAGCCAATTGCGCGGCCGTTCCTCTCCAAATATCGGAATGGATTGAGCCGACATTTCTCGTTTCGCCGAGCGTCCAATGATTTCCCGCTCCCTCGGTGCCTGGATGCGCATCTTCCTCTCGGGCAATCCGATTGACTCGCTGGATGAACTCGGCTTCCGCTTCCCCCGGGCCGTTTAGCTCGAATCGCAAGCCATGTGAGGCGTAGCGATAACGATCTTTCCATCCAACCTCTCCGGGACTCGCTTCGACAAAATACGAGAGCGTTACCCGCATTTTCACCATGGTTTCTCCAAGGCCGCTCAATATTTCATTGGGCCACGGGAGCCGGTGAAGGTGCATGTCTTTGGAAACATACCGGCTTTCTGTATTATGTTTGTCGAAAGGCTGGATTGAAGTTTGGGCGATGAGGGACAGGGAATTGGCCGCGCAAGAGAGGGCGCGGTCGAGATTTGCTACTCCATAGCCGCAAACTCTGGCTAAACGAGCATAGGAAGTCTTGCTTTGGTCGGGAGCCAGAAAGTGCTGTTTTTGCTCCGGGGTCCATTCGGCCGAATGAACGATCAAGGCCCGGATGGTTTCCGGCCAAGCATCGGGGTAGGTAGCCTGAATCTGGGCAGCCATCCATGCGCACTGCGCACTGGCCGCGCTGGTAGCCCAAAACGGGGCAAACTGAGCGATTTGGATGTCACGATAGGTGGAAATCAACTTCAGATCATCCGCGTCAAATATGCTGTCGTTCGGACCCCGTGCGACATTGCCACCTTCGAACAGCACCTCCGGTTTGATTGGCCACATCCTTTCCGGCCAAGTGAGCGAGGTTGAGCTGTAAGGCGAAAGGTTACCCTCGCTTGCCACGGCTTGATAGGTCGCCAAGTCGGGATGAGTCATCTGGACTTTGCGGGTATAGGCTCCAACTGTCAGAGCATTCCACGCTTGGGCGGGGTCGTGAATTTGGACGGTTTTATTGGAATTCGGGTAATTTTTCCAATCGGACGAATCATTGACATTGCCGCCGCTGACCACAAGCAGCCGTTTTATCTCATCGCTTGCTCCAGACGCCAAATCATCAACCTGGGCGGACCATGAGGATGGTCTGCCCCGCGTGGGATCTTCTTCACTGGTCACCGCCATGCAAATGACCCGCTTGCGATAGGGAGCCTGTATCTCGGCCAAGCTGATGCCTTGAGCTGTGAAAAATCCCCAGAGCCGCTTTTCGTTCTGTCCGTCAGGGGGAAGAATTTTTGCAGACTCGAGACCATGCCGTACGATGATGGGATGTTCGTTTTGCAAGAGTTCCAACAAATCACCGTAGGCTGCCGTGCCCGCCATGAGCGTTCCATGACCATGATGGTCGTTCACTCCCCATTCGGGCTTTACGGAATGGCAATCTTCGGCGGTAAGGACTGGTGCAAGAAGCAGGTGGCCGTTGTTGACCCCGTGGTCGAGGATGAGAACGACATTCTGATCAGGATCCTGTATCTGCGACCGCTCCAGAAGTTTCTGAACTTCCACAGCTTGATCGCGATTTTCCATCTCCACGAAATAGGACGCAAGTTTTCGGACCGCTCGAAATTCAGCCAGAGCATCCGATAACTCGATGATTCGTTCCAATTGCGCCCGGTTTGCTTGAATCAGCAGGACCACGCGTTCTGGGAAGGTAAGGCGACCTTCGCCAAGCGGGATATTCTCCTGTTGGCAGAGGGACGTGAAGGTTTCAATGACTCCCAAATCTTCGCTGCTCAACCATGCTTCAATCCAATCCGGATTTTCATCGGGCAGCTTATCTGGGCTGTCTTGCCAGAAGGCTTTTTCAAGGAGCGCGGCCCGGACATCTGCGATACTGTTGATCAATGTCCCGTTCTTTGGCGTCGTCGTCCCGTCCTTCTTGGGACGATTGTCCTCATTGGCGTAAGCCGTGACTTTCTGCAGGAAATATCCGCTTTGTTCCTGCGGAATAAAGACGGTCGCACGGGTCACCTCCGTGTCTTTTGGACCCTCTGTGTGAACATTCAGGAGTTTGATGCCGCCCTTCGATTCTAAGCTTTTCAGAACCAAGTCGAATCCGGGTTCACTCGAAAATTCCAAATAAACACCGTGCTTTTCCGAATGCGCCACCGCTTGTCGGTCCAACGCTGTTTGCCAAGCTGCCTCCAAACGCTCTTTGATACGCGCTGCCTGCGTGGCTCGATCTTGAGGCTTTATACGGGGACCGGAACCGCGCCGAGGACTACTGTAGTTGTCGTGGGGCTTGGTAGGTTCTGGTAGGAATAAATGAGAAAATCGCGCTGCGGGGGACATGAATGATTATCTCCGATGGGTGTGGCTTCTCTCTTCCAGTGTTTTGGTCAGAGTCGCGCTATCGACCGTCTTTCGATGAGCGAGAATCGACAACTTGATGGCATCTCGGCAAGCATGGTCAATTTCGGCGTGGCTCAAGGATTCACTCGCCTTGAGAACGGCCTTCCAGGCAACCGTTCGTCCTTTGAATCCATTCAGGACGTTTTCTATCAGTCGCCGCCGTGCATCGACCTCGGGAAGAGAGAAGGTCAAAACATCGTCGAACCGGCGAAACAACGCTTTATCTAGGAGGATGGGGTTGTTCGTAGCGCCCACAATGACACTTTCAGATACATCCTGTTCGATGAATTGAAGAAGGGCGTTGAGCACCCGGCGCATTTCGCCCACATCGTTGTCGAGAGACCGATCTCCGCCAATGGCGTCGAATTCATCAAACAGGTAAACACCGACCTCCTCTCGAATGCGGTCGAAAATCTGCCGCAGCTTCGCGCTCGTCTCTCCCATGAACTTGGTCACCAGTTTGTCCACTTGAATCGTGTACAACGGAAGCCGCAATTCGTGAGCCAGCACGCGGGCCGTCATGGTTTTTCCTGTTCCGGGCGGGCCAGCCAAAAGCACTTTTCGACGATTGGAAAGGCCGTGACTCTTCAATCGTTCCTGTTCGCGGTATTCCTGAATGATCCGATTGACGCGTTCTTTGAGTTTTTCGCTGAGAACCAAGGCCGAGAGAGGGGTGGTGGGATTCTCGGAAATCACCATGCCCGCCAGCTCTTGCGGGAATTTCAACAACACATTCCCACCCCGTGCTCGTCGGGATTTATCGACGATTTCCCGAATCTCGTGCGCCAGAGCACCGTGGCCCTGCTGGGCCTCGTGGGCAGCCACCTGCAATGCGAGCGTGTAAAAACGCTCGTCATTGTCGCTCAAGTGAGAGCGAATCAGTGCTTTGAGTTGGTCGGCCGTTGCCATGCCTTTCTCATATCTCAATTTTGGACCATCGGCGAGAAATCTTGACGGGGGATGAAAAGATTTCAGCACGAAATTATCCCATTGATGGCCAGATAGACAGGTAGCAAAATCAAAAACTTTCCACGATTAAGCAACGAAATGTTTTGTCCATGCCAGCAAGGGTCAGCGTATCTTTTTTCGCACCTCCGCAGGCGTCAGAGCAAACCATTCCTTGGCCTCGGCTTCCGTGACCAGCTCCCGGTAGTGCTCAAACAGCATTTTGGGGCTGTTTCCGGCTTCCAGTGCGACCTGGGCGGCGCTTTTCGTTTCTGCCATGCGGTAGGAACAGAAGGAATGCCGCAGCCCGTTGTGAACCAGTTTCACCCGAGGCATGCCCTTTTCGTCGTTCAATGTTTCCTTGGCCGCGTGGAAGAGCCGGGTGAAATGAACCTCATTACGGATGTCCGGAAGGATAGGGCCGCTCTCCTTGGCGTGTGGTTTTAACCACGCTTCCAGAGCCGGGCAGATGGGCACCAAACGGCGGGTGGCCGTCTTGGATTTATCCCGGCCCACTTCGATGAAGCCTTTTTCAAACCAGATATCCTCCCATTCCAACCTCAGAATCTCAATGCTCCGCAGGCCGGCGAAGCCGCCGAGAGCCACGAAGGAAACGAACCGTTCATCCACATACCGGAGAAGCGTTGCAAACTGCTTGGGAGTGTAAATGCCGATTTTGCCGCTTTTCTTGTCGTCAAATCGGGTCACGAATTCCGCCTCGGTTTGCTGACCTCGTGGCAGGTGGTTCTTGTCTCTTGCGTACGAGAAGAGCGTTACCAAGGCCATTCGGTAGTTGTTTTTCGTGCGGTCTCCGGCCCCTGTGAGGCCATCAAGCCATTTGTCGATATCGTCGGCCCGGATGTCCCGGATCGGGCCAGTAAACGCCTTGGCGATCTTTTTTAGTTTTGAGGTCAGATCCTCGACATACCGCTTCGATTTCTTCTTTACGATGGCCGCCAGGTATTTCGTGACCAGATCGGGAAGGGTGATTTGCTGGAGGGCACCCCGGCTGTTTTCCTCATCGCGATGTTTGGCGAAAAACTCGGCCGCTTGGAGAATCGATGTCTCCCCCAAAAGACGCCGGGCCTCCGCATATTGCCGGGCGACCTCGGTGATCGTGACATTGAAGGGGCGTATGATGTCCACGGCATCGGTAATGGCAGCGGTTTGCTTTAGCGTGAACTTGGCGACGTGGACATTGCCCAAATTCAGATCAGAAATCAGTTGCTTGGCCCGCTTGCGGGCTCCCTCCAAACTCGACACCCGCTCCCGTTTCCGCTGCCCTTCGGCGTAGTAAGCAAGGATGTAGCTTTCCTTCCCCCGGAGAGGAGAGAGATACAAGGGGATATTCACCCCCTTGTATTCGATGACTTCAATTGGACCCCTTGATTTTTCTGTTTTCTGGGCGAGTGACATGGCGTGAATCGAATTTGTCACTAAATTGTCACTCCACTCCTTAAAATAGTCAATATATCCGTAAAATCAACGTATTCGAACCCTGTATCGCGCACCATTTTTATAGACCCCGAAATCGCCAGCAAACCCTGATAAATACAGGCTCTGCGGGCTTTTTAGTGTCAAAATGCCAGATACGGAAAATAACGGAAAAAGCTGGTTTTTCAGACACCCACTGACACCCGGCAAATGACCTGATTCAGCGGTTTTTGAGGGAATTGCCGCCCGCAACGAGGGCGGTAGAAAATGGCTCCCCGGAAAAGTCGAGCGTTACGCCGTTTTTTTGGAACGGCCTTTTCGAGCCGGTTTCGCTGCTTTCGGCTTGGGGGCTTCGAGCGCCTTTTGGTCAGCTTCCACGCCGAGGGAAGTTTTGAGCCGATACACGCCTTTTCCAAGAGCTTCTGTCAGGCCGCTTTTCTTGCCGGTGGTGTGGAGCCAGACATGAATGTTCTGAGGTTTGACGGCCAGCTTGGCGGCGAGATGTTTGACGGCAATGCCAGCATCCCCGGCCTCTTTCAGACTGGCCAAAATCAGATTCTTGAGAGCACCCCGCTTTCCGCGCTTGGCGGACTTGGCCGGACGGCCCGCTTTTCGGCCATTGCCTGTTTTATGGCTTTTTGTCGTGATTCCTGCCGAGGAATTCCCGCCAAGGGCGGCGGAAATTTTCGACTCAATCTCTTGGACTTCCGCCACGAGCTTTTCCCGTTTTTCGGTAAGCGCCAAGAGGGAACGGAGGGAGGACGCGGACAAATTCAGGCTCATGCGGAACGGTGCTATTCCTTTAGGGCCGGATTAACAAGCCAGAACCCCTTCCAGAGAAGCGTGTGCAATAACAGAAAGCGATGAGCTGCGGAAATTATTATTCCTCTGGCGGAGAGGACTGTCCGAATAGCCGTTTCGCTTCTTTATCCCGCGTTGCACGCTCCGCCTCATCTAGCGCAAATCGCTCCAACCTGTCGAAGGAGAGGAGGATGTAGCAAAAACTGACGCATGATCCGGCCAATAAGCAGAGCGAAACAGAAGCGCCAGCTCTTGCCGCCCAGTGCCCCGCCGGGAATATGGTTAATCCGCCCAGCGCAAGAGCCGTGATTGTGAACAGGAGTACCAAGTTGGTAAGGCGGGTTCCACAATTTCTCGCAATTCGGGCGTATTCTTCGAATCTGCTGGGTGTCGTTTCAATTTTCAAGACCAGATCGACGACCCTTGTCCTGAGGTTGTAAGCGGTGACCGCGAATGCGGCTGAGACGAAGGCGATCTTCTGCAAGCCAGAGAGAAGCGTCTCTCTTGAGGAGGCGGAATTCGGCCAAAAATACCAGCAAGCACCGGCGGCCCCCAACGCCAGTAAGGCGGTGGCTGGACCTCGAAGGTAACCTCCTTGAAGCCTGCTGCGGAGGCTCACGGAATCTTGCCCGCTTGTATCTGCTCCATCAGCCATTTTGCTAATTTGGATAATGCGTCGTCGACCGACACATTTCCCTGTGGGCATTGGACCGAAATAGAATCGCTTATGGTAAGATCAGCTCCTTGGATTTTGCTCTTGCCGTCGAGTTGGATGGTGCATTCTAAACCCTCTTGCGCGCCGAAAACTTCAGCCAATGCACGAACTGTTTGTAATCCTTCTTTCTCTTTCTTGCTGCGATAACTGATTTCTACCTCGACATCGATTGCACCCGGGTCAGATTCTGACTGGAGTTTCTCAAGTATCGCCTCGCTCAGGCCAAGCTGCGCAAGAATATTGAAGACCATCGGGCTCTGTTTAATCGTGTGAACCAATTTACGCCGCTTCCGAGGTGGTTCCCCAGGCTCAAGTGGAACCTCTTCCTTCACTTTCGTGAGCAGGCGGTCCTTGAAGCGAACGCCGCGGATATTGTGGTCTTTCAGCTTCTCCAAGGCGTGGCGCGAAGGCAGGTTTTTAAGGGCAATAAGGGCCAGTGGAGCCAGTTTGGCTTCCGACTGGATGAGCCAGGTTAAAAACTCAGAGAGCTTTTGCGTGTCAACTGCCATGGACTGTATGACCGCAACATGATTCTCCCTGATCGCAAAATATAAGGCATTTTCTTTCAGGTTCCTCTTTTTCCCCTCTGAATCCAACGGCTCGACATTACCCTGCCATACGACGCCTTTTTCGTCATGGTCGATCAACGGAATATGGCGCTCTTTCTGATAATAAGCCAACTCTCCGCAAAGGCAGGAACTCTTGTTCACGAGTACGGAAAGAAGCTGGATGTCGGAGCCCCCCGCGCCTAATGCCCTCTTCCATGGAGCGGACTTGATTTTGACCGCCTCAGAAATCAGCTTCTGAAGCGTTTTTCCACCGCTTGCATCGGCATTCTTGTCATCATTCAGGTAGCATCTTCTGTAATAGGCCGTTTTAGATCGATCGCTCATGGGAGTATCAATGGCCTATCACCTTTAAGGCAGAATTACCAACCCGATTTGCCGCCGGAGCCGATTGTGGATCATCAAAAAAGCGTCGGTTGTGGCGTTGAATCGCCCTCCTGGAATAGTGCGGAAAGAACCTTTTTTGGGTCTTCGCAACTCAGCAGGAGCAGCTTTCCGTTCGTCATGGGGACGGAAAGCACCCGGCTGCGGTCGGAGAGAAACACGAGGGCAGATTGCCCGTTTCGGAGGAAAAATGTCCCCGCGTGATAACCGGGCAGGCTCGTTCCCATCAATTTCCATTTCGGAGAATATTCCGGCGAAGCCGTCAGGTCCAACACGGCAGCCTTGTCCAGTTTCAGGGACGACAAGGGAATGCGCCGCCCGAAAACGTCCCCTCGAATGCGCAGTTCCCCGCCTCCGATTTCAAAGCGGACGTGCTTGGAGCGGTCGAAAAAGGTGAATGCCGCCAACAGGAGAACGCAGATGGTTCCCGAGAACCAGACGGCAAGCATGGGTTGCTTGATGAAGCCGCCGAAGACGATGGCTTCCACCAGAGACATTCCCAGAATAATGGCGAAACAAAGCAGCCATTTGCGCCCGGTGGCTGCTGGAGTTCTCGACATGGAAAAGCGAATCATACCCACCGTCTAAAATCAGACAGAAGGGGGTCCAGAGGCAATTCCGAACCGTCGATTATTTTGCCCCGAACTCGGGGCTAGCAGGGCGATTTTTTGTGCGATGGTCGCGGCATGAACACCCTCAATAACGACATCCGCCATGCCGATTGCCGCCACCCCGTTGACTTCCTCGAACCCGCTCCGACCGGAAATGAAAGCATCCGGCGAACATGCGAAGTTCTCAGCCGCACCTTCGGTTGGGTAGCCGAAGGCGGCACCGTCGAACAACGGGGACTCCGCGCCACGGTCGTTCTCTATTGCGTCCGCACCGATTTGCTTGGCTCCTCCACCCTTGAGGAAATTGGCGCACGGAGCGGCTGTCCGCTGTCCACTCTGGAACGGCTCGTCACGGATTTCTGCCATCGCATCGGCTGGCAATGAACGCTTTCCCGTCCAAGGCGGACAAGATTTCGGCATCCGCCGACCATCTGCGGGCCGTTGCCTTGCCGGATTTGCTGGCATGGCATGGCCTCGATCCCAAGCCGGAAGGTCGCAGCTTTCGGGCAAAAACCGACCGTCACAACATCGTTACCACCGGCAACCGCTGGTTTGACAATCAGACCGGAACGGGCGGGGCCGGGGCCATTGACCTGCAAATGCACCTGACCGGCCAGAGCTTCGCCGCCGCCTGCCAATCCCTCGCCAGCGGGTTTCATCCCACGGCTGCCGTCCGCTCCGGCATCGAATTTCCGCCCGGAAAATCCGCCGAGTCCGACCGGCTTCCCTTCCCACAACTGATGGCGAGATACGCCATGAAGGACGATAGCAACTGGCCGAAAGCCCGCGCCTATCTGGTGGAAACTCGAAAAATCGCCCCGGCCATCGTGGATGAACTCCACGCCACAGGCTCGATTTACGCGAACGATCATCGCCCAAATCCGAGCCTCGTTTTCCTGCACCGGACAGATTGCGGGAAGGTTGTCGGGGCGACCCTGCGCGACACCCGGCACGAATCGGCTTTTCGTCCGACCTTGGGAAACAAGCTCACGGCCTGGTTCGCCGTGGGCAATGTCCGGGAGGCACTTTCCGTTGTTGCCGTCGAATCCCCCATTGATGCCCTGAGTTATCACACCCTTTTTGCGAGTAGGAATGACCGGCTTGCCGTGGTGAGTTGCGCCGGTTCCTTCGTGCCGGATGAACTCAAGTGGCGGTCCTACAAGCGCCGCCAGCGGTTCGTTGTCGCCCTCGACAACGACGGTGCCGGGGAGCGCGGCTGGCAAAAGGCATGGGACAGCACCGTGGACTGGACCGGCTTCAAAATTTCATCCGACTGCCCCCGGCTCAAAGACTGGAACGCGGATTTGCTGGCCTCCGTTCAGGCCGTCCGCATCGCCAAAACCCACAAGCAATCCTCTCTCATCCCATGAAAAACGACCCTCATACCAGCATCCTCGAAACCTATTTCTTCGGCTACATCGACCGCGGAGTCGGCGCGGACGAAACCCCGCTCTTCACCCGGACACTGGACGGGAAGCCACTTTCCGGCGTCATCGCCGAGGAATTCAGCCTTCCGCCCCACTACGCGGAAGCGGCTATTGACATGGCCCGGCAGGAGGTGGCGCTGTGAGCCGGGACATCTATCAGGCCATCACCGACCGCTTTATCGAGCAGTTGAAGCAAGGCACGGTACCCTGGCAACAGCCGTGGACGAGTTGCGTCCAGAACATCGTTTCCCGTAAACCCTATCGCGGCATCAATGCCTTTACCCTGGGCATGACCGACCGGACTTCCCCGTTTTGGCTGACCTACAAACAAGCCCTCGACCTTGGGGGCCACATCAGGAAGGGAGAAAAGTCGTTGCCCGTCATCTACTACAAGATTCTGGAAAGGCGCGACGGCGCGGGAAATCTGATGGTGCGTGAGGATGGCCGACAGGCCCGCGTTCCTTTCGTGCGGTGGGCCAACGTCTTCAATCTCGATCAGACCGAAGGCATTGAGGCTCCCCAGATCACGGCCGCGCAAAATGTTGGACAGTCGCCGGAAAAAGCCGCCGCCATCGTGGAAAAGGCAAAGCTCTGCCCGATCCATCATGCCGGATTCGCCGCCGTCTATTCCCCCAGGAATGATGTCATCCGCCTTCCGGCTCCGGCCACCTTCCGCAGTCAGGAAGACTATTTTCAGACCTTGTTTCACGAAATGACCCATGCTACCGGGCATGAGAAACGGCTGAACCGCGAAGGCATCACGCAACCGGCCAAGTTCGGTTCGGAGCGGTATTC